>QIFB01000049.1 GCA_003230545.1 Gammaproteobacteria bacterium | reverse complement strand
CAACCCGCAAGGCAGTTATTACCGCACTGGTGGCCAACACGGTCCTGACCGTGCTGAAATTTTTTGCGGCGCTGCTTGTGTACTCGGCCTCGATGATGAACGAGGCCATCCACAGCCTGATGGACAGCCTCAACCAGGCCCTGTTATTGCTGGGTCTGCGCGAGGTTGACCGGCCACCGGATGAAGAATACGCCTTCGGGCACGGGCAGAAGAAGTATCTCTGGAACCTGTGGAGTGCCATCGGCCTGTTTTCAATCGGCAGTGGCCTGGGTATTGCACATGCCTGGCACTCCTGGTCGCAACTCACATACCGGCCGGAGGTGGTACCGCTTGATTTTTTTGGCATCGGTATCGAGCCTGTATGGATTGCCGGGTTTGTCCTGGTTATTGCCTTCCTGCTGGACGGGTATTCACTTATTGTGGCCGTGCGTGCGCTGAAACACGAAATGCGACTGGCTGGTGAAACCCGTTTTCTGCGCTACATAGCCACGTCAGAACGACCAACGCTGGTTGCCATTGTGCTGGAGGATTCCATTGCCACGTTCGGTGTGCTGCTCGCCGGTGCAGGTATCACCCTGACGCATGTCAGCGGGAACCCGGCCTGGGATATCGCCTTTTCCGTGATGATTGCGCTGCTCCTCGGGGTGGCGGCCTTCTATCTCGGCGCGGTGAATATGCGGCTGTTGTCCGATGTACGTGACAAGAAGGCAGAGGCAATCTTCAGCCAGGTCGTTGCCGAACATCACGAGGTGGAGCGCTACCATGACCTGCGGTCTATCATCCTCGATGACGAGCACACCATCCTGGTTGCGGAAATCGAGCTGCGTGAGGAGGCGGTGGTTGCCACACTGCACCCGCGTATCGCTGAATACGAGCAGCAGTATCTCGACATGATGTCCGATTCACGGCGGGATGACCCGAAGATAAAGGGATACTGCCTTGCACGCGCAGCAGCACAGGCAACCCTGGAGCGTACCGAAACCATCATCGAGGAACTGGCCGCCGAAGTGAAGGCGCAATTACCCCGTATCCATCATGTAACGATCGAGATCGAAGGCATCGCCACCCCGCCGGCAGGATGAGCAGAAAGGAAAAAGAGACGTTTCGTTCAGTACGCTCTGAAAGCGCACAGCGACGTGAGCGTGAATACCGGCGGCGCAGGCAACGGGTAATTCCCTTGTTGATATTCGGCGCAGTCGGCTTGCTGATTGCAAAGGAAGAACTACCGGTCGTGGACAGCTGGATCAGCCGGATGCTGGATGCCGATGCCTGGAATGCCGGAGAAGCCTGCCGCAAGGCAGCGCTTGCTGCGCTGGCGCAAGTGGGTTATGCGCGCCTGCTTGATTCGGGCAAGGTTGAAAAAACCAGTGCCGGTTACTATGTAGGCGGGGTTGAATATGTCTATCTGCAGCCCACTGGGGAAGATCAATACTACCTTTACAGTTGTAATGTATCGCAAGCGGGAGAGGTGGTTGCGCTGAACCGGGATGACGGGGGTGATTAATCTACGCGGTAACTGCTTTCGATATCCTTGCGGGTCAGTACACCGAGTACCCGCTCGATGCCGGGGGTGGTGCGCCGGATAACATACAGCGCTTCCGCGTCCGAGCTGTTCAGCAGGCTGAGGGCCTCCTGCAGGGTGGCCTGAAAATCAACGGATTGAATTTCGTTACGATCGGCCGGAATTTCGGTCAGGTCAATGGTGTCCCCGTCTTCCTTGTCCTGGAGAAACCGCGCAACGTCGGCCGCCGGCATCAGGTAGGCCGGTTTACTGTCCCTGGTGATGATGATCCATTTGGGTTCGTTCGCCAAGGCATCCATTGCAGTGGAGTGCTCGACCTCGGACGGGAGTGTCTTGATGCGGCGCTCCATGATGCTCGCCACCCCCATGCGGCGCAGGGTCTGGGTCAGCGGGTTATGCCGGTAGTCGAGTCCGCCGGTACGCATCAGTTCGATGTACACGGATTGCTTTCCAAATAACTCACGGCTTACCAGGCCCCCGGCAATCAGCGCCAGCATACCGGGAAGGATGATGTTCGGGTTGGCCGTCAGCTCGAGCATGGCCGTCAGTGCAGCCAGTGGCGCATGCAGTGTCGCGCCCATCATGGTGCCCATACCGATCATGGCATAGAAGGCAGGTGAGGCGATATCACCCGGCAGCCATACATCGGCGATGATTCCCATGGCGCCCCCGGCAGCTGCACCGATCACGAAGGTGGGGCCGATCAGTCCGCCCGGCAGCCCCAGACCCAGGCCTGCTGCGGTTGCAATCAGCTTGGCCAGGGCGATACCGGCCAGTAGTAACAGCCCCATGTTGCCGAGCAGTGCGTGGTTGACCGTCTCATAGCCGATACCCATAACCTCGGGCACCACCATGGCAATGAGTCCCGTGGCCAGCCCCGCCAGCGTGCAGCGGGTCCACACCGGCCAGCCGGTTACCAGTCCGGTGAAGCGTTGCAGCAGGGCGATGAACAGCGCCGCCAGGGTTCCCAGGACCATGCCCATCAGGATGACGTAGGGCAGTTCGAGCAAGGAACCGAGCTGCATGCTGGGAACGATGAAGGCGGGCATGGAACCATACATCGCGCGTGTCAGGGTGGTTGCTGTGACCGCGGCCATGATCACCGGGCCGAAGCTGACCAGCGAGTATTCCATCATGACCACTTCCATGGCGAAGATGACCCCGGCCAGCGGGGTGTTGAACGAGGCGGCAATGGCTGCGGCAACACCACAGGCGACCAGGGTGCGCCTGCTGTTGTTGGGCAGGCGCAGCCAGCGCCCCAGCTGGCTGCCGCTGGTCGCGCCGAGGTGTACGCTCGGACCTTCGCGCCCGACGGAGTGGCCACTGATGATGCTGAGTGCGGCACCAACAAACTGGGCGAGGGCATTGCCCAGCGGCAGGTGCCCCTGGTGATAATTCAGGCGCTCCATGACGTGAACGATCCCGACCTGACGGGTGCTTTTCTTCAGGTATTGCCAGAGCAGGCCAATCAGGAGGCCGCCTGCCAGCGGCAGTAACAGGCGGAGCAGCGGCGCCAGTGTTTCGTAGTTCTCTACCTCGTTGCTATCGAAGAGCAGGCCCTGGCTGGACTCCACCAGCATCCGGAACAGGATGATGACGCCCCCGGACAGCAGACCAACCGGGATTGCGAGCATGGTTAGTTGCGGCAGTGCATCCAGACTGGAGACACGCAGGCCCAGGTCATCCAGCCATTGGTTCCAGCGGTCCTTGAACAAGGTGGCTCCTGTAGCGTTAAGATGCGATTACCCGCCTGATGTGCAGGGGTGACCGGTCTGCGTCGGGCTATTGTAAAATGATCAGAGGTTTCTTTATATATTCAAACGGGTTATTTTCCCTGCTGGTTTGCTGAGCAACCATCGGGTTAACAACAGGGTCGGATGACAGGACGATGATCAGGGCAGGTATTGTTGGCGGTACGGGTTATACCGGGGTTGAGCTGCTGCGGCTGCTTGCCGGTCATCCGGAAGTATCCCTGGATGTGATCACCTCCCGTTCCGAGGAGGGCCGGGAGGTGGCCGACCTGTTCCCGAATCTGCGTGGTCATGTCGATCTACGGTTTTCACAACCGGAGATCGGGCGCCTGTGTGAATGCGAAACCGTGTTTTTCGCAACCCCGAATGGCACGGCCATGACCATGGTGCCGCAATTGATCAGTGCCGGCGTACGTGTCATCGACCTCGCGGCCGATTTCAGACTCAAGGACCCGGAAACCTGGGAACAATGGTATGGCATACCGCATGCCTGTCCCGATTACCTCGACCAGGCCGTCTATGGTCTGCCCGAGACCAACCGGGACGCGATCCGCGCAGCGCAACTGATTGCCAATCCCGGCTGTTACCCGACCGCCGTGCAGCTTGGTTTTCTGCCACTGGTCGAGGCACAGGTGGTGGATATGGATGGTCTGATTGCCGACGCCAAGTCCGGTGTCAGCGGTGCTGGTAGAAAAGCAGCAACCGGTACCCTGCTGTGCGAGGCGAGCGAAAACTTCAACGCCTATGCCGTACCGGGTCACCGGCATTTGCCGGAAATACGCCAGGGTCTGGAGTTAGCGGCAACCCGGCCGGTCGGCCTGACCTTCGTGCCGCACCTGACCCCCATGATTCGCGGGATCCATGCCACCCTGTATGCCAGGTTGAGCGATCCCGACCGGGACCTGCAGGCCCTGTATGAAGCACGCTACAGTAATGAGTACTTCGTAGACATACTGCCGGCCGGATCGCACCCGGAAACCCGCAGTGTGCGTGGTTCCAATCACTGCCGTATTGCTGTCCATCAGCCACAGCCGGGTGGTGTTGCCGTGGTGCTATCGGTCATTGATAACCTGGTCAAGGGGGCCGCCGGCCAGGCCGTACAGAATATGAATATCATGCAGGGATTTAACGAGTCGCTTGGTCTGGCGGATATCGCACTGATCCCGTGATGGTCTGCTGTGTGCTGCGTTTTTGTGACCGGGTACCAGCCGCGGCACCGGAATCCATGTCATGGTTTACCAGGTTCCGCGTAACGGCTGTATGCCATGCTGCGTAGGCTGCTGATCGAGGTTGCCGTAGTGCTGTCACTGGCGCTACTGGTTTATTCCGCGTGGTGGATCTATGAGCTCGGCAAGGTGCACGGGGTAACCGAGCTGGAATCGCTGCGCCAGGAGCATGCACAGCTGGAAAATGTATATGAACTGCTGGTCGATGAAAGTGAATCTCTGCGTGAACGGGTGGCGATTCTTGATCGCTCCAGCAGTATCGACCGGCAGGCGACGCAGGAGGTACAGGACGAGCTGGGCGCATTGCAGAACGAACTGCAGACTGCACGCGAGGAAATGGAATTTTACCGGGGAATTGTTTCACCCGGTGATGTGAAACCGGGTTTGTATCTGCATCGATTTGAACTCGAGAAAGGACTGCAGCCGGGCCAGTTCCGGTATGATCTTGTCCTGACCCAGTTGAAACGCAATGATCGCGATGTGACCGGAGTTGTAGAATGGAGCATCACGGGCAAGGCCAATGGCGAGCTACAGGAGCTTGACCTGGCGGCCGTTACCAAAGACCAGGTCGACAATTTGAAATTCCGGTTCCGTTATTATCAGCACCTGACCGGAACGGTTATTCTGCCCGAGGGATTCAAGGCACAGGAAGTCAGGTTAACGATCCGGCCCACGGGAAAGAAGGCGCCGGATATTGTTGAACAGATTATCAAGTGGCCCGCCAGTGAGGCCTGAACAGCAGGAGTATACCTATGTTAGGAAAAGGTAAAAAAGACAAGGTACCCGGTACGAGGGTAGAGACCATTATCGGGAAAAATACCCGGATCGAGGGTGATCTGCATTTTTCAGGTGGACTGCTTGTCGATGGAACGGTAAAGGGCCGTGTGATTGCTGAAGAGGGTTCAGCGTCTGTGCTTACGGTCAGCGAGCATGGCAATATTGAAGGCGATGTGCTCGTGCCCAATATCGTTTTGAACGGGTCAGTGACCGGTGATGTGCACTCGGCTGAACGTATTGAAATGGCTGCCAATGCCAGGGTGACCGGTGACGTCTATTACAACCTGATTGAAATGGCGATGGGTGCTGCGGTCAACGGCAGTCTGCTGCACAATAACGAATCTTCCGCGTCGATAGTGAGTTTTGATCGTGAACAGACCGGCTCGGGTAAGGATAGTGACTATAATACTTGACCAAAATACTCGGAAAATGACATAATTTTCCAGTAGTCAGGAAATAGTTTTCGCGAGGCAGGATCTGATGATTGAAATTGCTACCACCGTCGCCCCCGACATGAAGTTTACCGATGCCGCGGCTGGCAAGGTCAAGCACCTGATTGAAGAGGAGAAAAATCCGAATCTGAAACTGCGTATCTATGTTTCGGGCGGAGGCTGCTCGGGATTCCAGTACGGTTTTACTTTCGATGAAAATATCGAAGAAGGTGACATCACCATAGATAACGGTGATGTTTCCCTGGTTATCGACCCGATGAGCTATCAATACCTGATTGGTGCAGAAGTCGATTACACGGAAGGACTGGAGGGTGCCCAGTTTGTGGTACGCAACCCGAATGCAACCACCACCTGCGGGTGCGGCTCTTCCTTTTCTGTCTGACAACCCGGTTGATTCCTTATGCAGGGGGGCTTTTATGCCCCCTTGTTGTTTCTGTAGCTGACAGTGTGCCGTGTCGATGCGCCACATTTTGTTATGCTTGCGGGCCCCGGGCAGGAACGCGCTGACAGAGGCGTAGTCTGAATATAAACAGATGTTGTGATCAGGCGCCTGGTACAGGTGATTTTTCATTACCAGAGGATGTGTTATGAGTGAATATCAGCCGGGCCTGGAAGGCGTTCCCGCTACCAAGTCGGATATATCCTATCTGGATGGCAAGCAGGGCATCCTGACATATCGCGGTTACCGCATTGTCGACCTGGCGGAAAACAGCACGTTCGAGGAAACGGCCTACCTGCTGCTGGACGGTGAGTTGCCTTCGACTAGACAACTGGCAGAGTTTGATGCGCAATTGCGCGAGCACCGGCGGGTGAAATACAACATCCGCGACATCATGAAGACGATGCCGAAAACCGGTCACCCGATGGAAATGTTGCAGACCGCGGTGGCCAGTCTTGGTATGTTTTATCCGAATGACATACCGGTGCAGATCCGCAGTCCGGGCGATGAAAGTGACAAGTACGTGCATGGCCAGTCAATCCGCATCCTTGCACGGATGGCCACCATCGTTGCCATGTGGCAGCAGATGCGTATCGGCAATGATCCCACGCAGCCGCGGAATGACCTGAGCTACGCGGCCAATTTCCTGTACATGTTTCATAACGGGGTCGAGCCGGATCCGCTGGTTGCACGCATCATGGACGTGAGTTTTATCCTGCATGCCGAGCACACCATCAATGCATCGACATTCGCCGCCATGATCACCGGTTCCACGCTGGCCATGCCATCCTATGTCATCGCCGCAGCCATCGGCACACTGGCAGGACCGCTGCACGGCGGCGCCAATGAGCACGTGATCCAGATGCTGCAGGAGATCGGCAAGCCGGAGAATGCCCGCCCCTGGCTGGACAAGAAGCTCGCGGCCAAGGAAGTTATCTGGGGGATGGGGCATCGCGAATACAAGGTGAAGGACCCGCGGGCCACCCTGTTACAGAAACTCATGATGGAGCTGGCGGAATCCAGGGGCAATGTCAGTCCGATGTTCGAAACGGCGCTGGCGCTTGAAGAGGCCTGCGAGGAAACCCTCGCACCCAAGGGAATCTACGCCAACATTGATTATTACTCCGGCATTCTGTACCGCGAGATCGGCATCCCGCCGGACCAGTTCACGTCCATTTTTGCTGTCGCACGTACGGCTGGCTGGCTGGCGCACTGGCGGCAGCAGGTTGCCCAGAACCGTATCTTCAGGCCGACCCAGATCTATACCGGTTACGACGTGCGCGACTACACGCCCATCCCGGAGCGGTAGCCTGTTTGGTACTTTCCCTGGTCGAGCAGGTTGCACATTCCGAGCAAGGTCACTCGAGCCCCAGGGGAGGGGTTGCTAAAGACCCGCTGCTGGTCGCTCCCGGCATCCTGCCTCCCGCGACACTCGTACATCCCTGTACATCGTACGCTCGATGGCCGCATCCCTGCGGCCAACGGTCTTTAGCAACCCCTCCCCTGGACCCCGATTGACCGTACAGACTGTTGCGTCATGCAATCCGGTGTACCCGGCAGGAACCCCAGTCAGGGACATCGGCTTCAGGGATGAAGCCGTTGAGCGTCCAGGGAGGGACTTGCAGCGTTCCCTGACTGGGGTTCCTGCCGGGGACGGCGGATGCACGCTCAATAGGTGCAGCCTGCTCGATCAGAGGTAAGGCTGTCTGTTTTTTAACCGGAACGGGCAGGGTGCAGGTTGCCCAGCACGACCGGGTGGCGGGCGCCGGTCACCGCCGGAATATTCCCCGGCTTTCCCGCGAGATGCTGTTTTGCCAGCCAGGCAAACGTGACAGCTTCCACCCAGTCCGGGTCGATGCCGTGTTCCCGGGTCGATTCAACCCTGACTGATTCAAG
>QIFB01000039.1 GCA_003230545.1 Gammaproteobacteria bacterium | reverse complement strand
CTGCCATGAGGCGTTGACGCACGATATCAAAGTCGACGTCCGGCGCCGCCAGGATCAGATTCTCGATTCGAAAGTGTTCACGCGGGTTCAGCCCTGCGGCTCTGGCTTCGATGATCAGCTCGCGTAGCGCGGTGGCAGCTACGCCGCTGCCGCGACTGTGGGCGAGGAGGTTGATCCGTTCCACCTCCGGGAACGACGCTAGTAATCGGATCAGGTTCTTCAGGTGGTAGATCGTAAACTCGCCGGATTCGCGATCAACGAAGTATCCGAACAATCCCCCTCTTCCAGCTGGCCATGAATAGAGCAGTGGCACACCCTGGCGTCCGAGGAAATGCCAGAGCTCAGCCAATGAAACGGCGGCCCAGTCAAAGGAATTGTTGAAGCCGTGAATGAAAATGTGTACCTCATTGCTACCGGTCTGCGCCATCCGCCGATTGATTTCCTGGCGAAACTGTGAGGCCACCCGGTTGTACTCGGCCTGTACCTCGGGATCTTCTCTGACCTCTCCGTCGACGACCAGGAAGGCATGCGGGGTTGCCGGAAACCGGCCAAGCTCATTTCGCGATGTGACGCGAACCGGGGGCGAGGTGGATCGGGAAGCCGTTTCACTCATTGCAACCAGCTTTTGCCAGGGTAGGTCGTTTCCGATCTCGACGATTGCTGAGCCAAATCCCACTGATGCCGAACGCCCGGTTCCGTATTCCAGCATGCCGTCAGCGGTCGTCTCCGGCGCTCGGTCCGTGACGAACAGTAAATCGATCTGGTTGCTCTTCAAGCCATGGGGAACACTCAACTCGGGGTAGCTACCGCTGTCGGCGTAAATATTCGGGGTAGGCATCAGTTTCGGTGCAGATGAGCACCCGACGAGAAGGAGGGTAAGGAACAACGCCGCAACAAGGCTTGAAGTTTCCATCGACCATTCCTACCGAAGGTTAAATGTCGAGTATCCACGCAGATCATCGCCTCCGTCAAGGCGACTGCTCAGGAGGCGCAGGGTGTACCGATCGGCGAGCACGTTCTTGCATACCAACTGCACCGCCAGTCCCTGAGCAGTGACTGCAATCCAGTGCCCGGGCAGCGCACCCAATCTCTCAACATCATGCATTGATTCTGAATGTCGTGTATGCGGGTATAATCTGCCGTTTACCGCGATTTGGTGAATGACGTATTCTGGCCGATGGACTTCCCGTTTTAGAAGCTCCTCATCAGCGTGGTTACCTGGTTCCGGGGAACGGCAACTCATTGTAGTCTCCGGTCCTCCATGTGAGCGAGCGAGGCTTGCTGTGATCTGACGATGCCTGTCAGATCGAATACCCACTATTTCAATTCATGCAACCATCCCCGGATTCCGGCCTTATGGCTTTCTCCAGGCTGCATGGTCCGTGACAAGAATACTTATATCGACGGGTTAAACACCCGCTCGTATTCGGCGATGGCGTAGCGGTCGGTCATGCCGGCGATGTAGTCGGCCACGGCGCGGGCGCGGCCGTCCCGGCCATGGATATTTTCAAGCTCACTGGATTTTTGTTGCGCTTCGTCCGGCAACAGGCGGGTATCGTCATTGAAGGCCTCGAACAGGGCGGTGATGGTCTGCGCGGCCTTGGCGCTCATGCGGTGTACCCGGTAATGCCGGTAGAGATTATTGCGCAGGAAGCGTTTCAGCTCCAGGTTCTGTTCGCGCATGGCAGTGCTGAAACAGATTAGTGGCCCGTCATGTGCGCGGACTGCCTCGATACCGGCCGGTGCAGCCTGTTCCAGGTTACGGGTGCTGGTTTCGACCAGGTCGACGACCTGGCAGTTGATCAGCCGGCGCACGACTTCGTGGATGGTCCGGCGCGGTGCAAGATCCGGGTACTTCGAACGCACGTCTGCATACTGTTGCTGGAACAGGGCGACATCGGCAAGCTCCTCGACTGCAATCAGTCCGGAACGCAGGCCGTCATCGACATCGTGGCTGTTGTAGGCGATTTCATCGCCGAGGTTGGTCAGCTGGGCTTCCAGTGACGGTTGCCGGCGCTCGATGAAGCGGCGCCCGATGTCACCCAGGGACTCGGCATGCTTGTGTGAGCAATGCTTGAGTATGCCCTCGCGAGTTTCGAAGGTCAGGTTGAGGCCGGGAAACTCCGCATAGCGTTCTTCCAGTTTGTCAACGACGCGAAGTGACTGCAGGTTGTGCTCGAAACCGCCGTAGTCCTGCATGCAGGCATTCAGTGCGTCCTGGCCGGCGTGTCCGAAGGGGGTATGCCCGAGATCGTGGGCCAGGGCGATGCCCTCGGTCAGGTCCTCGTTCAGGTGCAGTGCGCGTGCAATCGAGCGCGCAATTTGCGCGACCTCGATGGAATGCGTCAGCCGGGTGCGGAACAGGTCGCCTTCATGGTTGACGAATACCTGGGTCTTGTATTCGAGGCGCCGGAAGGCGGCGGAGTGGATGATGCGGTCACGGTCACGCTGGAACTCGCTGCGCATTCCCGGTCCGGGCTCGGCATGGCAGCGGCCCCGGGAGCAGTCATCAGTGACTGCATATGGCGCCAGTGCTGGAAAAGGGGACGGAGGCATTTTTTTCGTTACCGTTGTTGGATCTTCCATAGTCTGAAAAAAATGCCTCCGTCCCCTTTTCCTTTGTTACTCACAGTCAGGCGACTGAACCCAGCGTTTCGTCCAGCAGGCGGGTCTCGAAATCATCGGTGACCACGGCCTGGCCGATGGACTTGAGCAGCACCAGCCGCAGACCGCCATCGAGTACCTTTTTGTCCACGGACATCAGCCGGGTGAACCGGTCCGCATCCATTTCTGCAGGCGGTTGCAGCGGCAGGTCCGCCTGTTGCAGCAGGGCGGCAATGCGTTCCACGTCAGCGCTGCTCACCCAGCCATGACGTGCCGACAGGTCGGCGGCCATCAGCATGCCGGTGGCGATGGCCTCGCCATGCAGCCAGTTGCCGTAGCCGGTACCGGTTTCGATGGCATGACCGAAGGTATGTCCGAGGTTCAAGAGGGCGCGCAGCCCGCTTTCGCGCTCGTCGGCCGCGACAATCGCTGCCTTGATCCGGCAGGAGTGCTCAATGGCATACGCCAGTGCCTGCTGGTCGCGTGCCTTCAGATCAGTCATGTGCTGTTCCAGCCAGTGGAAGAAATCCGCGTCGTGGATCAGCCCGTACTTGATGACCTCGGCGATGCCCGCCGCCAGCTGGCGATCATCGAGTGTGTCCAGCGTGTCGGTGTCGATCAGGACGCAGCCGGGCTGGTGGAAGGCGCCGATCATGTTTTTCCCCAGGGCATGGTTGACCCCGGTCTTGCCACCGACCGAGGAATCGACCTGTGCCAGCAGCGTGGTCGGGAATTGCAGGAAGGCCACGCCGCGCTGGTAACTGGCCGCGGCAAATCCGGTGATGTCCCCGACTACGCCACCGCCGAGTGCGGCCAGGGTGCAGCCGCGGTTGAAACGCTGCTCCAGCAGTGCATCGAAGACGGTATTCAGGGTATCGAGGTTCTTGTACTGCTCGCCGTCGGGGAGTATCACGGTGGCCACATCGAAATCATCAAGCAGCGCGAGCACCGTATCCAGGTACAGGGGTGCGACGGTTTCATTACTGACCACCATGACCTGGCGGCCGTGGATATGTTTTGTCACCAGTTCCGGTTGCTGCAGCAACTGCTGCCCGATATGAATCGGGTAGCTGCGTGCACCGAAATCGACTGTCAGTGTTTTCATGTAGCCATTATGGGGTCAGAGCATAATTTTTCCTAATATTCGCCAGATCGAATATTAGGAAAAATTGTGCTCTGACCCCTTTAATATACGGGTCAGTTAAGTTGTGCCACAATCTCCCGGACCACGTCACGCACCCGCTTGCCGACCGTGTTGATGACCAGGTCGGCGGTTTCCAGGTACAGGGGTTCACGGACCTGCATCAGGTCCTCGAGACGCTGGCGCGGGTCCCCGGTCTGCAGTAACGGGCGGTTGCGGTCACTGGAAGTACGCGCCAGCTGCACATCGACCGGGGTATGCAGGTAGATGACGCGGCCGCGCTGGCCGAGGTGCTTGCGGTTGTCGGGATCGAGGATGACACCACCGCCGGTTGCCAGCACGATGTCCGGTAGCTGTGTGAGTTCATCGATGACGATGTGCTCCCGTTTACGGAAACCCTGTTCGCCCTCGATTTCGAAAATCAGCGGGATGTCGACGCCGGTGCGGTGTTCGATCTCGTGGTCACTGTCGTGGAATTCCATGCCAAGCTGTTTTGCCAGCTGGCGGCCGATGGTGGATTTTCCGGACCCCATTGGGCCCGTCAAAAACAAACTGCCCGGCATCTTCATGCCGGGCAGATGCTGGC
Organism: Gammaproteobacteria bacterium; assembly: GCA_003230545.1. Taxonomy (GTDB): domain Bacteria; phylum Pseudomonadota; class Gammaproteobacteria; order UBA9214; family UBA9214; genus SZUA-186. The sequence goes on along the minus strand of QIFB01000039.1, from coordinate 7,743 downwards.
AAGTACCAGCAACAATCGGTTATCAGAGACGGAAGCTTTCCTTTACGATCTTCGGGGTTACGAAGATGAGCAGTTCGGACTTGTCGTCGGAATGCCGGGTCGTCTTGAACAGCCAGTCGATCATGGGGAGTTCGCCGAAGAACGGTACCCGGTCCACTTCATCGATGGTTTCCCGTTCGTAGATGCCGCCAAGTACCAGCGTTTCGCCGTTGTTGACAAGCACCTGGGTGGCCACTTCCTTGGTGTCGATACTGGGCACATTTTGAAATACCTGGCCGACACTGTCCTTGTTTACCACGAGGTCCATGATGATGCGGTCATCCGGCGTGATCTGCGGGGTGACGTTCAGGCTAAGCACGGCCTTCTTGAACTGTACGCTGGTCGCGCCGCTGGAGGCTGCTTCCTGGTAGGGAATTTCCGTACCCGATTCGATGTACGCGGCCTTCTGGTTCGAGGTCAGCACCCGCGGGCTGGAGATCACTTCGCCGCGGCCTTCCATCTCCATGGCATTCAACTCCAGCTGCAGCAGCTTGTCTCCGATTCTACCGATGGCCAGTCCGAGGGCGCCGGTCGGGTTGGCAACGCCCAGGTCGGTGATCAGGCCCTCGATCCCGGACCCTGCCGGTGACTCAAAGGCAGTAGTCCCGCCGAAGTCGGTGTCGCCATCAATTTTACCGCCGACGATCGCCCGGTTGCTGTTATTGGGAAAGGATGTGTTTCTTGACAGGCCGAACTTGACACCGAGATCCTTGGCAAAATCGTCATTGGCAATGACGATACGGGATTCAATCAGTACCTGGCGTACCGGGATGTCCAGGCGTGCAACCAGCTTGCGAATGTCGACCAGCTTGGACGCCGTATCCTGTACCAGCAGGATATTGGTGCGGTCATCGATGGTGGCCATGCCACGTTCCGAGAGCATGGTGGTCTGGTCACTGACTAGCAGGGAGGCGATGTCGGCTGCCTTGGCGTAGTTGACCTGGATGAATTCGGAATACAGTGGCTCGAGTTCCTCGATCTGCTTCTGGGCCTCGAGTTCCAGTTTCTCGCGGGCCGTGATTTCCTCGCTCGGTGCGATCAGCATGACATTGCCGGTCTGGCGCATGCCGAGTCCCTTGGTCTTCAGGATGATATCCAGTGCCTGGTCCCAGGGAACGTTCTTGAGGCGCAGGGTCAGGCTGCCGCTGACGGTGTCACTGACGACTACATTGATACCGGTGAAATCGGCGATCAGCTGCAGTACCGAGCGTACCTCGATGTCCTGGAAGTTGAGCGACAGACGCTCGCCGGAAAATCCCAACTCGTCTTTCTTGGCTTCCTCGGCTTCTTCCGCGGTGACCGCGCGCACCTCAATGGTGAAGATGTTGTCTGTCTGGTAGGCCAGGTGGTCATAGTTGCCCATCGGGGTGATGACCATGTGGACATTTTCGCCACGTGCATAGGTATCGATAGTTTTCACCGGGGTGGCGAAATCCAGTACGTCCAGCCGGCGTGCGAGTTCCTCGGGCAGCCTGGAGCGGTAGAAGTCGACCACGATTCTGCCGGATTCCTGCTGCATGTCGACCGGAACTGACGGGTCCGACAGGGTGACGATGATACGGCCCTCGCCGTTTTCACCACGGCGGAAATCTACATTGGTGATCTCCGGCATCGGGCCGCCCTTGGCGGCCGAGATTGCGGCGCTGGCAGTAGACTGCAGTTTGCCACCACCCTGCAGGGTCAGGATGACCTGGTTACCCTCGGCATGGGCCTCGTAGGGCACCATTTCGGTCAGGTTGATGACCACGCGGGTACGCCCCTGGGCCTCGACAGAAGTCAGGCTATGGGCCATCCCGATTCCGATTTCCTGGTTGCGCTGACCCAGCCGGTTTTTCGTGCCGGGGAAGTCGAGTGCGATTCGAGCCGGGTTGTCGATGGTGAAGCTCAGCGGGGTGCTGGCCGGATGTTCCAGAGTCAGGATAATCTGGGCCTTGTTACCAGGGAGACGGGAGAAATCGACTGCTTTCAGGGAATTGCTCACTTCCGCAGCATGAACTGCAGGCAGACCGCCAAGCAGCAGCAGGGTGCCGGTCATCAGCAGCGCCTTGAGGCTGTTCGATGCCAGTCTGCGCAAAGCCATGCCGAACATGAATGTGCGTGCCAGTGGTCGATGAGTGCATAGTGCGGTCATTACGATTCCCCCGTGGGATTATTCGCTGATTGCGATAGAAGCCGGGCGTTCCATCCAGCCACCGAGTCCATCAGGAATGATTTCCGTAAGTTCAAGTTCAAATTCTGTTACCCGGATGATTTTGCCGTGATTCTGGCCCACGTAGTTACCACCCTGTACGCGATGGATGGTGTCATCGGTATCCAGGACCAGCGCCCAGGCTTCTTCACGCTGTTCCAGGGTGCCGACCATGCGCAGGCTGTCGAGCGGGTACTCTTCCAGCGGCTCGGTCGGGCGGTCAAAGTCGGGTTGTATGCCGCTGTTGCCGGTGGCCAGTGCCATGGTAGCCGGTGCGTGCGAGAAAATCGGGGCGGTAAACGGGTCACGCAGCTCGCTGGCGGCATATTCGAACGAGTCGAATGGTTTAAATTCCGGCAGGGGTTCGATCGAGGAATTTTGCTGACTCTTCACTTCCTCGATGTAGGTCGAGAGATCCGCGGTTGGTTCGCCCGAGCACGCCGTGAGCATGCCTGCCAGTGACAGTACTGTGACCCAGTTTTTCAGCTGGTTGCCATGGATCTTCATTACTGCTGCCCTTCCTCTGGTGCCCGTTCATCTTCTTCGAGGTAACGGTAGGTCTTGGCAATCAGGTTCATGACCAGCAAACTGCCGTCTTTTTCGCGTGGTGATATCTTGACATCGTGGACCGTGACGATACGCGGCAGGGCTGCAACACCGCTGATAAATTCCCCGAATTCATGGTACCTGCCGATGACCTGGATGTTGATTGGCAGCTCGGCATAGAATTCACGTGGCAGTTCCGCCTGTGGCTTGAACAGCTCGAATTCGAGGCCACTCGCCAGCCCGGTCTGGGAAACATCCACCAGCAGGTCGGCAACCTCGGTCTTGTTCGGTAGCTGGCGCAGCATGGCGCCGAAAGATTCACCCATTTCCTCGAGCTGTTGCTCATAGGCCTCGAGGTTGGTAGCCTGCTGGGCCTTTTTCTCGAAAATCACTTTCAGATCCAGTTCGTGCTGCTCGGCCTCTTCCAGCTGTACCAGCTGGTCCTTGGTGTGAAACCAGTAACCGAGGAAAATCACGCCGCCGATGATAAAGATGATCACCACGGCGCGCGCAGCGGCCGGCCAGCGGGCGACATTGGTCAGGTCCAGTTCATTGAGATCAAGATTCATGATCCTTCCTCATCCGGTGCCACGTCACCCGCGTGCTGCTTGAGTACTTTCTGCTTGCCCTGCAACTGGAAGTTGGCAAGCCGGCGCCGGTTTTCCTCGGTGGTCTTGATCTGATCGAGACTCGGGTCGGCCAGCCAATCGGAACTGTCGATATTACGCATGTAGTCCGACACCCGGGCATTCGACTGGGCAATGCCGTTCATCGACAGTTCCTTGTCTTTCTGGACGAATTTGTTGAGGTAAACACCATCCGGCAGTGTGCGGACCATTTCGTCCATGAGGTGGACGCTCTGCGGGCGGCTGTGCTGCAGCTCCTGGATGACATTCATGCGTGCCAGCAGGTCTGCCTTGAGTTTTTCCAGTTCCTTGATGCGCCCGATACGCTCGTCGAGGATTTCAATCTCGCTTTCAATGAAGGTATTGCGTGTATCCTGATTACTGATCATGCCGTCTACGTGTAAATGCGCAAGCAGTACGATCAGGCCGGCAATGACTGCCGCGCCGCCCGACATGAAGGCAAATTCCTGTTGTTTCAGTTTGCGCTGCTCCTCGCGCCACGGCAGCAGGTTGATCTTTGCCATGTTAGTCGAAGCTCCTCAGGGCAAGTCCACAGGCAATCAGCAGGGAAGGTGCATCATTGCTGAGTATCTGCGGTTTAACACGTGCAGACAGGGACATGGAAGCGAACGGGTTGGCGATACTGGTTTCGACGCCGAGCCGTTCCTGGATCAGTTCGTCAACACCCTGAATAGAGGCGCTGCCACCGGCCAGCACCACGTGATCTACCTTGCTGTGCGGGCTGGATGAGTAAAAGAATTGCAGTGAACGGCTGGTTTGCTGGGCCATCGCTTCCTTGAACGGCTCCAGCACATCCGCGACATAGTTCTCCGGCAGCCCACCCTGGCGTTTTGCCATACCGGCCTCTTCGTAGGAGAGACCATAACGGCGCATGATTTCCTCAGTCAGTTGCTTGCCGCCGAATACCGTATCACGTGTATAGATACTTTTTAAATCATCCATGACATTCAGCGTGGTCATGGTGGCGCCAACGTCGATGACGGCGATGGTTTTTTCCACCCCGTTGTTCGGGGTCTGGTCGGTCAGCAGCGCGAAGGCGTTTTCACTGGCGAATGACTCGACATCCATGACCTGGGTGGTGAGGCCGCCGGTCTCAACCGCGGCGCTGCGCAAATCGACGTTTTCGCTGCGGCATGCAGCGAGCAACACATCAACGGTATCGGGGTTCTTCTCCGAGGGGCCAAGCACCTCGAAATCAAGATTGACCTCGTCGAGCGGATAGGGCACATACTGGTCCGCCTCGAACTCGATCTGGCTCTCCATGTCATCAGCAGAGAGTCCGGCCGGCATCGGGATGGACTTGGTAATGACGGATGAGCCGGCTACGGCCACGGCAGCATGGCGGGTGCGCGTACCGGAGCGCTTCACAGCACGCCGGATGGCTTCGCCAACCGCTTCAATATCCGTGATATTTTTTTCAACAACTGAATTGGGGGGAAGCGGCTCCACCGCGTAGCTTTCGACACGGTAGCGTGATCCGCTTTTGCTCAGTTCCAGCAGTTTTACCGCTGTTGAACTGATATCCAGGCCGATAATAGGCGGCGTAGTCCGTTTAAATAGTTGCGCTAGCGGCACAAGTTTTCCTTTAAATACCCAATGTTGGACAGCATAGGTAGCTCGGGGGATTAGATGGTATTGCCAACTGTTTGTCAACCATATTGAACCCGTCACTAAATATTGTGTTGTTAGTTATCGGATGAATTCCGGTATTGTTGAGAAAAATATTTCGCGGGATGCAGTTTATTCAGTTTAATACTGTTTAGCTTTTCCTTTTTTTGAACCCGGTCACAGGTTTTTCAGATTTTAAAATGAATTTCAACCCGTTTGGACGTTTGCTCCTGTCGGCATTTCTGACCGGCTTTGTTGTCCTGTCCGTGCTGGCCGTCGTCCTGTACGTCAAAATTGTGCCGGATCTCCCCTCGATCGAGGTGTTGCGCGAGGTACAGCTGCAGGTGCCGCTGCGTGTCTATACCCGGGACCGCAAACTGCTGGCGGAATTCGGGGAAAAACGTCGCAACCCGGTCAAGATTGAGACGGTGCCGCCAGGGCTGATCGAGGCGTTTCTCGCGGCCGAGGACAACCGGTTTTTCGAGCACCCCGGGGTGGATTTCCTCGGGCTGCTGCGCGCGGCCTTCGAACTGGCGCGCACCGGTGAGAAGCGCCAGGGCGGCAGTACCATCACCATGCAGGTGGCCCGCAATTTCTTTCTGACCCGGGAAAAAACCTATTTGCGCAAGCTCACTGAAATCCTGCTGGCCTTCAAGATCGAGCAGGAGCTTACCAAGAACGAGATTCTCGAGCTGTACCTGAACAAGATCTACCTCGGTCACCGGGCCTATGGTATCGAGGCGGCCGCACGGGTCTACTACGGGATCGGGATCGATGAACTGTCCGTTGCGCGCATGGCGATGATCGCGGCCCTGCCGAAGGCACCGTCGCGCGTTAACCCGGTCAACAATCCGGAGGCGGCCGTGGCACGGCGCAACTATATTCTCGGGCGCATGCGCAGCCTCGACTATGTTGATGATGCGGTCTACCGGGACGCGCTCATTGAGGAGGATGGTGCAGAGCTGCACACGGTCCAGGTCGAGGCGCGGGCGCCCTACATCGCCGAGATGGTGCGTGACGAGATGGTGCGACGCTATGGCCCGGAAGCCTATACCACCGGCATGGAAGTGGTGACGACGCTGCAGCCTGAACGCCAGCAGGACGCCAACCGGGCGCTGCGCAAGGCCCTGCTGGACTACAGCCGCCGGCACGGTTACCGCGGTGTGCTCGCGAACATCAGCCTGGCGGAGCATCCGGTCGAGACCTGGCTGGAACTGCTGGCGGAGTATCGCAGTGTCGGCGGGCTGGTGCCGGGTCTGGTAGTTGCCGTGGAGGAGCAGTCGGCGCAGGTCCTGGTGCGCAACAAGGGACAGGTCACCATCGAGTGGGACGGGCTGTCCTGGGCAAATCCGTACAAAAGCGTCAATCGTCAGGGCAAGAAACCGAAGCAGGCCACTGATGTAGTTACCGCCGGTGACGTTATCCGGGTCGAAGAACGTGAGGACGGCAGCTGGTGGCTGGCACAGGAACCTGCGGTACAGGGGGCGCTGGTATCGCTGCGCCCGGAAGACGGTGCCATGCTCGCGCTGACCGGCGGGTTTGACTTCAGTCGCAGCAAGTTCAATCGGGCCATCCAGGCCAAACGCCAGCCCGGGTCAAGCTTCAAGCCGATCATCTACTCATCGGCACTGGAGGCTGGTTATACGGCGGCAAGTATGATCAATGATGCCCCGGTGGTGTTCGATGACGATGCCCTGGAGGCGACCTGGCGCCCGGAAAACTACAGTGGCAAGATCTTCGGCCCGACCCGGCTGCGCGAGGCGCTGTTCCGCTCGCGCAACCTGGTTTCCATTCGCATCCTGCGCTCCATCGGCGCTGTTTATGCCGCCAATTATGCCCAGCGCTTCGGCTTTAGTCCTGACGAGTTGCCGCGCGATCTCACGCTGGCGCTGGGGAGCGCCTCGGCAACACCGCTGCAAATGGCACGCGCCTACGCCGTGTTTGCCAATGGTGGTTATCTCATCGATCCTTATTTCATACAACGTATCCATGATGCCGGGGGCAACGTGATATTCCATGCGCAACCGCCCGTGGTATGCCCGGATTGCCCCGAGACACTCGAGTCGATAGACGCAGGGCAACAGCAGTCGCTGCCACTGGCACCGCAGGTAATCACAGCGCAGAACGCGTGGTTGATGAACTCGATGCTGCAGGACGTCATCAAGCGCGGCACCGGGAAGCGAGCCCGGTCACTCGGGCGTACTGACCTGGCCGGCAAGACCGGGACCACGAATGACCAGAAGGACGCCTGGTTCTGTGGCTATAACCCGGCACTGGTGACCACCACCTGGGTCGGCTTCGACAAGCTTGAGCCGTTGGGCCGGCTCGAGACCGGGGGGTATGCGGCGTTGCCGATGTGGATGGAATATATGGGTAGCGCGCTGGCCGGTACCCGTAACCGGAAATACCCCCAGCCCGAAGGCCTGGTGACCGTGCGCATCGATCCCGCCACCGGGCTGCTGGCCACTGGCGGGCAGCCGGACGCGATATTCGAGACCTTCCGAGCCGAGCATGTGCCGGGTCCGGCCGGGATGGCATCAAGCGGCGGGACACCACCCGGGGGTGGTGTGGATACGCCGGAGCACCTGTTTTAGGTTCCCCTGATCGAACAGGTTGCACCTGTGGAGCGTGAATCCGCCGCTCGTGGCAGGCCCCCTTGTCAGGGAACGCTGCAAGTCCATCCCTGGACGCTCAACGGCTTCATCCCTGAAGCCG
>QIFB01000122.1 GCA_003230545.1 Gammaproteobacteria bacterium | reverse complement strand
CGGAAATGGAACGGCGGCGCAGGGACTGGGTCATGCCCCCCTACAAGGCGGCCAACGGTACGCTCTATAAATATATCCAGCTGGTGAAGAACGCCTCGGAAGGCTGTGTCACGGACGAGTAGTGTTTACGGCGCAATACGCTGCGCTATTGCGCCCAGCATGTACTTCCCGGAAGGGTGCAAGGGAAAGGATCGTAGGGTGCAATAGCGCAGCGTATTGCACCGGGTATCTTCAAAAAGTGTTTCGCACACAGGCGTAAAGGGGAATGATACCGATTCCCGGCCGGGGGCCGGTCCTACTAGAAGGTATCTCCCCAATTGGCTTTCTTGCGCCAGCGGATGCGCGGGATAACCAGGCCGACGATGATGCCCAGCAATACCACCGCGGCACCGACCATGAACCAGTCGCGTGCGGTGCGGTCCTTGAGGCTTTCGTTCTCTTGCTGCACTGTTTGCAGGTTGCGCTCCAGTGCGACTACCCGGCTCTTGAGGCCCTTGTTTTCGCTGTCTATGGCCAGTGCACTGGATGCCGTGCGCCTGATTTCGGACAACTCCTGGCTGACCTTGCGGTGCTCACCGGCCAGGCTGCTCTGTTCCTTCTGCAGTGAACTCTTTTCTTTCCTGATGTCCTGCATGACCGTGTTCATCTTGCGGTTCTCAAGTTCGAGTTCTGCAAGCTTCTTTTCTGCGGTGGTCAGCCGGTCCCGTGCCGCCTGTCCCCTCATCAGGAAGCGGGTCAGCACCCAGCCTTCCGTGCCGCTGCGGGTGCGCACGTGGCTGTAACCGGTTTTCTTGTCGGTATCGAGCACCTCGACCGGCGTGCCGCTACGTAGCATGCGGGTAATGCCGTGACTGGTGCTTTTGCCGCTGCGCATGGTGATTTCGAGGCGGTCACTCACATAACGGGTCTTGGCCAGCACATTGCCGCCCAGGATGAGGAAGATGGAAAGGAAGACAAGTACTTTTTTCACTGCGGCTCCAGTCAGTCTGGCTTTTCAATGGTGGGTTATTCTAGCTGACGCGCGCCACGGCGAACAGGCGCTTTATTTCAGCCGGATGCATTGTATTATTTACCAGTCATGAATATAGATGATTCCAGGAAAAAACTGGCCGGCATCCGGCAAGTGAGATCGCCGAATTGTGATGCACGTCCGGATCGCACGGATATTTCCCTGATTGTCATCCATGGCATCAGCCTGCCACCGGGAGAATACGGCGGCCCATGGATCGATGACCTGTTCACCAACCGGCTTGACCCGGCGGCACACCCCTATTTTGCCAGTTTGGCCGGCCAGCGGGTATCCAGCCATATGCTGATCCGTCGCGACGGGGAAGTGGTCCAGTATGTGCCATTCACGGAGCGTGCCTGGCATGCCGGAGATTCCTGTTACCAGGACCGCAGTGCGTGCAATGATTTTTCCATTGGTATCGAGCTGGAGGGGCAGGATGAGGAACCCTATGCGGCCATCCAGTACGAGCGCCTGGCAGCAGTCATTGATGTGCTGGTAACGGCCTTTCCCGGATTGTCGCATGATCGCATTGTCGGGCACTGTGATATTTCCCCCGACCGCAAGACCGACCCCGGTCCCGCATTCGACTGGGTATTGCTGCAGGAAAAACTCGGGAACACCTGAACCGGATTGATTTCATGACAGCGCGTGATGAGGAAACCTGTATCGACCTGTTACGCCATGGTGAGCCGGTCGGGGGCAGGCGTTACCGCGGGCAGGTCGATGATGCCCTGAGTGAGAAGGGCTGGGAACAAATGTGGGATGCGATCGGTGCCGATCCCCAGTGGCAGCAGATCATATCCTCGCCGCTGCTGCGCTGCAGTGCCTTTGCGGCTTCACTGGCGGAAAGCCTGGCGTTGCCCGTGCACATGGAACCACGCTTCCGTGAAGTCGGTTTTGGGGACTGGGAAGGCAAAACCCGTGATGAACTTGACCGCCAGGATCCGGGACAGACTGCCCGGTTTTACCAGGACCCCGTGAATCACCGTCCATCGGGCGCAGAACCGCTGGGTGAGTTTACCGGTCGGGTACAGGCCGCTTTCGATGAAATGCTGGAACAGTTCACCGGCCAGTCCGTGCTGGTGGTGGCGCATGCCGGGGTGATCCGTGTGATCCTTGCCTATGCGCTGGATATGCCGTTTGCCTCAATGTACCGCATCAGTGTTCCCGGCGCCGGTATCAGCCGGATCACGACCCACCGGGAGCGCGGTTTCAATTTCATCGCGCATGGCAACCGCCGGTAAGCCACGGCAATCAGCGCCTTCCCTAGATGAGCAGCGTGATGTCGGCACCCTTGGCATTGTCCAGGTAGGTCGCCGCGCCGGCCCATTCCGAGATTTCCGGGATGAAGTCCTCCTGCTTCCAGCCAAACAGGTCAACGGTCATTTGGCAGGCCACCAGGTTGACCTCTGCCTCGATGCACAGGTCACGCAGTTCCGGGATCGTGGCAATGCCATGATTCTTTACGGTCATTTTCATAAAGCTGGTGGCCATGGATTCAAACCCGGGGACACCGGCCATCAGCAGGTTGGGCATGTTCCACTCGATGCCCTGGAACCATTGCGGGCCGAACGGCATCTTCATCGGCATGGCCGGGTTGCCCAGCGGGCTGATACCGGGTTTCAGGTCCTTTTTCAGCAGCGCCAGTCCATAGAAGGTAAAGAACAGGGTGGCATTCCAGCCCAGGGCAGCGGCGGTTGATGCCATGATAAAAGGCGGGTAGGCCCAGTCCAGGGTGCCCTTGGTGACCATGATCGAGAGTCTTGGCGGACCGCCAATGCCGCGTTCCGTCATCTTCTCCTCGAAGCGCTGGTCAAACCATGAATTCATTTCGTCGGTCGTCATACAGTGTTCCTCCCTTCAGCGGATAACCTTGAATGCCGGGTACACTGCCTGCTCGCAGCGGACACGCCGTGAATACCACAGGGATAAGAATAGTCGATGGAGCCGGTATGTGTAGAAATAAATTTGGGTTGACCAGGGGACCTCTGATTGATTCGTCATTCCGGCGCAGGCCGGAATCCATGTTGCTGAAATCACTGGATCCCGGCATTCGCCGGGATGACAAACAGCGAAAAACCAGCTTCCCTTGTCTATGGGGGTTGAACGCGTGATTATAGCGCATTGATAAAGACGGTTTCCCTGCATGCATTGTACTGCAAAACATATTGCCGGCTTGATGATCCTGATATTGCTTCTGTGGTCCGGGTTTTCCGTGTCCGGAGCAATAACGGTAGTTGACGACGCCGGTCAGCAAGTAACTCTGCCACAGCCTGCGCAGCGCATCGTCAGCCTTGCTCCCAATATCACCGAACTGGTGTTTGCCGCCGGTGCCGGTGACCGGCTGGTCGGTGTTTCCGAGCACAGTGATTACCCGGAGGCGGCGCGTTCAATCCGTCGCATTGGCGGGGGCAGTGGTCTGGATCTTGAGGCCATTATTGCACTTGCTCCGGACCTGGTCATTGCCTGGCAGAGCGGCAACCCGTCGCAGCCGGTAACCCGCCTGCAGGAGCTGGGTCTCAGGGTATTCATTTCGGAACCCCGTCACCTGCCGGACATACCGGACAGCCTGCGTCGCTTCGGGCGGCTGGCTGGAACCGAAGCCGCCGCCACCCGGCAGATCACTGACTTCGAGCAACGTCATCAGCAGTTGACCCGGCGTTATAGCGGGCGGGTACCGGTCTCGGTGTTTTACCAGGTCTGGGACCGTCCGCTGATGACGGTGAATGGCAAGCACCTGATAGCCGATGTCATTCGCCTGTGTGGCGGACGCAACGTGTTTGCCGGGCTGCCGGCGCTGGCGCCGCAAATAAGCACTGAGGCGGTACTCGCTGCAAATCCCGAAGTGATCGTTGCGGGCAGCGGCAGCGAACCGGCAGAGCTTGTCCTCGCGCGCTGGCAGCGTTGGCCTGAACTGCGTGCCGTTGCCGATGGCCATCTGTTTGTTATTGACCGTGATCTGCTGGTGCGCCAGACACCGCGGATTCTGCAGGGAGCAGAGCAGTTGTGTTCGTTGCTGGATGAGGTACGGGAATAAACGGCAGGGTCGAATTTATTCGACCTGTGTCAGGATTGGCCGAATGAATTCGGCCCTACGACGACTTGCGTTCGTGTTCCCAGTACACGTCCGCTACCCCGGCTGACTTGTTCAGGTAACGCGCCATGACAAACAGCAGGTCGGACAGGCGGTTCAGGAATTGCAGGGTGGTGTTGTTGACCGGCCCGGTTTTACCCAGGGCATAGATTCGTCGCTCTGCACGGCGGCACACTGCGCGCGCCTGGTGACAGGCCGCCGCCGCCGGGCAGCCGCCGGGCAGGATAAATTCCTTCAGGGGTGCAAGTCCGTTGTTCAGCTCATCAAGCACAGTTTCCAGAGCTGCCACTTGATCTGCCGTGATGACCTGCTGCCCGGGCAGGCACAGCTCGCCACCCAGATCAAACAGGCGGTGCTGGATTGTGGTCAGCGTTGACTGCACGGTTTTCGGCAGCTCGTGTACCAGCAGTTGCCCGACCAGGCTGTTGAGTTCATCGACACAGCCAATCGCCTCGATGCGCAGGTGGTCCTTGTCGACACGGCTTCCGTCGCCAAGTCCTGTGGTGCCATTGTCACCGGTCCGGGTATAGATTTTCGAGAGCCGGTTACCCATGTGTGAAATCCCGGGTCATGTTCACGAGTTGCAGTGATTCCATAGCGCCTGGCCGGATCGAGGATGATATTGCTGAAGGTATTCGGGTCAAAGTGTATTTCATCCTGGCGCCGCGTGTAACAGGCATTGGTCCACCCGGATAGCCGGTTCCTGCCATAGTATACCCCAGGCCTCAAGCAACCTTGTCAAGCAGGATCACGTCGGTTGACGCATACCGCTGCCGCTATTACTGGAGGGTCTGGTTAGCCCGGCAGGAGCCTGAATTTTCTGGACGAGATGTAGTCAACCAGTCTGGCGAACAGGCTACCAGGGGTGTGCTTCCGGTCACTCTTGTAGCGGATCAGGGCCAGGCTGATGTTGTCACCTGCATCACCGCCGCGCTCTCTTGCCAGTTCTACCAGGCGAGCGGCGCAATCATCTTCAAATGGCTGCTGCTTCAGGCATGCAAGCACTTCCTCCGGCTCGACACAGGACCAGAAGCCGTCACTGCACAGGATGAACAGGTCGTTGTGTGCTGCCGTATAGGCGTCAATATCAGGTTCCGGTGTATTGCTTCCGCCCAGGCACATGTACAGCTGGTTCTGCAGGCTGCTGCTGGCCGCCTCGTCTTCACTCATGTCTCCACGTTCCACCATGAGCTGTACCAGGGAATGGTCGCAGGTCTGTTGCTCTAACCTGTTATTGCTGAAGTGGTACAGACGACTGTCTCCTACATGTGCCCAGCAGGCCTCGGTACCATTCAGGTAAAGCAGGACGCAGGTGCTGCCGGGAGAGCGTTTGCCTTCACTGCCCAGTGCACTGATTGCATTGTGCGAATCAATACACAGATCCTTGAGGAAGGTTTCCGGTTCAGGGTCCCGACCGTTGTTGAAGTGATGCCGTGCGGTTTCAACAACCAGTTTCGATGCCAGTGCACCACCTTCGTGCCCGCCCATGCCATCGGCAACGATGATCAGGTGACTGTCACCGGTCTCCGAACTTACCAGATCAATCGAGTCCTGTTGTTCGCTGCGGCCACCGATATCCGAGGCCATGCTGAATTGCCATGACATGGTCTATGGTGCCCCGTTCCGTGTTGTGTGCTGTATTGGCATATATGCTCCGGAGTGCTATTGACTCGACCGGTGAGTGCTGTGTGAATCAGGCAGCGGGACAGTGTTCTCATACTCCAGCAGACGCTCGTTGTCCGGGTTGACCGCCAGGCCGGTGTTTACATACTCCCTGGCCTTGCGATAGGAGCCCTTGCCGACTGCCCACTCGACAAGATCGGCATAGATCTCTGCAATCTCGGCAACACCGCGTAACGCATCCGGGTGATTCGGGTCGTCTTCAAGTATTTTCCGGTAGTAGTACCAGGCGTTGTCATTTTCCGGTGTGGCAAAACGCAACAACCCGCGCGCCCGCCGGGCCTTGTCGAGATATTCCTGGTGTTCAGGACTGGGGATGGCTGCGGCCTGTGCCGTATTCACGGGAGCAGGGTTTGTTGTCTGTGCCCGGGGGGCGACCGTCGCCGGCGTGGAAAACACGGATGCACTGATATTCAGATAGCCCATTGCAATGACAAACATTACCAGCAGTGCACCGATGATCAGGACGGTACTGCTGTTTGTCAGGGCCATATTCAGTCTGGAAATTGACGGGGTTGGGCCGGCAGCTGCGCCACTGGCCGTGTGTGCCCTGTGTGTATGGAAGCCGGTGATGGCCGGGTTTGTGCGGTTCTTTACCGGTTTCGCCCTGATGCCACTGCGCAGGGTACGTATGTACTCAACCATTTCTCCTGCCGTGTTGAAGCGGTCATTGCGGTCCTTGGCAATCATCCGGTCAATTATTTCCTGGTAGCCGGCCAGTGCAGGCGGGAGCGACGGGACCGGATTACACATGTGTGCAATGATGATCTCCATGTAGGAGTCGCCTTCATAGGGTTTCGCGCCGGTCAGCATTTCGTAGAGGATGATTCCAAGACTGTAGATATCGGCGCGTCCGTCCAGCGCCTTGCATTCCGCTTGCTCGGGACTGATGTAGTAGGGGCTGCCGAGCGCGGTACCATCCCGTGTCAGGTTGATATCCACTTCCTGTTGCTTGGCAACGCCGAAATCGGAAAGCACGGGGGTGCCATCATCATGAAACAGGATATTTGCCGGCTTGATGTCACGGTGGATGATATCCTGCTTGTGCAGGAAATCCAGGCAGTCCCCTATTTCTTCAACCAGGCCCATGGCTGCATCCACACTCATGCTTGAAAGCATGCGTTCCTCGAGATCGCCACCTTCAAGGTACTCCATGGAAATATAGTAACGGTCCTTGATTACGCCGATATCGTAGATGGTTATGATGTTGCGGTGATTAAGCGATGCAATGATCCGGCCTTCATGGCGGAACCGTGCTGACTGGTAGATGTCATCCACCTTTTTCAGCTGCTTGATAACGACATGGCGTTCCAGGGATTCCTGGACGGCAAGATATACGGAAGCCATCCCGCCATCCGCGATATGTCTCACCATCTTGTAACCGGGTATTTGAAGATCCACGTTGTTATGACTGTTTTATACGCTGGTCGGAATGTCGGCGTTATTCTTCCGGTACTCGGGTTTTGTCCGGCTGTTTCACCAGGAATTTGAATGACAGGCTGCGAACGGAAATGGCATCACCATCGTCCAGCCTCACCGTGGCAACAACCGGCATGCCATTCAGGCGGACCTTGCCGCGCATTTTCGGGGTGAGGTAGTAGCCGTCGGTCTTGCGGGTGATTTTCGCGGACACCCGTGGTGCAAACCAGTCGGTCGTATACATGTCTGCATTCTTGTTTCGGCCGATGATGAAGTTGATCTTGTTCAGGGGGTACTTGCTGCGCATGCGCACGACACCGACTAACAGCAGGTAGGCCTCTATCCTGGCCTGTCGATGTTTCATCAGCTCTCCAAGCCGGGTGGCATCGACCTCGAGTGTTTCTCCCTGGACTGTCTGCTGTCCCTGGGACATTGGCTGGCTGGAGGGTGTGCCCAGGCCGGGGGCCGTGGTCAGTCGCAGGATATGTTTCGAGATCTCGACATCATCTTCAAATTTCAGCGACTGGCTGGTAATGCGTTTGCCGTTTACGAAGATCCCGTTTTTGCTGGCATCATCTTCGATGACAAAATCGTCACCTTTCCTGATGATGCGGGCATGGTGTGCGGAAACACCGGCATTATCAATAATAATGTCACTGTCGTAACTCCGCCCGATCGTGGTGATATCGGAATTGATCTCAACTTCTTCCTTGAGCATGTCTCTGTAATACACCTTGATGTGCGCCACTTGGTTTTCTCCTGTCACTCACGCCGGTACAGTTCTATACCACCGGTTTCGGCCGATATTTCCATAACCTGAGTGATAAAGGCCGG
>QIFB01000173.1 GCA_003230545.1 Gammaproteobacteria bacterium | reverse complement strand
GTTTGCGGTCCGTGAAGGTGGTCGAACCGTGGGTGCCGGGGTGGTTTCGAAGATCCTGGAATAATTGATGGTAGGACCGGCGCCTCGCCGGGAACGGTATTCATTGCCAAACCGTTCCCTGCGGGGCGCCGGTCCTACAGGATAAAGAGTTAGGCCAGTAGCTCAATTGGCAGAGCGGCGGTCTCCAAAACCGCAGGTTGGGGGTTCGATTCCCTCCTGGCCTGCCAATTAAAATGGGGTCAGACCCCCATTTTTTGAGAACAGGCAACAGACGCAGAAATTGAGGAAAAAACCGGGGTCTGACCCCATTATTATTTATGAACGCAAAAGTTAATACCGGAAGTAACGGCATGGACACCCTGAAGCTCTGGTTTGCAGTGCTGCTGATGAGTGCAGGGGTGTACGGCTTTTATTACTTTGATGAGCAGCATGCGGTAGTCCGGGCGCTCGGCATTATGGCGATCGCGGGGATTTCCATCTTTATCGCGGTGCAAACCGGTTTCGGGCGCAGTATTCTGGGGTTTGTCAGTGGCGCGAACAGCGAGGTGCGCCGTGTTGTCTGGCCCACCCGTGCCGAGACGGTCCAGACAACGCTGGTTGTTCTGTTTCTCGTCCTGCTGGTAGGGATTTTTCTCTGGCTGCTGGATATGTTGCTGTTGTCGGCCGTGCAGTTTCTGACGGGCCAGGGAAGCTGATTTATGTCATTGCAATGGTATGTTGTTCACGCCTATTCGGGCTTTGAGAACCAGGTCAAGCGGGCACTGGAAGAGCGCGTGTCACGCGCCGAGATGAGCGACCTGTTCGGTGAAATACTGGTACCTACCGAAGAAGTGGTTGAAATGCGCGACGGCGCGAAGCGCAGGAGCGAACGCAAGTTCTTCCCGGGGTATGTGCTGGTGCAGATGGAGATGAACGATGAAACCTGGCATCTGGTCAAGAATGCGCCGAAGGTAATGGGTTTTATCGGCGGGACCAGTGCCAAGCCGGCGCCGATAACCGAGCAGGAAGCGGATTCCATCCTGCAACGAGTGCAGGAAGGCGTGGACAAGCCGCGGCCAAAGGTCCTGTTCGAAGCCGGCGAGGTGGTACGTGTGACGGATGGCCCGTTCAACGATTTCAATGGCGTGGTGGAAGAAGTGAATTACGAGAAGAGCCGGTTGCGGGTCTCCGTACTGATCTTCGGGCGTTCCACGCCGGTCGAGCTGGAGTTTAGCCAGGTAGAGAAGGCGTAAACGGTATAAAACCAGCGTCATACCGGCGGATGCCGGTATCCAGGGTTTGCAGGTATATGGATTCCGGCCTGCGCCGGAATGACGAGAGATGAGATTTCAACAAATGCAACACAGGGGAGCCGCGAGGCGCTTGCACCCGCAGGAGTTATAGATGGCTAAAAAAGTCGAGGCATATGTCAAGCTGCAGGTTCCTGCAGGTGAGGCCAATCCCAGTCCACCCGTCGGCCCGGCGCTTGGTCAGCACGGTGTGAACATCATGGAGTTTTGCAAGGCGTTCAATGCGCAGACACAGCAGGTCGAGAAGGGCCTGCCGACCCCGGTCGTGATTACTGTGTATAGCGACCGCAGCTTTACCTTTATTACCAAGACACCGCCGGCTTCCGTGCTGCTGAAAAAGGTCGTCGGCATCCCGAAAGGCTCAGGCACCCCGAATACCGACAAGGTCGGCAAGGTGACGCGCGCCCAGCTGGAAGAAGTCGCCACCATGAAGATGCCCGACCTGAATGCGGCAGATATGGATGCCGCCGTGCGCATTATCGCCGGCAGCGCCCGTAGCATGGGCCTTGACGTGGAGGAGGGCTGATCATGACGAGGCTGACAAAGAAAGCGAAACTGATCCAGGAAAAGGTAACGCCCGGGAAGCTGTATCCCGTCGACGAGGCGCTCGGCCTGCTGCAGGAACTGTCCACCGAGAAATTCAAGGAATCCGTGGACATCAGCATCAACCTGGGTGTGGATCCGCGCAAGTCCGATCAGGTGGTACGCAGCTCCACGGTGCTGCCGAACGGCACGGGCAAGACCGTCCGGGTTGCGGTATTCACCCAGGGCGCGAATGTGGATGCGGCAACAGAGGCCGGCGCCGACATTGTCGGGCTGGAAGATCTCGCGGAAGAGATCAAAAAGGGCAACATGAATTTTGATGTCGTGATCGCCTCTCCGGACGCTATGCGCGTCGTCGGTACCCTCGGGCAGATTCTTGGGCCGCGTGGTTTGATGCCAAACCCGAAGGTCGGTACGGTCAGCCAGGATGTCGCGGCAGCCGTAAAAAATGCCAAGACCGGGCAGGTACGTTACCGCACCGATAAGGCGGGCATCATCCATTGCCCGATCGGCAGGGCGGATTTTGAAGTCAGTGCGCTGCGGGAAAATCTGGATGCCCTGCTGGCAGACCTGCAAAAGGCAAAGCCATCTTCGGCCAAGGGCATTTACCTGAAGAAGATCTCGGTATCGACCACCATGGGTCCGGGACTGCAGGTCGACCAGGCTTCGCTGGATTTATAGATTTAAAGATTTTGGCGTTAACCGGTAGCTGTATCGCCGGAAGCCGTCAAAGACCGCAGGTGCCGGGTAACCGGTTTAATTGGTCTGCAGTATGCAGTCCGGCCTGCGCAGAGGGTGGCGTCGTGACAGTCGTTTTGTCTTCAAGTCACCAAAAAAGGTGCGTCAGGGTTGTTGGCTGGCGTGTTGTAAAACAGGGAATGCCACCGGCGGTTTCAGTCCGGTGAATTCCTTAACGAGGTAAATGCAATGGCATTAACTCTTGAAGAGAAAAAGGCTGTTGTTGCTGAAGTTGGCGAGGTTGCGAAAAGCGCCTGGTCGGCGGTGGCTGCGGAATATTGCGGCCTGACTGTCGAGGAGCTGACCAACCTGCGTATCAAGGCGCGTGCGGACAATGTCTATCTGCGCGTTGTAAAAAATACGCTGGCGCGTCGTGCCCTTTCGGACACCGACTTCGAGTGCATGAGTGACCGCTTGACCGGGCCACTTATCCTGGCATTTTCGCAGGAAGACCCGGGTGCCGCGGCACGTGTGGCCAAGGACTTTGCCAAAGAGCATGACAAGTTCGAAGTCACCATGCTGTCAGTGGGCGGTGAGTTGCTGGAGGCGACCGATATCGACCGGTTGGCGAAACTCCCGACCCGTGACCAGGCGCTCAGCATGTTGATGTCTGTCATGCAGGCTCCGGTCGCGAAGTTTGTCAGAACGCTCAATGAGGTCCCGGGCAAGCTGGTTCGCACCACGGCGGCTGTTCGTGACCAGAAGCAGCAGGCAGCTTGAACCAATTCGATTAACCGATTCAGATTTTAACAGGAGTATTTGTTATGGCCGTTTCACAAGAAGAGATCCTGGAGACTATCTCCGGAATGACCGTCATGGAAGTCGTTGACCTGATTTCCGCCATGGAAGAGAAGTTTGGCGTGACTGCCGCTGCCGCGGTCGCTGCCGCACCGGCTGACGGTGGTGGCGAGGCTGCTGTTGCCGAAGAGAAGGACGAGTTCGATGTTGTTATGTCGAGCTTCGGCGACAACAAGGTTTCCGTCATCAAGGCCGTCCGCGGCATCACCAGCCTTGGCCTCAAGGAAGCCAAGGAAATGGTGGAAAGCGCCCCGTCAACCATCAAGGAAGCTGCGACGAAGGACGAAGCCGGGGAAATCAAGAAGCTGCTTGAAGAAGCCGGCGCCAGCGTCGAGCTCAAGTAAGCAGGTGGCGTATCAGTACGTGATTGACGCAACTGCAGTAGTACAGGGTTGGCTGTTCGCCGTGAAGGCGGACGGCCTGTCCCTGCTTGTTAAGTAGAGTAACCGTGCCGGCGCGGTGCCGGCACTTTGCTGTTGCCCGGGAAGTGGGTGTGCTGACACATATTCCGGACAGTGACTGAAGAGGAAATCCGATGGCCTACAGTTTCACCGAGAAGAAACGTATTCGCAAGGACTTTGGTAAACGCCACAGTATTCTTGACATACCGTATTTGCTGGCGACCCAGCTGGAGTCCTACCGTGACTTCCTGCAGGCGAACAAGGACCCCAATGGTCGCGATGACAAGGGTTTGCATGCTGCATTCAAGTCGGTGTTCCCGATTGTCAGTTACTCTGGTAATGCCGCGCTCGACTATGTGAGCTATCGTCTCGGTGAACCGGCTTTCGATGTCAAGGAATGCCAGCTTCGCGGACTGACCTACGCGGCGCCGTTACGTGCTTTGGGGCGGCTGATCATCTACGACAAGGATGCACCGAAGGGTTCCAGAAAGGTCAAGGACATCAAGGAGCAGGAAGTCTACATGGGTGAACTGCCACTGATGACGGAAAACGGTACTTTTGTCATTAATGGTACGGAACGCGTCATTGTGTCCCAGCTGCACCGTTCTCCCGGCGTGTTCTTCGATCATGACAAGGGCAAGACCCATTCGTCCGGCAAGCTGCTGTTTTCGGCGCGTGTGATTCCCTACCGGGGATCCTGGCTGGACATGGAGTTCGATCCCAAGGACTCCCTGTTCGTGCGCATCGACCGTCGCCGCAAGCTGCCGGCAACCGTCCTGTTGCGTGCACTCGGTTACGACAATGAGCAGATACTCGATATCTTCTTCGAGACCAACACGTTCAAATTCACCAAAAAGGAAGTCAAGCTGGACCTGGTGGCCGAGCGCCTGCGTGGCGAGACCGCGACTTTCGATATCAAGGTCAAGAGCAAGGTCATCGTCGAGGAAGGGCGCCGGATCACGGCGAAGCATATCCGTGAGCTGGAAAAGACCGGCGTCAAGTCGCTGGTTGTGCCGGATGACTACCTGATCGGCAAGATCCTTTCGCACAACGTGATCAACAAGGAAACCGGCGAGGTAATCGCCAATGCCAATGACGAGATCACGCAGGAGATGTTTGACAAGCTACGCGAGACCGGGATCAAGGAGATCAGGACACTCTATATAAATGACCTGGATCGTGGGCCGTATATATCCAATACCATGCGCATCGACCAGACGACCACCGTTCTCGAGGCCATGGTCGAGATCTACCGGATGATGCGCCCGGGCGAGCCGCCAACCAAGGAGGCGGCACAGAATCTGTTCAAGAATCTGTTCTTTACCACCGAGCGTTATGACCTGTCGGCGGTCGGTCGTATGAAATTCAACCGCCGTGTCGGTCGTGAAGAACTGACCGGAGAGGGCATACTGTCGAAGGAAGATATCCTTGCGGTAATGAAGGTGCTGATCGATATCCGCAACGGCCTGGGCACCGTGGATGATATTGATCATCTCGGCAACCGCCGCATCCGCTGCGTTGGCGAGATGACGGAAAACGTGTTTCGTATCGGTCTGGTACGCGTTGAGCGTGCGGTGAAAGAGCGGCTCAGCATGGCCGAGTCGGAAAGTCTGATGCCGCAGGAGCTGATCAACGCCAAACCGGTGGCGGCGGCGATCAAGGAATTCTTCGGGTCCAGCCAGCTGTCCCAGTTCATGGACCAGAACAACCCGCTGTCCGAGGTTACCCACAAACGCCGGGTATCAGCGCTGGGTCCGGGCGGCCTGACGCGAGAGCGTGCCGGTTTCGAGGTGCGTGACGTGCACCCGACACATTACGGGCGTGTCTGCCCGATTGAAACTCCGGAAGGTCCGAATATCGGCCTGATCAATTCACTGGCCATCTACTCGCGTACCAATGACTACGGTTTCCTGGAGACGCCGTATCGCAAGGTGGACAAGGGCCGGGTCACGGACAAGGTCGAATACCTGTCCGCCATTGAAGAGGGTGAATTCACCATCGCCCAGGCCAATGCCACGGTCGATGCAAAGGGCAAGCTGATCGACGACCTGGTGACCTGCCGCAACCAGAATGAATTCATGACTTCGTCTCCTGACCAGGTTGATTACATTGATGTGTCACCGAAGCAGATCGTTTCGGTGGCCGCGGCACTGATCCCGTTCCTGGAGCACGATGATGCCAACCGCGCCCTGATGGGTTCAAACATGCAGCGCCAGGCTGTTCCCACCCTGATCACTGAAAAACCGCTGGTGGGTACCGGTGTCGAGCGTACCGTGGCGGTGGATTCCGGTGTGACGGTCGTCGGCGGGCGTGGTGGTGTTGTGGACTCCGTGGATGCCGGACGCATCGTGGTCCGGGTCAATGACAACGAGACGGTTGCCGGTGAGCCCGGTGTGGATATCTACAACCTGACCAAGTACACGCGTTCCAACCAGAATACCTGCATTAATCAGCGACCGCTGGTGACACCGGGTGATGTAATCGCGCGCGGCGACGTGCTGGCTGACGGGCCAAGTACCGACATGGGCGAACTGGCGCTGGGCCAGAACCTGCTGGTCGCGTTCATGCCCTGGAACGGCTACAACTTCGAGGATTCAATTCTGATTTCGGAGCGTGTTGTCGTGGAAGACCGTTTTACCACCATCCATATCGAAGAGCTGACCTGTGTGGCCCGCGACACCAAGCTGGGCTCCGAGGAAGTCACCGGCGATATTCCCAATGTTGGTGAGGGCGCGCTCGCAAAGCTGGACGAATCCGGCATCGCCTACATCGGGGCCGAAGTCAAGCCGGGCGATATCCTGGTGGGCAAGATCACCCCGAAGGGTGAGACCCAGCTGACGCCGGAAGAAAAACTGCTGCGTGCGATCTTCGGTGAGAAGGCCGCCGACGTGAAGGACACTTCCCTGCGGGTACCTTCCGGCATGGACGGCACGGTCATCGATGTACAGGTATTCACGCGCGATGGTGTCGAGAAGGACCAGCGTGCGTTGCAGATACAGGAAAATCAGGTTGCCCAGGTGCGCAAGGATTTCAACGACCAGCTGCGCATCATGGAGGATGATATCTTCCAGCGTGTAGAGAGACTGCTGCTGGGCAAGGTTGCCGAGGGCGGGCCGCAGAAACTGTCCGCCGGCAGCAAGGTCACGAAGGATTACCTTGCTGACATTGGCCGTGACAAGTGGTTCGAGATCCGGCTGCGCAACGAGGAAGCCAACGAAAATCTCGAGAAGGCCGGTGAGCAGCTGAAGACGCTACACAAGGATTTTGACAAGCGCTTCGAAGAGAAAAAGGCCAAGATCACCACCGGTGATGACCTGGCACCGGGTGTACTGAAGATGGTGAAGGTCTATCTGGCGGTCAAGCGCCGGGTCCAGCCGGGCGACAAGATGGCAGGACGCCACGGTAACAAGGGCGTGATCTCCATGATCCAGCCGGTTGAAGACATGCCCTACACCGAGGACGGCACGTCGGTGGATATCGTGCTGAATCCGCTCGGCGTACCGTCACGAATGAACATTGGCCAGGTGCTGGAGACCCATCTCGGCTGGGCCGCCAAGGGTGTCGGGCTGAAAATTGGCAGGATGCTGGATGAGCAGCGCAAGACGGCCGAGGTCCGCAAGTTCCTGGAACAGGTGTACAACACCAGCGGCCACAAGGAAGACCTGAAATCCCTTGACGATGATGAAATCATCGGACTGGCGGACAACCTGAGGCAGGGTGTGCCGATGGCGACGCCGGTGTTTGACGGCGCCTCCGAGGAGGAGATCAGGCACATGCTGAAACTCGCCGACCTGCCGGAAAGCGGCCAGACGAAACTGCTCGACGGGCGCACCGGTGATGCCTTCGACCGTGAGGTCACGGTGGGTTACATGTACATGCTCAAGCTGAACCATCTGGTTGATGACAAGATGCATGCCCGCTCGACCGGGCCATACAGCCTGGTGACCCAGCAGCCGCTGGGCGGCAAGGCCCAGTTCGGCGGCCAGCGTTTCGGTGAAATGGAGGTATGGGCGCTGGAGGCCTACGGCGCTTCCTATACCCTGCAGGAAATGCTGACCGTGAAATCCGACGATGTGAACGGCCGCACCAAGATGTACAAGAACATTGTTGACGGTAATCACCACATGGAACCCGGCATGCCGGAATCCTTCAACGTACTGGTGAAGGAAATACGTTCGCTGGGCATCAACATGGAACTGGAGCAGGACTGACTCAAGGCCAGTCCCCGGACACGACACTCGACGCTGCACACGCAGGAGAGACGATGAAAGACTTACTCAATCTTTTGAAGCCACAAGGGCAAACTGACGACTTCGATTCCATCCG
>QIFB01000190.1 GCA_003230545.1 Gammaproteobacteria bacterium | reverse complement strand
CCACTTGCCAGCCTCGACATCTCTTTCTACCGGGACGACTTTACCCGTATCGGGATGAACCCGGTGGTGAAGCCCTCGCAAATGCCTTTCAGCATCGATGACCGTCACATCCTCCTGGTAGACGACGTACTGCATACTGGCCGGACCATTCGTGCCGCCATGAATGAACTGTTTGACTACGGCCGACCCGCTTCCATCGTGCTGGCTGTACTGGTGGAACGCGACGGGCGTGAATTGCCGGTGGAGGCCAATATCGTCGGCACCCATGTCAATCTGCAACCCGATGAACACATCAAGCTATCCGGGCCCGACCCGCTGAAACTGGAGATCAGGCAAACTCCATGAAGCACCAGGACCTGCAGATCGGGGAAGACGGCGGACTGCGCCACTTTCTCAGTATCAGTGGCCTGAATACCGAACTGCTGGTGCGCATCCTCGACACGGCCGAGTCATTTACCGGGGTCACCGAGCAGGCTATCAAGAAAGTCCCGCTGTTGCGCGGCAAAACCATCGTCAACCTGTTTTTCGAGGCCAGCACGCGTACCCGCACCACCTTTGAGCTGGCGGCCAAGCGCCTGTCGGCAGACGTCCTCAATATCAATATAACCCAGTCGGCCACGGCCAAGGGCGAGAGCCTGCTCGACACCCTGCGCAACCTCGAGGCCATGCATGTCGACATGTTCGTGATCCGGCATGCCGACAGTGGTGCCGCACACTTCATCGCCAGCAACGTGGCCCCGCACATCAGTATTATCAACGCCGGTGACGGCCGGCATTCGCACCCGACACAGGCCATGCTGGACATGTTCACCATACGCCGCGTCAAGGGTCCGGATTTCGGGCGGCTGCGCGTCGCCATTGTCGGCGACATCATGCACTCGCGGGTCGCGCGCTCGCAGATTCATGCGCTCAATCTGCTGAACACCGGCGATGTCCGCATCGTTGCACCAAAAACACTGATACCTGCAAACAGCGAGGCACTCGGTGTGCATGTCTTTCACGACCTGCGCGAGGGTATCCGCGATGCCGACGTAATCATCATGCTGCGCCTGCAACACGAACGCATGCTGGGGGCGCTGTTGCCCAGCGAACACGAGTACTATGAACTGTTTGGCGTGACCGAGGAAAAACTCACCGCGGCAAAGCCCGATGTCACTATCATGCACCCGGGTCCGATCAACCGCGGCGTGGAAATGGACTCGGAAGTGGCGGACGGTTCCCGCTCGGTGATTCTGGAACAGGTCAGCCACGGCATCGCCGTACGCATGGCGGTCATGTCCATGGCCATGCACCGCAGGGAAGAAACACCGGAATAAGCCATGCCACCAACCGACACGCCCTCAACAGACAGGATCCTGATCCACGGCGGACGCGTCATCGACCCGGCCAACGGGATCGATGACCGGCTCGATGTCTGCATTGCGGACAGCCGCATTATTGCCGTCGGCAAGGCGCCGGACGGCTTCCGGCCCGCGCAGAAAATCGATGCAACCGGTTGTATCGTCTGCCCGGGGCTGGTTGACCTCAGCGCCCGGGTGCGCGAGCCCGGGCAGGAGCACAAGGCGACCATCGCTACGGAATCGGTTGCCGCGGCCGCGGGTGGCATCACTACCCTGTGTTGTCCGCCTGACACCGACCCGGTGGTCGAAACCCCGGCCGATATCGAGCTGATCCGGCTGCGTGCAAAGGCCTCCGGCAATACCCGTATCGTTACCCTCGGCGCCCTGACCCGGGGTCTAGGCGGTGACCAGTTGAGCGAAATGGCCGCACTGAAAAATGCCGGCTGTGTCGGTGTCAGTAACGCCCTCAAGCCGCTGGCCAACACGCTGGTACAGCGGCGTGCACTGGAATATGCCGCCACCTTTGACCTGACGGTGTTCCTGTATGCAAACGACCACGCCCTGTCTGCAGAAGGTTGCGCACATGAAGGCAAGGTCGCCACCCGCATGGGCCTGCCAGGGATACCGGAAGCTGCGGAAACGGTTGCGGTAGCGCGTGACCTGGCGCTGATTGAACAGACCGGAATCCGCGCGCATTTCTGCCGCCTGACAACCGGGCGTGCCGTGCACATGGTGGCGCGTGCCCAGTTCGACGGCCTGCCGGTCACAGCAGATGTGGCCATCCCCTACCTGTACCTGACCGAGATTGACATCAGCGACTTCGACAGTAATTGCCACGTGATACCACCGTTGCGTACCACCGGGGACCGCCAGCGGCTGCGCGATGCCCTGCAGCGCGGCACCCTCTCTGCGCTGTGCTCCGATCACCAGCCACACGAGCCGGATGCCAAGCTCGGGCCGTTCCCGTCCACGGAACCCGGGATCTCGGGACTCGACACGCTGCTACCGCTGGGACTGCGCCTGGTCGATGAAAAGGCGCTGGGACTGGCTGACCTGATTCACCGCCTGACGGCCGGGCCGGCTGCCATCCTCGAACTACCGGCCGGTACCCTGTCCATCGATGCCCCGGCCGACATCTGCATCTTCAACCCGGAACTGATCTGGCAGCTGGAACCCGGCAGCATGCACAGCAACGGGCTCAACACACCGTTCATGGGCTGGGAACTGAAAGGGCGGGTGACTCATACCCTGCTGGACGGTCAGGTGGTACACAGCCTGTGATACCCGGCTGGATGGCTTGCCCATGACCGACGCACGGGAACCACCGCATCGTGACACCCTGCATGTCGAGGATGCACGGGTACTCGCCCACGACAGCTACCCCGGTGAACAGTTCGTCCTGCGGGTTGCCGCGCCACTGACTGCGGCGCATGCACAGCCCGGCAGTTTCGCACACATCCAGTGCAGTCACACTCTGCCGATGCGGCGCCCGCTGTCGATCATGCGCGCCGACGCACAACAGGGCTGGGTTGAATTTCTCTACAAGGATGTTGGCACCGGCACACACGCACTCGCACAACGCCAGGTCGGCGAGACCCTCAGCCTGATCGGGCCGATCGGGACGCCTTTCCTCCCCGACCGTTCCCGGCCACGCACCCTGTTGCTGGGTGGCGGCGTTGGTATTCCCCCCATGGTGTTTCTCGTCGATGCACTGCGCAGCGACCCGCACTGGCAACCGCTGGTACTGATGGGATCGGAAGTGCCGTTCCCGTTCAAGGCACGGCCTTCCGCCATCCTGGTACCCGGACTGCCGGAAGGCGTGATCGCGGCCATGCCGCTGCTGGATGACTGGGGTGTGCCGAGCCGGCTCACCAGCCAGCAGGGTTACCCGGGATGTTATGAAGGCTATATCACCGACCTGGCACGTGCCTGGCTGGATTCACTGAGCGACACACAACGTACTGAGGTCAGCGTGTATGCCTGCGGACCGCACCCCATGCTGGCGGCCACGGCGGCACTGGCAACGGAATACGGTCTGCCCTGCCAGGTCTCGCTGGAGGAATACATGGCGTGTGCCGTGGGCGGCTGTGCCGGCTGCACGGTACGGGTCAATACCACGGAAGGCCCGGCCATGAAACGCGTCTGCGTCGACGGGCCGGTATTTGATGCCAGCCTGGTTGACTGGACCGAACAGGCGCTCGAAACGTAGGATGCGCTGAGCGCAGCGATGCGCATCATGGTGCGATCGATGCGGTTCGTTACACTCACCGCATCCTACGGCCCTACGCTACGCTTCGTCCGGAATGACGAATTGATCAGAGTTTCCCTAATCTTCCTCGATCAGCGTTACCTTGTCCATCGCAGCTGCGAACTGATCGACGTCGCCGCTGTCCAGCTTGACCATGAGGCGCACCTCGTTGGCCGAGTCTGCGTAGTGCAGCGCATCGTCGTAGGTAATCTCGCCGGCCTTGTAGAGCTCGAACAGCGCCTGGTCAAAGGTAATCATGCCCTGCTGGCCCGACTGTTTCATGAGCTCCTTGAGCTTGTGTACCTCGCCCTTGCGGATCACGTCATGCACCAGCGGTGTACCCAGCAGGATTTCCACACATACCCGACGGCCCTTGCCATCGGCCCGCGGGATCAGCTGCTGGGCAATGAAGGCCTTCAGGTTCATGGACAGGTCCATGAACAGTTGTGAGCGCCGGTCCTCGGGGAAGAAGTTGATAATGCGGTCCATGGCCTGGTTGGCGTTATTCGCATGCAGGGTAGCCATGCACAGGTGACCGGTCTCGGCAAATGCAATGGCATGGTTCATGGTTTCACGTTCACGAATCTCACCGATCAGGATGACGTCCGGGGCCTGGCGCAGGGTGTTCTTCAGCGCCACTTCGTAGGACTCGGTATCGATGCCGACCTCGCGCTGGGTAATGATGCAGTTCCCGTGGGGGTGCACGAACTCGATCGGGTCCTCGATGGTAATAATATGGCCGGAACCGTTGTTGTTGCGATAACCGATCATCGAGGCAAGCGAGGTTGATTTACCCGTGCCGGTGGCGCCGATAAAGATAATCAGGCCGCGCTTGGTCATGGACAGGTTCTTCAGAATCGGCGGCAGGTTCAGCTCTTCAATGGTCGGGATATAGGTCTCGATACGGCGCAGCACGATCCCGGCATTGCCGCGCTGTATGAACGCACTGGCACGGAAGCGACCGACGCCGGTTTCACTGACGGCAAAGTTGCTTTCATGGGTCGCGTCGAAATCCTCACGCTGGGCCGGCGACATCAGGCCGAGAATCATCTCGCTGGTCTGCTCCGGGGTCAGACCCTCCTCTGATATCCGCTCGATACGCCCGTTGATCTTCATGCTGGGCGGCAGCCCTGCCGTGAGGTAGAGGTCAGAGGCCTTTTTCTCGGCCATCATCTTGAGTAGTGAAGATACGTCCATTTCCGTTCTCCCGGGATTACATTACGCAAACGTTTCCTTGTTGACTGCCTTGGCGCGTGCCTCATGCTTGTTGACCAGGCCGCGGGCCACCAGGTCCTGCAGGTACTGGTCCATTGTGATCATGCCCGTTGCCGTACCGGTCTGAATGGAAGAGTACATCTGAGCCACCTTGTCCTCACGAATGAGGTTGCGGATGGCGGGTGTACCAATCATGATTTCCCACGCGGCAATACGTCCGCCACCATTCTTCTTCATCAGGGTCTGCGCAATAACGGCGCGCAATGACTCGGACAGCATGGAGCGCACCATGGTCTTCTCGGCTGCCGGGAACACATCGATCACACGGTCGATGGTCTTGGCCGCCGAGCTGGTATGCAGGGTGCCGAACACCAGGTGGCCGGTCTCGGCCGCCGTCAGTGCCAGCCGAATGGTTTCCAGGTCGCGCAATTCGCCGACCAGGATGATGTCCGGGTCTTCACGCAAGGCCGAGCGCAATGCCTCGTTAAAACCGAGCGTGTCGCGGTGTACTTCGCGCTGGTTGACGAGGCACTTCTTGCTCTCGTGAACAAACTCGATCGGATCCTCGATGGTGAGCACATGCGCGTAGTTCTTGTTGTTGACGTAGTCCATCATCGCCGCCAGAGTCGTCGACTTGCCGGACCCGGTCGGGCCGGTCACCAGCACCAGGCCACGCGGGTTGTCCGCAATGGTTTTGAAAATCGGCGGCGTACCAAGGTCTTCAAGACTCAGGATATCCGAGGGAATGGTGCGGAATACCGCACCGGCACCGCGGTTATGGTTGAAGACGTTGACACGAAATCGTGCCAGTTCGGGAATCTCGAAGGAAAAGTCGGTTTCCAGGAATTCTTCGTAATCCTTGCGCTGCTTGTCGTTCATGATGTCGTAGACAAGCCCGTGCACGGTTTTATGGTCCATTGCCGGTACGTTCACCTTGCGCATATCGCCATCCACCCGAATCATGGGTGGCATGCCGGCTGACAGGTGAAGGTCGGATGCCCCGTTTTTAACGCTGAACGTCAGTAACTCCGCTATATCCATGCCTGCTCCCTATAAGAATAGATACTGGTGCTAGTCACCCTGTATCGACGATGACCCCGGATACTTGAGAAACTGCCCAGACAACCGTGGGTTGCGACAGACAGCATGGTTTGAAACGACTGGAAAGCGCATTGAAAAAGCAGTGCGTAAATCGTATTCCCCGAGGAAACCCGATGCCTTGGAGTATGCCGAATCATAGAGGTTTTTCAAGAAAAATAACGGCATCCAGGAGACACCCACAGGTGCTTCCCCTGATCGAACAGGTTGCACGATCCGAGCGTGAATCCGGTGCTCGTGACAGGCCCCCTTGTCAGGGAACGCTGCAAGTCCATCCCTGGACGCTCAACGGCTTCATCCCTGAAGCCGATGTCCCTGACAAGGGGATCGACCGGAGACACCGGATTGCCAGACGCAACAATCTGTACGATCACTCGTGGCCCAGAGGGATGGCTCAAGACCGTTGGCCGCAGGGATGCGGCCATCGAGCTTACGACGTACAAGGATGTACGAGTGTCGCGGGAGGCAGGATGCCGGGAGCGACCAGGACGTACTTGCAGCGGGTCTTGAGCAATTCCCCTGGGCCCTGAGTAACCTTGCTCGAACCGTGCAACCCGCTAGATCAGGGCAAGCGCCACCCTGTTAACGTACCACCACTTCCATGACACCGTATGGGTACACAGCTTGTCCTGAAATGCGCGCATCCTGTATTGTCAAACCCATGACTGATTCCCGACTCGCCTTCATCGGTGGCGGCAACATGGCTGGCAGCCTGATCGGTGGCCTCATTGCCGATGGCTGGGATCCGGGAAGCATCCGGGTTGCCGACCCGGACCCGCAACAGACTGACCGGCTGGCGCAACGCTTTGCCGTGACCATCACGCAGGACAATCGCAGCGCCCTGGAGCAGGCCGATGCCGTGGTGCTGGCGGTCAAACCCCAGGTCATGAAGGCGGTTGTCGCCGAACTGGTCGAAGTGATTGCCGCGCAGCAACCGCTGGTGATCTCGATTGCTGCCGGTATCCGCGAAACCGCCCTGCGCGACTGGCTTGGCGAGGACACGGCGATCGTGCGCACCATGCCGAATACACCGGCGCTGGTGCAGAGCGGGGCCACCGCACTGTTTGCCAACCCGGCAGTCAGCGAAGAACAACGCAACCTGGCCGAGTCGGTGCTGCGCGCCGTCGGGCTGACCCTCTGGGTTGATAACGAGGACCTGATGGATGCCGTGACCGCCCTGTCGGGTAGCGGGCCGGCCTACTTCTTCCTGTTTATGGAAGCCCTGCAGGATGCCGGCACTGAGCTGGGCCTGCCCGTCGAGACGGCCCGCCTGCTGACCCTGCAAACCGCCTTCGGTGCCGCGAAGATGGCACTGGAAAGTACCGAGGAAGCAGCCGTGCTTCGACAACGCGTCACTTCACCGGGCGGAACGACAGAATGTGCACTGGATTATCTCAGGCAACACGGTTTCGAGGCGACTGTACTGGGCGCGCTGCAGACAGCAGCAGAACGCTCGCGCGAACTTGCTGCGAAATTCGGCGAGCAATCATGAGTGGCAACTACTTTACCAACCCGATCGAATTCCTGATAAGCACCCTGTTCAGCCTGTATATACTGACGGTGATGCTGCGCTTCCTGCTGGGCCTGGTGCGTGCCGATTTCTACAACCCGGTCAGCCAGTTCCTGGTGCGCGTTACCAATCCGCTACTGGTGCCGTTGCGCAAGGTCATCCCGGGCATCGGCAAACTGGATATTGCTGCCATCGTTTTGATGGTCGCCCTGCAGCTACTGGCGCTGACACTGATTGTCCTGCTGCGCGGGGGCAGTGTACCTGTCGGTGCCGTAATTATCCTCGGCCTGGCTGAACTGGTGTCGCTGGCCATCAACGTGTTCTTCTTCGCCATTATCATCCAGGTCGTTCTCAGCTGGGTAAACCCGGGCGCCTATAACCCGTTCACCTCACTGCTCTACAGCCTGACCGCGCCGGTGCTGCGACCGATCCAGAAACTGATCCCGCCTGTCTCCGGTATCGACCTGTCCCCCCTGTTTGCACTCATCGGCCTGCAGGTGTTGCGGATGCTGGTCATGCCGCTACTTGCCTGAGCCAGGCACTGGCGGGTCCGGAAACCGGCTGGTAAATGGCACAAAATTCATCGAAATCCACACAAAATACCGATAACTCATTGCAATTGCAGCGATCTCCGATACTTAGACAGGATTGGGTAAGCCGTTGACGGCTCCGAACACAGACAACGGGCAAACCCGCAGCTGGCACGAGGCTCTGGCGACCTATACCCGGCCGCGGGTGGTGGGCATGGTGTTCCTCGGGTTTGC
>QIFB01000163.1 GCA_003230545.1 Gammaproteobacteria bacterium | reverse complement strand
CCTGCGCCGGTTTCATCGCTGGAGCTGGCGCAGACCATTACGCTACAACCGTCGCAACCATCGCAAGCTGCTGATTACAGACGAAACCAGCGCCTATGTCGGTGGCTTCAATATCCACAGAGAGTCATCCAAAGCCGTATTCGGAATAGAGCGCTGGCGTGATACCCATGTACGCACAGGCGGCCGGCTGGCAACACAGGCAGCGCAACTGTTCGACCGGTTCTGGGATGGTGACCGCCGTTGGGTGCCGCCGACCCTGCCGGGTGAGAGCAGCAAGCTGATGCCGAATTACTCACGCGCCTGCCGGGAACAGCTACGCTGTATTTTGACCGACATGTTTACCAGTGCGAACCAGTCGATCCATATCGCCATGCCCTACTTCATCCCGGACCGGCGCACACAGCGCCTGCTCAGGCAGGCAGCCACCCGGGGTATTGACGTGCGCCTGCTGGTGCCGCGCAAGACTGACTTCAAACCGGCACGCTGGGCGGCGCAGGAGGCCTATGCCGGACTCCTTTCGGGGGGTGTCAGAATTTATGAATACCTGCCCAGGATGCTGCACGCAAAAACCATCTTGGTTGACGGTAACTATGCAACGGTCGGCACGGCCAACATTGATTACCGCAGCTTCGTCCTGAATTATGAGTTGAACCTGTTTACCCGCGATCCTGCATTCTGTGATCAACTGCAGGCACAATTCTACACAGACCTGGTAACGGCCGAGGAAATAACCCCCGGAAAATGGAGTCGGCGTTTCCGGGGCGCCCGCCTGTTTGAACTGATCGGGTGGTGGGTGCGTCGCTGGTTGTAACGATGGCGGAATCCAGTGCCCTGTTGTTAGTAACGGGATAATATGTCAGGTTACTGTCAGCCGACTGGAAACAGCCATGTGGTTATTCAGCTTTTGTCCATTTATATGAGTTGCCCTATGGAAGATTTTTTTACGCGATGTGATGAATGGTTGACCGGCATAGCGAGCCTGGATGCCCAGCATGCCGGACTGGCTGACAGTATTCGCAAGATAGAAAATGCCTGTAATTGCACTGAAAATACACAATCCGGTGATTCTCTACCGGGGAAACAGCTGCTTTCCGCCCTGCTTGACAAGCTATACCAAGCGACGAAGAAACATTTTGAGCATGAAGAAGCCGTCATGCGGGAGGCCGGGTACCCGGATTACGCTGCCCACAGGCGAGAACATATTATGATGCTGGCCGAATTGAAACTGATCATCAACATGGAGCGTGAATCCACAAGCATGGAAATGGATTCCGGTCTGGCCAGGGAACTCAAGACCTGGTTTATCGGTCATATCAGGCAAAGTGACTGCAAATTCTCCGCTTATGCTTCCGCTCACAGGGAAGCTGCCGAACTGGAGTCAGCAGCTGATGTTGATTTCGGACATTAACCTTTGCTGCACCATTGTGTAATCAGCCCGGGCCAGGGTATGTATTACACGGCATACTCTATAGGAACTTCTGATTGATTTGTCATTCCGGCAAATGCCGGAATCCGTTAAGCGACTGGACGTAATATCCGGATTGACATGTTAATCAGATGTTCCCTGTAAAATAGCAGTGGGCCTGTTACGAGGTAATGTGAACATCATCGCGTTGTTGTTTTTTCTGAGACATTACCGATGAACAAAACCGGGAAACTACCTGCCGGAGGATCACGTGAAAACAAAGCGCATTTCACCCCCCCTTACCACCCTGCCCGATCCCTCACGCCGGCGTTTCGTCCAGGGACTGGCCGCCGGTGGCGCCGCTCTGGGACTGTCGCCATTACTCGGCACGGCCCGTGCGCAGCAGGCACCCGGCACCATCACCGGAATGGTCCCGGTACTCTCCGGCACCGAATTCGACCTCACCATTGCCGAGACGGCGGTGAACTTCACCGGCAAACCGCGCATGGCCACCACCGTCAATGGTTCCATCCCGTCACCGATCCTGCGGTGGCGCGAGGGCGATACCATCACACTGCGCGTGACGAATCGAATGTCTGTGTCCACGTCCATTCACTGGCACGGGATTATCCTGCCAACCGGGATGGACGGCGTACCGGGCGTCAGTTTTGAGGGCATCGCGCCGGGAGAAACCTTCGTTTATCGCTTCAAGGTGGAACAGTCCGGAACCTACTGGTATCACTCGCATAGCGGTTTCCAGGAACAGACCGGCATGTACGGCGCCATCATCATCGATCCCGCCCGGGGAAACCGGATCCGGGCTGACCGCGACTACGTGGTCCAGTTGTCCGACTGGACCGATGAGGACCCGCTGAGGGTCCTGGCCAAGCTCAAGAAGATGAGCGACTACTATAATTTCAATCAACTCACAGCCGGCGACTTTTTTCGCGATGTCGCCGACTCAGGGCTCGGCAATGCCCTGGGCAAACGGCGTATGTGGAACCGGATGCGCATGAATCCGACTGATTTGGCGGATATCTCGGCCTACACCTATACCTTCCTCATGAACGGAACTCCCCCCGCGGGCAACTGGACCGCCCTGTTCAAACCCGGCGAGCGGGTACGGTTGCGATTTATCAGCAGCGGCACCCAGAGTTTCTTCGATGTACGTATTCCGGGACTCAAGATGACGGTCGTGCATGTCGATGGCGTGGACGTGGAGCCGGTGACGGTGGATGAATTTCGCTTCGGCCCCGGCGAAACCTGTGACGTTATCGTCGAACCCACGGACGATCGGGCCTGGACGATCTTTGCGCAGGCCATGGATCGCACCGGTTACACGCGCGGGACGCTCGCCCCGCGCCCCGGCATGGAAGCCGACGTTCCCGCTCCGGACGAACCCGAGTGGCTGACCATGGCGGACATGATGGGCAATATGGGCCAGGGTGAAATGGGCGGTATGCAAAACATGCAGGGAATGGGAAGCATGGACCACAGCTCGGGCGGCATGGTCCACAGCGCGCACACCATGCAGGGCGGCATGGCCATGGGGGCGGCAGCCCCGGTCCGGGTCCGCCACGCCCGCACCGAGTATGGTCCCAGTGTAGACATGCGCGTCGATACACCGCGGACCAACCTGGACGACCCCGGGGTCGGTTTGCGCAACAACGGCCGCCGGGTATTGACGTATGCGGACCTGCATACCATCGGCGGACCCCTCGACGAACGCGGGGCCGAACGGGAAATAGAACTGCACCTTACCGGCAATATGGAGCGTTACACCTGGTCCCTGGACGGCCTCGAGTTTGGCAAGTCCTCGCCGGTCCATTTCCGGCATAACGAGCGCCTGCGTGTCATCCTGCTAAACGACACCATGATGACGCATCCCATGCATCTGCACG
Organism: Gammaproteobacteria bacterium; assembly: GCA_003230545.1. Taxonomy (GTDB): domain Bacteria; phylum Pseudomonadota; class Gammaproteobacteria; order UBA9214; family UBA9214; genus SZUA-186. Next base: position 4,873 of record QIFB01000163.1, on the reverse strand, counting down.
GGATGTGGAGCGAACAGGAAACGCCGGAAGGTGAATTTCTGGCGCGTCGGCACACCATCAGTGTGCAGCCGGCGCAGCGTATCAGCTTTCTCGTCACTGCCGATGCGCTCGGCCGCTGGGCCTGGCACTGCCACCTGCTATACCACATGGACGCGGGGATGTTCCGCGAAGTGGTCGTGGCCTGAGCAAGATGCAGAATAGTCGAATGAAGTTATTCGCCGCTGCCGTGATGGTGCTTACCCTGTGCTCCGCCCGGGCACAGGGACCTGCAGCGGAGATGGGCACGATGAACCCGGATTCCATGCCGGGTGCAGATAACGGTGCCGGGCCGGAATCGCCCGACAACAGGGACAGCATGAATCACGGCGGCGGGGCCGGCCGGTTACCGATGCAGGGCGGCACAGCACCGCCTGATGCCCGTGACCCGCATGCCTGGTCCGACGGCTATGACTTCGGCACGATTCCGCGGCCACGGTTCGCCGACGAGCACAATTTTGCAGCGCTCCTGGTCGATCAGCTTGAATACGTACGCACCAATGACGACCAGTCCGCGGCGTACGACCTGCAGGCCTGGTTCGGTCGCGATTACGACCGCGCCGTCTTCAAGGCCGAGGGCGACTATGACAGTAACAAACTCCAGGATGCGCGCACCGAACTCCTGTGGGGACATGCCGTGGCCGTATTCTGGGATACCCAGCTCGGTATACGTCATGACAGTGGCGAGGGACGCAACCGGAACTGGCTGGCCTTCGGCGTACAGGGGCTGGCGCCGTACTGGTTCGAGGTCGAGGCGACGGGATACCTGCGGGGTGGCAATCGTGCGGCGCTCCGGCTGGATGCGTCGTATGAACTGCTGCTGACCCAGAAGCTGATCCTGCAGCCGCGTATCGAGGCCAATGCCTACAGCAAGCGTGACGCCTCACGTGGCCTCGGCGACGGCTTGTCCGACCTGGTCCCGGGGCTGCGCCTGCGCTACGAGTTCCGGCGTGAAATCGCCCCCTATATCGGTGTCGAATGGTCACGCAAGTTCAGTGATACGAAAGATTTTGCGCGCGCGGCCGGTGAAGACACCAGTGAAACACGCTTCGTCGCAGGACTGCGCTTCCTGTTTTAGGCTCTTCCCCTTGTCGGGCACCGCCGGTCGAATGAATTCGGCCAATCGCTGCAAACCGGCCTGGTTCTAAATTTCGGCCCTGCGGTTCTGCTAACAGGGTCAAGCCCACTTCGCCGGGTCGGCTCTTTCCCAGTCGCTGCGCCACGCCTCCGGTACCCTGCCGCTGTCAAGCAGGCAGTCGCATTCGACACCCGGATACAGTTGCGCGTAGGTTCTGATCTCCGGCCCGTTGACGCGTCTCAGGATATGGTGCGGCCGGACTTGTGACGGATCATCCAGGCCGGCGCTGGAAAGCAGTTCCAGCATGGCATGAATGGTCCTGGCGTGATACTGGGCCACGCGCCGCGCCTTGTCCCCGACATCCAGCTGCCGGTAACGTGACGGGTCCTGCGTGGCCACGCCGGAGGGACAGGTATTGGCATTGCAGTGGCGTGACTGGATGCAGCCCAGTGCGAACATCATGGCACGGGCAGCATTGACCATGTCCGCACCCAGGGCCATGGTGCGCAGGATATGGAATGCAGACATGACCTTGCCCGCGGCGATGAGGCGAACCGGTTCACGCAACCCGATACCGCGCAACGCACTGTGTACGAAGGACAGGCCGTCGCGCATGGGTGTCCCGACCGAGTTGATCAGCTCAATGGGTGCGGCACCCGTGCCGCCCTCGCTGCCGTCCACGGTGATGAAGTCCGGCAGGATGTCGGTTTCCAGCATGCCCTTGCAGATAGCCAGAAATTCCGATTTAACACCGACGCACAGCTTGAAGCCCACGGGCTTGCCGCCCGATAGTTCACGCAGGCTGGCGATGAATTCCAGCAGGCCGACAGGCGATGAAAAGGCGGAGTGTCCCGGTGGAGAGATAACGGCCCGGCCGAGTGGGACACCGCGCATCTCCGCAATTTCCGGCGTCAGCTTGGCGGCCGGCAGGATGCCGCCGTGCCCGGGCTTGGCGCCCTGGGACAACTTGATTTCGACCATCTTCACCTGGTCCAGCATGGCTTTTTCGGCAAAGGCCTCCGGGTCGAAGCTGCCATCCCGGTGCCGGCAACCGAAATAGCCCGTGCCGATTTGCCAGATCAGATCACCGCCGGGTTCGCGGTGGTGCGGGCTGATACCCCCTTCGCCGGTGTTGTGGGCAAACTCCCCGCTGCGGGCGCCCCGGTTGAGAGCCAGGATCGCGTGCTTGCTCAGGGCGCCAAAACTCATGGCGGAGATATTCAGGTGGGATGCCGCGTAGGGCTGCGTACACTGCGGACCACCCACGTGCACCCGGGATTCGGCCGCGGCCACCGGCGCCGGCGACAGGGACGGGTTGATCCATTCGTGACCGGGCCGGTAGACATCGAACAGGGTTCCAAAGGGACGGGTATCGCGCACGCCCTTGGCGCGCTGGTAGACGAGTGACCGGAACTCGCGGTTGACAGGTTGACCGTTGGTATCGGACTCCACGAAGTACTGCTGGATCTCGGGACGAATGGACTCAAACAGGTAGCGCAGACGGCCTATGATCGGGTAAATGCGCGGGATGGTGCGCCTGGTCTGGGTAACATCGTACAGGCCCAGCAGGATCAGCGGGCCGATGACCACCATGGACCACCAGACGCCGGGCCAGACAGCACCGAGACCGGCTACCAGCAGTACCAGGGCCGGTGCGAGAATGAAGAACATGCGACGGACCATGTATGCTCCTTATGGGTGCTTCAGGCACTCCCGAAAGTACCACGACCGGGATACCTGTTATGCAGTCGAGCATGCCTGCCATGACAGATGATAACAAGTCATGCCGCCAAACAGGACAGCCAGTCCCTGGCTGCCCGGACGATGACTCTTTTTTATAAGAACATATGGCTCACAAGCCGGGAGCACACCAGTTAGCCCGCCGCTTGAGAAAACAGTGATCAGCACTGTTTCCCCGCGGTACCCATCATCATAAGCACCAACCTTCCGCTGGTTCCTTGACCTGTGTGCAGCACACAGGTGCTATATTCATGGTGCATTATTACTGGCGCTGCATGCGTTCAGAATAGCGGGTGATTATTGTTCAATAGATGAATTACCGTAAAGGAGAGAGAACATGGTCAAAGATCCAGTATGTGGCATGGAAATCAATACAAGTGCGGCAGCAGCACAGGAAGAATACCAGGGAACAACCTGGTACTTTTGCTCGGACAGCTGTCATGGCAAGTTCCAGGCAAATCCGGCACAGTATGCACCGTCAGAAACCCTGACCGATCCGGTGTGTGGCATGGAAATATCGAAAGACTCCGGCCACCAAGCGGAGCACGTCGGCCGGCACTATTACTTCTGCTGCGAATCCTGCCTCGACAAGTTCAGGGCGGAACCCGGGAACTTTGTTTAGTCCGGCGACCTCGAACCGTTGTCAGTGATTTCCGGAGGCTGGTTTCCGGTGGTTGCGTCTGCGGAGGAGGTAGATGATTAACGCCAGGACCAAGAGTCCTGTCGCAATCCAGGTGTACGGTGCCACAGCCTCGAAAGCACTGGTAATGTAGTGAAAGTGCTGGCCAAGGTAATAGCTGCCGAGCCCCCAGAATCCGACCCATAGCACCGCTCCCGCACTGCTTGCCAGGAGAAATGCAACGGCCGGCATTTGCAGGCTGCCGACGAAGATGCCGGCAAGTTGTCGGGGTCCGTCGATGAAGCGCGACAGGGTGACGAACAACTTGCCATAGCGTTGACAGAAGTTATCCATACGCTCGAGCCGGGAAGGATTGAGCGGCAGACGGAGAACCAGTTTTCTGCCGCCGACCCTGCCGAGAATATAGCCGAGCGTACTTCCGGTTAACGCGGCAACCCAGGACAGTGCCAGTAACAGGCTGATATCGAACTGGCCACGCGTACTCAGCAGCGCACCCACGATCAGCAGGCTTTGCCCCGGTGCGGGTATTCCGAAGCCCTCTACCAGGATGGCCGCGAAAATGACAACCAGGCCGTACTCTGCCAGCATGGGTTCATAGTTGCCCGCCGCTGTCAGGAAGGATTGTGCAATCTCGATCATTTCTCTACCTGGATAGATTGCGCTGATGTTTTTGCAGATGGTGCATTAAAAACAGCGCTGCAATGCGGTTACGGTCAGAGGCTTCACTGCGAGCAAGCCGGTCGTGTAATTAAAGAGCAGCCTGCAAGTACGAAGCCCGGGGATTTAACCATGATCAGGATACTCCGGAGCGACATGCCTTCCTACAGGAACCTGACAGAGCCACCCAAACCTGAATTGCTTATTTTGGTAGGATGAGACCCAGCACCGAACAGGACATGCCCTGAATGAACCGGACCGAAGACGAGCAGATCAGAGTGAACGCAGCCGGCAACACCCACGACACGGTAACATCGGTGGCCCGGTATGCCATCCGCTTATCGCTTCTGCTGCTGGTGTGTCTGTTCTCTATCCCGCTTTTTGCTGCTCCCCCCGATCGAATCTCGGTTGCCTACTCGATCGACAGTATCCCGTTTCAATACACCGATGAAAGTGGCGAGCCAAGCGGGATCATCATCGACTACTGGAAGTTGTGGTCCGAGAAGACCGGAATCACCGTCGACTTCATTGGAGCAGCGTGGAACGAGACGCTGGTCCTGGCCCGGGACGGCAAGGTGGATGCGCATGCCGGCCTGTTCTTCAATGAAGAGAGAGCCCGATTCCTCGATTACGGCGTGGCGCTGACCAGGACAGATACCAATGTTTTTTTTCACAACTCGGTCGGGATCCCCGATGATATCAGCAAGCTCTCAGCCTACCGG
>QIFB01000097.1 GCA_003230545.1 Gammaproteobacteria bacterium | reverse complement strand
GCGTGGATGATCCATGAATAGTAACCCCCGGGCTTCAACAATCCCGGCGGCAATGCAAGTTCCGGACGCTCAATCAATTTGGATGTATAAATCAACCGGTCATCGTCCCACAGGTCCCGGATAAAGACCTGGTAGAAGCTGGCATCCGGCACGGGCTGCCAGCGCAGGGCATCGGGCAGCGCAACCTCGGCGCCATCGGCGGGGACCTGGCCCCCCGCCTGTGCGAGCCGTGAGATCGCCACGTAATCTTTTGCCGTGAACCGGCGGCCGTCATTCAGGGTGATGCGTGCCGAGTACCAGCCATCGGTTGCCCCGGGTGGAATGTTGATCTGGTTGATAAATACGCGTTTGTCCGGTTTGTTTTTCTGCTCGATGCTGCGAAAACGGCTCAGGTCAAGTTGCACGAGGGGCCGGCTGTCCGGCGTCAGGACCTCGATGCTCCTGACGGCATCACCCTGCGTGGTCGAGAACAGGGGCATGAAGAAGACCGGCCGGTCCGGCCAGTTGCAGACATGGATGTCGAAAAAGCCGGCCTCATTGTAATGCGGGTCCACGGTCTGTGCTGCCTGTGGTTCGCCCGCCTGGGCATGGCCTGTGGAGAGCAACAACAGGAACACCGGCATCAGCCGGTATGTCATGATGATGAGTTCTGGATTCGGGTTTTATCACGCACTCTCTGCACTGGATCTCCCTTCAGGTCTCTGTTTCACGGGTCGGTGTGGCCGCGGAGCGGAGGTTGGCATGGCGCAGCCGTATGGACAGCGAACGCAGCATGCCGATACTGATTTCCGGGTAACTCAGGATCAGCCCGCGGAGCCGCGATTTCTCAAGCGTCAGTACGATGCTGTCCTCGAGGACAAGGGCGGTTCCCGAGCGTGGCAAATCATCCAGCAGGTTCATCTCGCCAAAGCAGTCACCCGGCTTAAACGTGGCAATAAAATTCCTGCTGTTCGGGTCAGGGTCAATGGATATGCCTACCGAGCCGGATTCCAGCAGGTAGAGGTGGTCACCCTGGTCGTTGATCTCGAATATCCGGTCGCCGCTGTAGAAATGTTTCTGCTCCAGGGCCCCGGCGACCATGCGCAGGTCATCGGTCGTCACCATGGAGAATATAGGAGACTGTTTCAATAGCAACAGGCGTTCGAATAAATCAGGCATGGGCATTCGCTGCTTCTGGTTCGTGCTGGAATTGCCCGGCACATTGCTTAAGCCACTCATCAGCATGCGAGGCGCACCATTCTATCACCTCGGTCAGGGTGTTAAAGGCCGGGGGTCGTCGACTGCTCTCGTGGTCGAACAGGCCCGTGAGTACCTGTTGTAACTGTTTGATCGTATGATCGCCCTCGAGACTGTTGAGTATTTCACTGGCGTTGGCGATATGGCGCTCATCGCGGCTTGAGAAGCCTGCCTGAATGGTCTTGATGGTGCCGGGTTCATACAGGGATTCGAGCGCCAGCAATGCCAGCTGGATGGTCTGCTCAAGCCGCTCCTCGAGAACCAGCCTGAGCAGATTGCCCGCCGTCGAGTCGGATTCCTGTGAATTCTTCAGTACCTGGATGGCATCCTGGTACTTAAGAGCCTCCCGTGCCTTGCCGGCAGCCAGCTGTTCAAAACCGGACTTCGGGAAGCCTGATTCCGACAGTGCAGCAAGCAGGGTAAATTGCCCGCGCAAGGGCGCCTTGTTGTCAAGGATCAGTTGTTGCGCCGTATCCGGAAAGTTTCTGCTGATGGCCTTCAGTGAATCGACGCCGGCCTGCCTGACCTGCGGATGACCGTCAGCCATGGCGCGGAGAATATGGGGGGTGCGGGAATGCCGGCCCTTGAGATGCAGACATTTTGCCGCCGCACTGCGTATTTCCGGGTTCTCGTGGGCCAGAGCCCTGGATAATGCAGGATAGACATCATCAGGGAGATTCGCCTGCCACTGACTGAGCCCGTGCAGTGCCCGCAAGTGCGTGTATTCCTGGTCCGACCCCAGCAGGGTGGCGAACAGTCCACGATAGGCTGCCTGTAGTGTTTCACGGTGTGCCGGACCGGACAGGGGGAGGTCAGGGATGAGGGTGAGGCCGGCCTGGGAGGCCTGCGTATCGCCCTGCAGCAAGCCAAGCCATTGCGCTGCCAGGTAGTCCTGGTTCCCGGCCGCGTCCGGATGGTGCAATGCATAGTGGATTCCGGCGGCGCAGAGTCTCGGGTTGCTGTCCTCCACCAGCTGCAAGGCGTGAACCAGGTAGCCGCTGTCTTCCAGGCCGGCCAGCAGGTGTACGACCGTGGCGCGGAAATGGGTATCACGTGTTCCGGCCAGTGCATACAGTTGTTCCCGGTAACCGGTTACATCCATATCGACCAGCAGGCCGAGCAGCTGGTCAGCGGTGGCGGTGTCCGCTGCTTCAATCCGCTTGAGCAGCGTTGCGGCGGCCTGTTCCGGGAACGAACCGGTCAGCAGGCGGGCAAACGCGATGGCGACATCCGGGTCCGGGTGGGCTACCCCGGCTGTCAGCTCGTTGAATACTTCCTTGTTGGCACCGTTTAGTGCTGAATACAGGCGCTTGTCGGGGAGGAACAGTTTCTCCTTTAATGTCGTTATCAGGGTGCCGGCATAGGCCCGGTTCATGCTCCTGCTGAAATACAGGTACATAAAGGCGGCGGCTATGCCGGGAAACAGAAAATATCCGGGGCTGTCCATCCCCTGCATGATCCAGAGCAGCAGGCCGCCGATAAACAGTGCCGTTGGCAACACCACGGCGACGGAGATCGCGCGGGCGCGCCCCTGTATATAGTCCGGTATGACATTAAAAAAAAGACTTCTGACCGGATTCCTGAAAGCCGGCATGAACGCATCCTTGTTCAGGCTGCCAAGCAGGGCGGCCGGCAGGGTAAAGCTCGCTGCCAGGGCCGAAAGCGCTGCGAGCGTGGTCCAGGGAAACAACAGGTTAATGCGGCGCACGCCGAAACGTCTGATCGCCCGGTTGGTAATGAAAACCTGTGCGAGCAGTGCAATGGCACTGGTAACTGCTGTAAGGCTGCCAAAGAAACTGGCCAGCTCTGCCTCGGTTTCGAAGGTTTTCGCATAAATGCGGTAGATACTGTAGCAAAGGATGTAAAACGCGATGACCATAAAGAACAGGGAGAAAGAGGATGCCCGCAGCAGGCCGGAAGACCGGGTATAGCGCAGTCCCTGCCTGATCTGCCGGGAGCACTCCCGGATGAGTTTGTTGCTGCGGGATGGGGCGCGGAAGTGTGTCGAGGGACCTTTCTTCCGGTGCCAGCTGATCATCAGGAAAATACCCGCTATCAGCAGAATGCACCAGACAATCAGCAGGTTCTGTGTGCCCAGTAGCGGTGCCGCAAACGCCAGCACCAGTCCACCGATAATGGCGCCGGTTTGTGCGCCGGCAAAGACCAGCGGTGCCAGACGTTTTGCCTGCAGGGTTGTCATGTTCTGATTCATGTAAAGCGCGGCATGTACCAGCAGAATCTCTGACGCGACTTCGTAAATGAGATAGTAGACAGGGTAGATAACCGTACTGTCAGACAGTGAGATTACCATCCAGCTGGCGAAGACCAGCAGCGCAAGCGCGGTAAATATGATCCTGAATAATTTCTCGGCGATGATCCGATCGGCAAAGGCCGCATAAAGCAGGCTGACCATGGCAAGCATCAGCGCCTGGATCATGTACATCACCGGCAGGTATTCAACGCCCAGTCTCTTCAAAAACATGGCGTCTGCGCTGCCCCGGCCGATGGCCATACCGGCACTGACCAGCAGGAAGAATGACAGAAAATACAGAACATCCGCCGATTCGCCCTCGCGAACCAGCAGCAGATTTCTTATCCCCTTCATGTTTCTGTTGATAACAACCTTGTTGGGTGGTGGTTCGGTTATAACAGGCCGAATGAATTCGGCCAGACAGGCGATACTGGTCTTTCTACTGGAACGGGAACATTCTCATCGGTTTTGACATCTGGTTCACATTGCCTGCCATGTGGCCAACAGTAATGTTCATGTCGGTGAACTGCTTGTTCATCAGCTGCAGGTTGGCAGCCATGTTGCCAACACTGTTATTCATGGTGTAGATCTGTTCGACCATGGAATGCAGGTCACCGCTCAGGGTGATCAGGCTGGTATCCATATTACTGACCGATGAGTTCATGGCGGGCATGATGGTGATATTATCATTCACCGCTGTCAGTGTGTTTTGTACCCTGCTGATATCACCGGCGACCGAGGTGAAATTCGTTTCCATGCTGGACATATACTCGGACATCTTCTCCATGTGTTCACGGATGACAGCAAAATCCGATGTCAGGATAAAAATCAGGTAGAACAGGGCCGCACCCAGCATCATCATGCTGGTCATGCCAAAGCGGATGATCTGTGTTGTCCGGCGGCCAATGCGGACACTGAGGTTCTCGCGGTGCGCCATGCCCTCGTTAAACTCTTTCAGGGCGTTTTCCACGATTTCTGCAATTTCTCTGGGGCTGTTGTTGTTTTCCATGCTGCCTCCTGCTGGAATTACTGCTTGATTATTACGTTATGCAAGCCTGTGTGTTGTCTTGAATAATCGGGTAGCCAGAATTTTGTTCAGGTTCTTGAAGACTTTTGTGGCGATGTACGGGTAACGCTTGCCGAGCCGGTCCAGGTTCTCCTGGGTGATACAGAGCAGCCGGCTGTCTTCCAGTGTATCAACGTTGGCTGTCCGGTTTTCATAGAACAGGCCGGCTTCGCCAACGACATCACCCCGGCTGTGTGTCGCAAGTTCGACCGGGCCGTTTTCACCGTCGATGGTTGTCTTGAGTTTTCCGTCGATAACAACATACATTTCCGAGCCTTTCTCGCCATCGTGGATGATGCGCTTCCCGGCAGAAACACGGATTACCCGCGACATGATCGCCACGATACGTGCCTGTGATTTGCGCAACCCTTTCAACAGGGGGATGGAATGCTGCGGGTTTTCCCCGAGGTCGAGGCTAAGCACGTCCCAAAGGGTGGTGATCTTGACACTCGAGCATAATGCGGGCGTCAGCACAAAGTCACTGAGCCAGGCGACCGCCAGCGCGTAGGATGCCATGATACCTACCTGGACCTGCATGCTTAGTTCGCTGGTCATCAGTACCAGGAAGCCCAGGCACAGGCCGACTGTGGTAAACGTGACCGGGCGGCCGACGGCCTTGAGTGCGGCAATGGTGGCCTTTTTGTCATCTGCAAATCGTTTTACCTCACGGTTGAACCGTGAGAAGTAGTGAATGGTGTCATCGATGGCAATCCCCAGCACCATGGGGGCGATGAGGCTGGTGCTCGGATTCAGGCTGATACCGAAGAAGCCCAGCGAGCCGAAATACACAGCAACCGGCAAAAGATTCGGGATCAGGGCGACGAAACCGATGCGCATCGACATGAACATCAGGGCCAGGATTCCATAAACAATAATCAGCGCCAGCCCCACGCTCCTGGCCTGGCCCACGACAATCTTCGAGAGGGTTTCGTTGATCAGCACGGGATTTCCGGTCACGGTGGCCTTGATGTGGTCCGGAAAATCGACCAGTCGCCTGTTGATTCTTGCAATCAGCTCGCTCATGGCCTCCGAGGTGATGGCTGTCGACCTCAGCACGATGTTCGTGGTCTGAAAGCGGCCATCGACAATTCTGTCCAGTTCGTCACTGGAACTGAGGAACAGCAGCTGGGTGACCAGTCGACGGGATTCGGGTACGACGTTAAAGGCGGGGTCGTTATCATGGAAGGCCTGGTTCACCAGCTTCAGATAATCCGTGATCGATGTGCTGCCGCCGATATCCGGTTGTGCGACCAGCCATTCCTGCAATGCCTCGATGGTCCTGAGATTGGCGGGCTCCTTGAAAACCTCGGGGCGAACGCCTTCGAGCACGATATACAGTGGATTTGCACCGCCCAGTTTGTCATTGACAACATCAAATGCGGTGCGGACCTCCGAGCCTTCGGGAAAGCTGGACATGAAATCCGTGCTCACCTGTATCCTTGACATGCCGAAAAGTGCCAGCACAAACAGGATGCCGGCAAACGTGAAGATTTTTTTGCGTTGCTGCAGGTCAAACAGGGCAATCCGGTCAACGAAACGGTCAAATGTACGTTTGGCTGAGCGTGCCCCGGGGGATGGTGCCAGGATGCCCCGGTCCATGAATTTCAGCAGGGCCGGCGTGAATGTAATGGAAAGCAGCGTAATCAGGACGACGCCGATGGCTGACAGGATGCCGAACTCCCTGACGGCCACGATCGGATTGATCATCAGCGCGGCAAAGCCGGCAACGGTCGTAACGCCGGTAAGTACCACCGGCAGCAGCACCTGTCGCAGCGTTTCCCTGACCAGCACGACGGAGTCCGGATTGCCGAGCCGGTGCTGGTGGTACTCGGACACCACATGTACGGAATAAGAGAGCCCGAGAATCATCAATAGGGGCGGCACCAGCACGGAGATCATGCTGAGGGAATATCCGAGCGCGGTAATGATCCCGAGTGTCACGATCACACCGGTAGCGACAGTAATCAGGGGTACCAGTACGCCCAGCAGGGTGCGGAACGAGATTGCCAGGACAATGGCGAGAATAAGGGTGATCAGTGGCGGTATATAGATAAGGTCATGGATCAGAATCCCGATAATGGCCACCTTGAAATGTGGCGCACCGGTAAACCATGCCTGGTTGTCGCCGCGCTCCTCATTGACAATATCAACAATCCGGTCGTGTATACCCTGCTTGATGAACTCGCGGTCTGATATGTCGTTGAAGTACACGACGATCGCGGTTGCATCACCCTCCAGTGACACCAGGCTCCCGGCATAGACGGGGTTTGCGAGCACCCGTTGCCGGGTGGTAGCAGCCTGTCCCGGGTCATCCGTGATGGGGTCGATAAACGGCGAGATATCGAGATCATCGCCAACGCTGCGAATATCCAGCGCATTGGTCAGGGAAATCACATGATGTACGGATTCGACAGCGTCGATCCGCTGCGTGATGCGGTCGATGCGCCGGAAGGTGTCGAGGGTAAATACATCATCCGACGTCAGCGTGATGACCAGTGTTTCATCACTGCCGAATATGTTTCGGGCCCTGTCATAGAACTGCTTGGCCTCGCTGTCCTCAGACAGCAGGCGGTTTGCCGACGGGTCTATTTCCAGGCGCAATTGCCCGGTGTTGAAATCGATGATTACTGACAGTGCCAGTACGGTCATGCCTGTAACCAATAGCAGGATAAGCCCGGTTGAGCGCGCTACCAGGTCAGAGAATGTGTCCAGCAATCGCATTATTATTCTGAGGTGGGCGGGATCTCTGCCTGTTTCAGCCTGGTCTCGTCAAACAGGTCAGCGGGAAGGTCGGCATCAGGTTTCAGATTGGTAACCGTCAGGCGGGTTTCTGTCTTGTCACGGAAATCCTTCATCAGCAGTTCGGACGGGAACCAGATGTCGCCCTGTTGCTGTAGCTTGTCCGGTGCTACCGTCATTTGCTTGCGCAGCACGTCCTTGCCTTCAAAGAGGTCGGTTCTGATTGCGATGCAGGACTCCGTATCAATATAGCTGGTTATTCGGGTATAGCCGGATTCAGTGTCCGGGTAGCTCTCGAGGACATGGACCGGCCTGCCATCCAGTGTTGAATCCGGCATTTGTTCGGCGCGTATGTCAGTGAGTACACCATGAAGACGTTCAAAGTCCTCGTATGAGAAGTCGGTGCCCATAATAGAGCTTGAGATATTTTTCGAGGTTATGCGGCGTACCTTGAATAAACCGGGCATGTAGATGTACATATCATTCTGTGGTTGTTTCTGCACGATCAGGAAACGTGCACCGCGGATATCAACCGGTTCCCGGAAATACATCATCACCCGCGAATTGTCTTCATCTGTCCGTTTCAGGTATACGTCGGCCTGCAGGACCGACTCATAGTGACTGCGGTCGCGTGCACGCAGTTCTATGGACTGGACCGAGGTTGTCTTTGGCAAGTTTCCCTTCATGCACGCTTCGATGGCAGCGGGAATCTCCGCGGCGGTAGCGTCCAGGGTGCAGGCCAGCAGCAGGGGCAGCAGCAGTAATCTCATACGGGGTGGTCTTGTATCCTTAATTTATACACTCCATGTTAGTGATTCTGTTATGTATGTCAATGAGTTGGATGGGATTTTCACCCTGTCTGCTGAATGCCGATCCTGTGAATCCAGGTAACCGCGGGTTCGTGCCGCTGAATTGCTTCAGCCTTTCCAGTAATTCACCGTTATAATCCTGCCGGCATATTTTTCGTATTTGCCTGTCATAAAGAAGGACGCGAACAATTCAGGGATATTTATGAACACACGG
>QIFB01000072.1 GCA_003230545.1 Gammaproteobacteria bacterium | reverse complement strand
CACCGAGTATCGCGGCGATGATTCCCGGCATGCGGCACCGATACTGTGGATCTCCTGGCTGAAGGGCGACCCCAGGCACATCCGCTCCGTGTGCGTGTTCGGGCATAACTATCCCGTCAAAGGCGTCAGCCTGCAGGTCGACGCCAACCCGTCCTTGCTGATTGGCGCACTCAATGTCCCCGGCTGCCTGACCGCGGACGCGACGCTGATGAAACAACTGCGCGCGGGGAATGACCTGAAAGTGATCTTTCAGCGCTGGCCATGGGGACAGACCATCATTACCTTCAGCCTGAACAAGTCCACCAATGCCCTCAACGAGCTGGACCGGCTGGTGGCGGCGCAGTAGATCACCTTCCGGCCGAATGAATTCAGCCCTGCAGCGGTAATCCACCCACTCGATCCGGGGGATGGCCGGTTACAAACGCCTCCGGAAACCGGCCAGTTTCAGAACAGCGAAAAGCAGCAACAGGGGCAACAGCGGATCGGACACGCTGGCAGGTGACACGGTACATCCACCACCCCCGCCGCCGCCTCCGCCGCCACCGTTCAGCTGTCTGTCGCTGCAACCGTTGGCATCCACGAGATTGCCGGCACGCGTGGCGGGACACAGGTCCACTACATCCTTGATGCCGTCATTATCGCTGTCCGGTTGACCTTGCGTGGCCGCGGCCAGTTGCACGGCGGCACTGGCATCGACGATACCACCGCCACAGATAAACACGTCGCAGCTCGCGTCCGTAAACGGCCGGGCGCTCCAGGCCAGGATATCACCCACCTGCAGTGGATTCAGATCTGCGTTGACCGACAGCACCAGCGCTGCGATACCACTGACATGAGCTGTCGCATAACTGGTACCGCTCCCCAGCACAAAGTCATCCGCTGCCGGTATCGTGCTGCCGGTGTTGGAGAGAAGCAGGAGGCGGCTATTGAAATCACCACCAGGGGCACTCACATCGACCCCTGCACCTGTATTGGTATATGAAGCCCGCCCCCCCGCGCGGTTCGTGGCCGCCACGGCGACCACATCTCTGCAGTTGGCAGGGCTCTCTCTGGCGACATCATCCGCCTGATTACCCGCCGCTGCGATGACCACCGCTCCCCTTGCGTTGACGTCATCGATTGCATTCTGCTGAATACGGCTACACACCCCCTCCCCGCCGAGACTCAGGTTGATCACCCGCGCTGGATTGGCATTGTCCGGCACACCGGGTACCGGGATGCCCGCTGCCCAGTGCATGGCATCGACGATGTCAGAGGTAAAACCACCGCATTTACCAAGCACGCGCACCATCAACAGGCGTGTCCCGTGCGTCACGCCGGCAATCCCGGCGGCGTTATCGGTTGCCGCACCGACCAGACCGGTAATCTTTGTACCGTGCCAGGAGCTGGAGAAAGCCGGTTCGCCAGAGGCGCATTCTCCGGCGGCGGTCCAGTTACCGGGATCGGCGGGATCTGCATCGCGCCCGTCACCATCATTGGCCATATCCGGATCACTGATAAAATCATAACCGGGCACCAGCCGTGCCGGGTCGAGGTCGCCATGGTTCAGGATACCGCTGTCGACCAGCGCGATGACGATATCGGCCGCACCGCGCTCCTGGTCCCAGGCATCCGGCAGGCGGACCCCGCCCGCATCCTCAAACAGGTTCCACTGCTGGGCATAGAGGGTATCGTTGGGTACAAACAGCGGCCTGTGCAGGCGATCCGGTTCGGCATACTCGACGGCAGGGTCCGCTGCCAGACGCGCGGCGACCCGGGCGGCCACGTCTTCGGGCATCCAATCGGGCAAAACATAGACCCCGGCGTTGTAGGACATGGTGCGCTTCCTGGTCAGGGTCATGCCGGCACGTGTATTGAGCCGCTCCAGCCGCTCCACAGACCGGTTATCCAGGGTTCCGGCATTCGCCGGAGTATTGAATTTGATGATCAGGCGATTGGTCATTGCGGGTCTGCCTGCATCGACCCCCGTGGCCAGGGCCAGCAGGTTAACAGCAAGCAGGCCGGCAACAAGCCGGACCGGGTGTTTCATAAGCATGTTGTTATTCTTTTCTCAGTAACATTTTGAGCAATCGATCACCACTGCGCAGATGTCCGGCCCGGGCCCCGGTCCGGGCAAGCCACAGCGGATGTACCGGAAAATTCAGGACAGATTCAATCATAGGGGTCTCGTCTGGAAGAAAAAAGGCGTCAGAGCACATTTTCCACTAATTGTATGAGAAAAATGTGCTCTGACACCGTTCAAAAGGAGAGGCCCGTGAACGTATCGATCACCCTGTTACTGACGACCCTGCTGGTCGCCG
This sequence comes from Gammaproteobacteria bacterium, assembly GCA_003230545.1. GTDB lineage: Bacteria > Pseudomonadota > Gammaproteobacteria > UBA9214 > UBA9214 > SZUA-186. Next base: position 6,016 of record QIFB01000072.1, on the reverse strand, counting down.
CGCAGTGAAATAGTCAACAGGAACCCCCTATTTCGCAAAACTTCAGGTATACTCCCCGACCAAATTCCGGTGCACTTCGGTCTGCACCTGTTTTCAACGCGGTAATCCTTCCAGATTCACCTCGAAATAAACCAGCAAGCTCCCGCCTTGACCGACCCAAACCATGTGTATTGGGCAGGCCGGTCCGATACATCGTTCAGGAGAACATCATAAATGCCATTTGAATCCCTCGGTCTGCGGGCCGAATTACACCGTGCTGTGTCCGAAAAAGGCTACAGCGTCCCTACCCCGATACAGCAACAGGCAATCCCGTCGATCCTCGATGGCCGCGACCTGATGGGCGGCGCACAGACCGGCACGGGCAAAACGGCCGGTTTCACCCTGCCGTTACTGCACCGGTTAATGGAAACCGGCAAACCGGGGAAAGGCCGGCGCCCGATCCGCGCCCTGGTGCTGACCCCGACCCGGGAACTGGCCGCACAGGTTGCTGAAAGCGTACAGACCTATGGCCGCTACCTGCCGCTGAAATCCACCGTGGTCTATGGTGGCGTCAGTATCAACCCGCAAAAAATGAAACTTGTCAGGGGCGTGGATATCCTGGTCGCCACCCCGGGCAGGCTGCTGGATCTCGTCGGCCAGAGAAGTGCCGACCTTTCAAAGGTGGATATCCTGGTACTGGACGAAGCCGACCGCATGCTCGACATGGGTTTTATTCACGACATCCGCAGGGTGCTCGCGCTGCTGCCCAGACAGAAACAGACACTGATGTTCTCGGCCACCTTCTCGAAGGACATCAAGCAACTCGCCAATGGCCTGCTCAAGTCACCGGTACTGATTGAAGTGGCGGGGCAGAATCCCGCTGCAGAAAGTGTCACCCAGGTCATTCATCCGGTAGATAAAAACCGCAAACGCGAACTGCTTTCCTGGCTGGTCGGTTCGAACGACTGGCGACAGGTGCTGGTATTCACCCGCACCAAGCATGGCGCCAACCGTCTTTCCGAGCAGCTGAACAAGGACGGCATCGATGCTGCCGCGATCCATGGCAACAAGAGCCAGGGCGCACGCACCCGGGCACTGGCAGATTTTAAAGCCGGCAAGGTGCGGGTACTGGTTGCCACGGATATCGCCGCGCGCGGACTGGACATTGACCAGTTGCCGCACGTGGTGAACTTTGAATTACCCAACGTGGCGGAAGACTACATCCATCGCATTGGCCGCACGGGCCGCGCAGGCAATGAAGGCGAAGCCATGTCACTGGTGTGTGTTGATGAACTGAAGTTGCTTAAAGATATCGAACGCCTGGTAAAACGCGACATCCCCAGGGTGGTCATCGACGGCTATCAGCCCGATCCGTCCATCAAGGCACAACCCATTAACATGGGACGTGGCAATCAGCGGCAGGCCTCCGGGAATAAAACGGGCAAGAACACCAGAAACAAACCGCGCTCATTCAGCAAAAACGGACGCCCGAACAACCCGGGTCAGCCCGGTAACCGTAAACATCGCGGTTCACGAAAAGCAGCCTGATCGTCCTTGACACTTTTCTATCCGGAACCAACCCATGCTGACAACCTCGAATATCACCCTGCAATTTGGCGCCAGACCGCTCTTTGAGAACGTCTCGGTCAAGTTTGGCGATGGCAACCGCTATGGCCTGATCGGGGCCAATGGCTGCGGCAAATCCACCTTCATGAAGATCCTGGGGGACGACCTGGAACCCTCCGCCGGCAACGTCTCGAAAGACCCGCACGAACGCATCGGCAAACTGACACAGGACCAGTTTGCCTTTGAGGAATGCGCCGTGATCGACACGGTAATCATGGGGCACGAGGAGCTCTGGGCCGTCCGGTCGGCGCGCGATGCGATCTATGCCAAAGCGGAGATGAGCGAGGCAGACGGCATCCGGGCCGCTGAGCTGGAAGCGGAATTCGCCGAGATGGATGGCTACACCACCGAGGCGCGCGCCGGCGAACTGTTACTGGGCGTGGGGATACCCATCGGGCAACACAATGGCCCCATGAGCGCGGTGGCGCCCGGCTGGAAATTGCGCGTGTTACTGGCGCAGGCCCTGTTTTCCGAACCGGACATCATGCTGCTGGACGAACCCACCAACAACCTCGACATCAATGCCATTCGCTGGCTGGAAGGGGTGCTGAACGAACGCAATTGCACCATGATCATCATTTCCCATGACCGCCATTTCCTCAACAGCGTGTGCACTCACATGGCGGACCTGGATTACGGCGAACTGCGGATCTACCCCGGCAATTATGATGAATACATGATTGCCTCGACGCAGGTAAGCGAACGCCTGCAGTCGGAAAACGCCAAAAAGAAAGCCCAGATTGCCGAGCTCAAGGTCTTCGTCAGCCGCTTCTCCGCGAACGCCTCGAAATCGAAACAGGCGACATCGCGCGCCCGGCAGATTGACAAAATCAAGCTGGACGAGGTAAAGCCATCCAGCCGCAAAAGCCCCTACATCCGTTTCGACCAGGACAAGAAACTGCATCGCCAGGCGCTCAAACTGAAAAAACTGGGCATGCGTTATGACGAGGACCTGTTTACCAATCTCACGCTCACGGTACAGGTTGGCGAGCGTGTTGCCGTCATCGGACCGAACGGTATTGGTAAATCCACCTTGATGAAATGTCTTGCCGGCGAGCTTGCGCCGACCACCGGCGAGGTGAGATGGTCTGAAAATTCAGCGATTGGCTATTACGCGCAGGATCATGCGGCCGACTTTGCAGACAAGAAGCCCCTGTATGACTGGATGGACCAATGGAGCAAGGAAAACGATGACGAGCAGATTGTCCGCGGCACCCTGGGCCGCCTGCTGTTTTCCCAGGACGAGATCCACAAAACCGTCGATGTGATCTCCGGCGGCGAACAGGGCCGCATGCTGTTCGGAAAACTGATGCTGCAACGCAATAACATCCTGTTGATGGACGAACCCACCAACCACCTGGACATGGAATCCATTGAATCGCTCAACCTGGCCCTGGACAACTACCCGGGCACATTGATCTTCGTCAGTCATGACCGTGAATTCGTATCCTCGCTGGCGACACGCATTATCGAGCTGACGCCAACCGGCATCATGGACTTCCATGGCTCGTATGAAGAGTATTTGCGCAGCCAGGGCGCGGAACAGCAAAAACTCAAGGCCTCGTAACAGCCCGGCAAGCATTACCGGTACAACAGTACCGCCTCGGTCTCTTCCCGCCAGGCGCGCTCGTCGGCGCCGGCCAGCGCATCCAGGTCGCCCGGCGTGGCCGCCGGTTCGTCCACCCAGTGGCGCAGCAATTCGCTGCCGTTGATGACATCGATGGCCAGCCGTTCGGTCTCGTACTCGTAGGGAAAGTCGCGCCACAGTTCATAGTCCGGCCGCAGGCGGCGCAGCGCCTTGAAGGCCAGCGCCATCAGTCGCCAGGGCCGGAACGCCGCGTGGTCGTAGGCCGCGTCCTCCACGTGAACCTGGATACCGGCGCACAGCGCATCCACATGCTTGTGGGACGTGGGCTGGAACCAGCATTCCCGCAGCCGGCAACCCGCCAGCCAGTCAGGCGCCAACGCGGTCATGGTTTCGATCAGTTCCCGCGGCGCCAGGTCCGGCGCACCAAACAGCTCCAGCGGGCGGGTGGTGCCGCGCCCCTCGGACAGAGTGGTGCCCTCCAGCAGGACGGTTCCGGAATAACAGCGCGCCATCGAAAGGTTGGCTGCGTTGGGGCTGGGGTTCACCCAGGTCCGCTCACCCTGCGGCCAGCCATACCCCGGCGCCGAGGACGGCGCCCAGCCCTCCATCTCTATCACCTCGCAGTCCACATCCAGTCCCAGCCCGGCCACAAACCAGCGGGCCAGCTCGCCGAGGGTCAGCCCGTGACGCATGGGCAGCGGCCCGGCGCCCACGAAACTCTCCCAGCCCGGCCGGAGCCGGAGGCCCTCCACCGGCCGCCCCGCCGGGTTGGGCCGGTCCAGTATCCAGACCGCCTTGCCGTGCGCGGCGGCGGCCTCCAGCACATAGCGCAGGGTGGTGATGAAGGTGTAGATGCGGCAACCCAGGTCCTGCAGGTCCACCAGCAGCACGTCGAAATGATCCAGCATCGCTGCCGTCGGCCGGCGCACCTCCCCGTAGAGACTGAACACCGGGATGCCGTGGACGGGGTCCTCAAAGTCCGGCGACTCCACCATGTTGTCCTGCTTGTCACCGCGCAGACCGTGCTGCGGCCCGAAGGCCGCGGAGAGCCGAATGTCGCCCGTTCCGGCCAGGGCATCCAGCGCATGGGTCAGATCCGCGGTGACCGAGGCCGGATGCGCCAGCAAGGCCACGCGCCGGCCGCACAACGGTTGCCGTAACGCCGGCTCATTGATCAGTCGATCGAGACCGGATTGCATGGTGCGCTCCACGGGTCGGGGGGTGTGGCTCATGCCGCCAGTTCAACCTTGATGCGCCTGCCCAGGGCCCTGGCTGCACGCTCCAGGGTAAGCAGTGTGACCGAGGCATTTTCCGGATCAAGCAGTCTTTCCAGGGCAGAGCGGCTGGTTTTCATGCGTCGTGCCAGTTGTGTTTTCGTCAGTTTTTGCTGCTGCATGATTTCCGCGAGCTGGAAGGCAAGCACACGCTTGATGGCCACCGCCCCGGCTTCTGCCAGAATGCCATCTTCATCCAGAAATCCATCAAGCGTACTACCAGTATGTTTACTCATTGCCTGCCTCCAGATCGATTTTGCGCGCCGGCTCGTTACCTGACCCCGACCGATAGAACAGCACATCCATATGCTTGCCACCTGCAATAATGACCGTACCATATTTGGTACGTATTTACCACCAGCATGCAAGACACTGCAACGATGGCGGGATGACCTATTCCGACTCCGCCCGCCGGATTCTCGCTTGATTTTTACCGGGTAACCAACCAGGAATGTCTTCAACCCACCATTAACCTGCGTAATCGGTCACAAAAAGATTGCACAGGTATAGATAGAGTATGTATAGGGGTAACTGCCACAGGAGCCGACCCGTGAAAACAACTGCACTCCTGCTCGTGTTACTGATGTTACCGGGCTGCGCCTCGATGGTTGTCGGGACCGCGATCGGCGTAGCGACAACCGTTGCGGTGGAAACCGCGAAAGTGCCATTCAAGGTGGCAGACGCCGCCATCGATGTGGTGACGGATGACGAGGACGAGGACGACAAGGACTGAATAAACGCGGCCCCGATCATCTAGACTCAGGGTATGCGTCACTGCATTGCAATATTCCGCTGTTACCCCCTGTTGCCGGTCCTGCTGCTAAGCGCTTGCGCCGCTACGCCCGCCTTCAACACCAACGGGGTCGACCGCACGCTGACACCTCAAAATGTGGCCACCCATCCGCAGCAGGCCACGGGCAAACAGGTACAGTGGGGCGGCATCATCCTCGGCACCACCAATCTGGAAGACCGCACACAGGTCGAGGTGCTGGCCTACCCGCTCGATGCCAACGCGCGGCCGCAAAGCGACGGCACTCCACAGGGACGCTTTCTCCTCGAACCGACCGGTACCCTGGATCCGGAAGCCTATGCCGAGGGCCGGCAGCTCACCGCGGTCGGGACCGTGACCGGTACCCGGGCCGGAAAGGCCGGCGATGAGGATGTCTCTTACCCGGTCATCAGCGCCCGGCAACTCCACCTGTGGCCGGGCCGGGAGAGCGATGGCGTCACCGTGTTCGGCTATATCGGGTTTGGCGCCGGCGGCGGCGACACGGACAGCGAAGTCGGCTTCGGTTTCTGAACTGGCTGACAGGCAGTTCAACCTTGATGCGCCTGCCCAGGGTCCTGGCTGCACGCTCCAGGGTCAGCAGTGTGACCGCATATCGATAGCGAGGTCTGTCAGACCATACGGATCATCTTGCAAGTCTCCCCCTACGGCGAAGCAAGCGCCCCGATGACCTCTGCCAACCCACCGGTCACCCGTGCCAGGCCAGTGTAGTCCAGCTGCTCCGGCGTATCGGTCGCGGCATGATAGTGCGGGTAACGGAAC
>QIFB01000121.1 GCA_003230545.1 Gammaproteobacteria bacterium | reverse complement strand
AGGTAGGAGAGTTCATTTGCCACAGAGATTTTTCCAAAGATTTGTTCGATGGATTGGATATGATCTGGGAATTACACCAAACCAGATCACCTGGGGAAGACTGATTATTTTTATCCCAGGCTGGCTGACGTGGGTATATAAAAATGAATTAGCTCAGTGGACAGGATTGCCATGGCAGTTATTTGGTGTTGTTGCCCTTATTGTTGTCACCATTGTTATCGTTTTTGATATTGTTGACGGTGCCCTGGCCAGGGAAATCGGGCAAGTCACCAAATACGGCAAGGTCCTGGACCCCCTTGTCGATAAATTCATTACCTACAGCACTCTGATCTTATTCTGGTCAGCAATTGACAGGATAGGTTTTCTAATCTTATTGGCCCTGGACATCACCTCGACTCTTCTAAGAGGTGTGCAAGTGAAAGGGGCCAGTCAGTTCGGCAAGAAAAAGGCTCTTTCGCAAAACATTTCAAAATTCTTTTTTGCCACAGCAGTGTTAACCGCGACTCCCTGGATCAATAATGTCGCCAATTTCCTTATCTGGTTCGCAGTTGTGTTGGCAACTATTTCTGTCGGATCTCGGATTTTCCCTCCAAATATTAAAAAATTTTAGTAATGGTCTTTGATGTAATAGATAGTGCCGAAGCGAGAAAATCCGGGGTTACCAGCAATTTTGGTAAATATTTTGATACTGTTGCTGATCTGGTCAGCTTCGGATTGGTGGGGTACAGATCACAAGCTGTACCTGAACGCCCACTTACAGTATCAATTTGCCGTTCGACATAATCGTGAACCCCGATTGTTGATGGGGCTGGCAACGGATGGAATCCAACCGGCAGAAAGGCAAGATCGTGGTGACCGCATATAAAAATCAGCGCGATACGTTGACAGAAGCGGGGGTATATCCTGCCCTGAGCACCAGCTCGGCCACCACGGCACGGTGGTCCGATACCACATCGGGCAACCGGCGATAGGAATGGAATTCAATATCGGCGGATACCAGGATCCAGTCCAGCCGCCGGTTTAATCCCGGAAAGGTTTCCAGCCCGGATTGATCGGGACGGTAGGCCTCCAGTCCCAGTGCCTCGCTGATATAACGTACGGTGGAATGCTCGTCCTGCCAGTCGGAGTTCATGTCGCCCATGATAATGACCGGACGGTTGCGCTCCTGTAATACGGCAATCAACTCGTTCGCCTGTTTCCGGCGCGTCTTTTCACTGGAAAAGGACAGGTGTACCGAGACCACGTCCACCTCGACCCCCGGCACGGCCGGCCAGTTAATTGCAGATACCACAAACCCCTTGGGTACGAGTGAGTACGCCGGGTCGAAGGTGATCGCCTCGGCCGCCTGCAGCTCCAGTGTTGACATCAGGGCGGTCCCGTAGGCCACTCCGAAGCCTTCGGCATGCTTGCCATGCACATGCTGGCTATAGTTGCTGGTTTCCGCAAGCCAGGCGATGTGGTCCAGGTCCCCGCTCCAGAAAGACGGTGCATCCGCTTCCTGCATCGCTACTACGTCCGGGCGCTCGTGATCCAGCAAATCAGAAATTGTCTGCAGGTTGTCCAGGGTTGCTGCGTCATCCAGCAGCAACTGGTGAAAACTGTCCCCGCGGCCGTGAGCAAGGTTTAACGTCATCACCTTGACCACCGGTGCAGGTGCAGCTACCGGCTGTTCTACAGCAGATCTACTGACCGGCGGGTAACTGTGCAGCTGCGCCGTGGTACAGGCCTGTAACAGCAATACGGACAGCCCGGCCAGCAATGCCCTGACACCCTGCCATGCATTCATGTGATTTTTATAGCCCGGTATCATTGTCCGGCTGCCATTGCGTTATTGCGATACTCGGACAGCATCCGGGTGAGCCAGTCAGCGGTCGCCTGCTCACGCCCGTCCCTGTCAACCAGCGTATATGGCTTTCCGCTTACCAGGCTGCGCGTGGCGGACAGGCGGATAAAATCTTCGGCCGAGTTGATATCATCGTGGAAATGTTCGTATTTATTGCGCATATGAGCAGCCGCCTCTGACGCCGTGTAAGATTTTCCATTGCGCATGAAGGTCAATCCGGATTGACTGACTGTGTCCAGCAAGTGGTCGATGGTCTGCTGCAACGAGACTGGCTGACGCGCCGCACTGGCGCCCGCCGCCAGCAGCAGGAACAGCACGGCAGAAAGAACAATATTCCAGCGGTTAACAGTCTGTGTCATGGAAAATCCTCGTAATGGCCCGGTTTGTACCTGGCGCCAAACTGAGCCAGTAACAAAAACCCCGATCCATTTTGCGGCACGGGACAACCTCGAAAGCATAGCGATTGCCACCCCCATCCGGGGATGGCCGCTGGCGCCAATCACCTGTCTGAATATGCCAACGTACCCCGTCACGATGCCTGCAGGGCCTGTGCATGCCACGCCAGGTGCTCACCGATAAAGCTCGCAATAAAGTGATAGCTGTGATCATAGCCTGCCTGCATTCGCAGGGCGAATGGAAAATCCTGTTCCCTGCAGGCGGCCTCAAGATTCTGCGGATACAACTGTTCCGCGAGAAATTCATCCGCGGTACCCTGGTCAATCAACAGGGGAACCGGCACGGCACCGGCCGCGACCAGGCAGGTGGAATCCCAGGCCGACCACTGCTTCCGGTCAGCACCGAGGTAGGCGCCGAAACAGCCTGCGCCCCAGCCACTGGCGACCGGGTTGCAGATTGGCGCAAAGGCCGACACTGATTTGTACATACCGGGATTGTTCAGCGCGCAGATCAACGCGCCGTGCCCGCCCATGGAGTGGCCACTGATGGAGCGCAGCCCCGGGATCAATGGCAATTCCGCTTCCACCAGTGCCGGCAGTTCACGGGTTACGTAATCGTACATGTGATAGTGCTGCGACCAGGGCAGTTGTGTGGCATTCACGTAGAAACCGGCGCCCTGCCCCAGGTCATAGCGATCGGCGGCAGGTAGACCGAAAAGGTCATGGTGCAGTTACAACTGGAAGACTCGTGGGTATAACGGTTCAGGTTACCGCCGGACTCCCGAATGCGCTCGATCTGTTCCATACGTGCGTGCTCAGAAAATGATGACCGAGCGGATGCTCTTGCCGGCATGCATCAGGTCAAACGCGGTATTGATCTCTTCCAGCGGCAGGGTGTGCGTCACCATGGAGTCAAGCTCAATGCCGCCTGCCAGGTACTTGTCAACGTAACCGGGCAACTCGGTACGCCCCTTGACGCCACCGAAGGCGGTCCCCTTCCAGGTACGCCCCGTCACCAGCTGAAACGGGCGCGTACGGATTTCCTGGCCGGCACCGGCCACCCCGATAATGGTCGAGACGCCCCAGCCCATGTGACAGCACTCCAGTGCCTCGCGCATCACATCAACGTTGCCGATGCACTCGAACGAGAAGTCGACACCGCCACCGGTCATATCAACAACAGCTTCCGTTACTGACACATTCAAATCAGCCGGGTTGACGCAATCGGTCGCCCCCAGCGCTTGCGCCATCGCAAACTTGTCCGGATTGGTATCGATGGCAATGATGCGTCCGGCCTGTGCCATGACGGCGCCCTGGATCACCGACAAGCCGATGCCACCCAGCCCGAATACCGCCACCGTGGACCCCGGCGTCACCTTCGCGGTATTCAGTACTGCACCAATACCGGTGGTCACGCCACAGCCGAGCAGGCACACCTTGTCGAGCGGTGCGGCCGGGTTAATTTTCGCCAATGCGATCTCCGGAACCACGGTGTACTCGGCAAACGTCGAGCAGCCCATGTAGTGAAAGACCGGTTTTCCGTTCTTCGAGAATCGGCGCGTCCGGTCCGGCATGTAGCCGGTCCACACGGTACCGGCAATGGACTGGCACAGGTTGGTCTTGTCCGAACGACAATATTCACAGGTCCCGCATTCCGGGATGTACAGGGGGATCACGTGATCGCCGGGCTTGAGGTCGTTCACCCCGGACCCGCATTCCACCACCTCGCAACCCCCTTCATGACCAAGCACACAGGGAAACGCGCCCTCGGGGTCCGCGCCGGACAGGGTGAAGGCATCGGTATGACACACGCCGCTGGCCACGACCTTCAGCAGGACTTCGCCCTTCTGCGGGCCTTCCACGTCAATGTCCTCGATCTCCAGGGGCCGCTTTGGCTCCCACGCCACTGCCGCGCGCGCTTTCATCACTCCCTCCCTTGTTCCTGTGACATGCTGTTATTCCGGGTACAACCAGGCCGGCTATTCTACTCCAGATTGATACCGGAATATGCCCGGTAGCCGGCATTTACCCTATACTCCAGTCATGGCAACGATCGGAACCCCGTTAACGGATACCGCCACCCGCGTGCTGCTGTGCGGTGGCGGTGAGCTGGGCAAGGAAGTCGTCATCGAGCTGCAGCGGCTCGGCGTCGAGGTCATCGTGGTCGACCGCTACAACAACGCGCCCGCCATGCAGGTCGCACACCGCAGTCACGTCATCTCGATGCTGGACGGCCCGGCGCTGCGCAATGTGATCGAAACCGAACAACCGGATTTCATCGTGCCGGAAATCGAGGCCATTGCGACCGACATCCTGGTGAAGCTGGAAGCAGATGGCTACACGGTCATTCCGACAGCGCGCGCGGCCCGGCTGACCATGAACCGTGAAGGTATCCGGCGCCTCGCGGCCGAAGAGCTGGGCATTAACACATCGCCCTACTGCTTCGCCGAAACCCGCGAGGAATTCGACCAGGCCATCGAGGAAATCGGTCTGCCCTGCGTCGTCAAGCCGATCATGAGTTCATCCGGCAAGGGACAGAGCACCATCCGGCAGGAATCCGAGATCGATGCAGCCTGGTCCTACACACAAAAAGGCGGCCGCAGTGGTGCCGGCAAGGTCATCGTTGAGGGCTTCGTGGACTTTGACTACGAGATCACCCAGCTGACCGTACGCCATGGCGATGGCACCAGTTTTTGCGAACCGATCGGGCACGTACAGGTTGATGGCGATTACCGGCAGTCCTGGCAGCCACAAGCCATGAGTGCAGCGGCGCTCGCCAGCGCCCGGGACATTGCGGAAACAATTACCGACGAACTTGGCGGCCGTGGCATCTTCGGGGTGGAATTGTTTATCAAGGGTGATGAAGCGATCTTCAGCGAGGTCTCGCCACGGCCGCATGACACCGGCATGGTCACCATGATCTCGCAGGACCTGTCGCAATTTGCGCTGCATGCCCGCGCCATCCTCGGGCTGCCGATCCCGAACATCCATCTGCATGGCCCCTCGGCATCCAGCGTCATTCTCGCGGAAGGGGAATCCAGCCAGATCAATTACGGCGCGCTGGACGAAGTGCTGGCGGCGCCCGATACCCAGTTGCGCCTGTTTGGCAAGCCCGAGGTCAGTGGTTACCGACGCATGGGGGTGGTGCTGGCACGGGATACCTCGATAGAAGCGGCACTGGAAAAGGCCCGCCAGGGATCAGGTTCCGTTGCTATTACCCTGCATCCCTGAATCAGGGGGCAGTTACTTAAAACCAGAAGGAAGTGATCCCGGCGAAGGCCGGGATCCAGAGATGAACCAATGATGGTTGTTGTTGATGGAGTCCGGCCTTCACCGGGATGACGAAAGCAACGCCCGGTTACCAGTAAGCCAGCAGGTTGTTGCCCTCTATCTTGTGCTCGAACTCGTTCAGCGGGCGGTTGCCGATGTCCACGCACTCGCCGGTTGCCACATCAAATGCCCACTTGTGCTTCGGACAGGTAAGACGTGTCCCTTCCAGCGCCAGGTGCGGGATATTAGTGACCTGGTGCGGACAGCGACTGTCATAGACCTTGATGCTTTCTCCCTCTCGATAGATAAACAGGCTGCGCCCGTCACAGTCCCTGTAGGTGATCTCGCCTGCCGCAATTTCATCCAGTGAGCACACGCTGTGCCAGGTCGACCCGGCAAACAGGTTCTCGGGCCGAAACTCGGGAATGTCCATGTCCAGCAGGATATCCACAGCCCAGACGATCTTTGCCAGCCCCAGTGTCGGAAAGGCCATCAGCAGTGCATCGATGATTTCATTCGGACTCGCCCCGTTGTGCAACGCCCGGGTCAGGTACTGGCGAAAGCCGCCCTCGGTCTGGGCATCCACCTTGGTTATTACCGAGATCAGATCGCGGGTGCGCGTATCCAGATTCTTGCCCGCCTCTTTCAGGAACTTGAAGTAGAGACCAATCGCATCCGGTCGTGCAGCAATCAGGTAATTCAGGGCATCACTCATATTTCTCTCCAGAGAACGCGAACATCAGGTCGGGCAATATTAATGGCTCCACTGACCCGAGTACACCATATCCCCATAAACAGCACGGATGAATGCACATTACTCGTGGTATACGTGAGTTGACCGGGTTGGCCTTACGTAGCTCACACCATATCTGTACAGTGCAACAGAGAGCCGATTTCCGAGAAGATCGTCCCCTGCCCTTAAATGGAAAACTGCAGCCATGGCCATCACTGAAGACGAACTGACCCCGCGCATCGAGCAGCTGGAAACCCGGCTGATGCACCAGGAAGCCACGCTCGATGAACTGACCCGGACCCTGCTTGCACAGGAACAGCTGGTGAGAAAGCAGGGAGAGGTCATTCGCAGACTCGAGATGCTGATCCAGCGCCTGTCACCGGCAGATACCGCGTCCGCGGCAGACAACACCCCGCCGCCACATTACTGACTTGCCCGCCCTGCTGTCTGCACCAGCCGTTACCCCCGGAGCACTCCACGTAAAAACGTTTCTATCTTGTTGTTTTAAAAAATGTATTAAATAGAACTCGGCACGACTGAGCGCGCTCAAGAATCGTACCATCTGGCCGATACGGTAACGTTATATAGCTCCTGCTTTGCGGTATCAAAATGGATAACACCATGAATACACTACTTCAGGCATCTCTGGCCTTCGGCCTGATCGCCCTTGCTGCATTAGCCTGGCTCATTATCCGCGCCTTCAGACAGCACATTTTTTGGGGAATCGCCGTTCTGCTGCTGTCCCCGTTCAGCGCACTGTTCTTCGGCATCAGATACTGGCGGGACGAAAAGAAACCGTTCCTCACTTACATTACCTCGTTTGGTACGGCCGCAGGCCTCGCACTGTATGTATTTACGGCATGGGGGGGCTGGGAAGTTGCACGCATGGCGCTCAAGGTACACACGGGGATCCAGTCCGAACAACTGAGTCAACAGGATTCATTCGACTTCATGTATGCGAATCTCCGGTTTATCGAAAAGGCCAGACCGGATGAGCAGGACCGCCGGAAGGTGGAAGTGATACGGAAATTCCTTACACAGCATGCGTCGAAATTATCCGGCCCGGACCGGGAAAAACTGTATGCTGACGTTCTTGCCCTGATGGACGACCAGGGACTGAGTACGGCCCGGCACCAGGAACTGGAAAACATGCGCAAGCAACTGGCCGCGGAACCGGTGGAGAACATCCTGCAGGAACCGGAGGCAACCGGGGAGGCTGCCCCGGAGGAGACCAGACGCACACTGTCCAGGCGACCCAGCAAGAAAAAAGTGAACTATCGCGTTGACTACCGTGAGATCGGGATATCCGAGGCCGGCAAGTATGTCGGCAAGTCCTTCAAGGTTACCCGCAGGAACAGCGAAGAACGCCAGTGCCGGCTGATCGGCAGTTCACCGGGCAGACTGCTGTTCGAGCAGCGCGGCCGTGGAGGTACCTTTACCTTTGAATACCGGCACCACGATATCGAGAAACTGAAACTGCTTGCCAGGATGGATTACCCGGACCAGTAATTCCAGGACAGTAGGGCCGAATTTATTCGGCCAGCAGTGTTTCATCCAGCTCTGCCATCCAGATAGCATCATATGCGGCCGAATGAATTCGGCCCTACAACGGCAACTTTCCGCCGTATGAATTCGGCCCGGAAACGGCAATCTACCGGCGGAATGAATGCTGCCCGGTAACGGCAATCAGCCGGCCGGCGAAACCCGGCTATACTTTTTAGTAGCATGCAGCAAGACACCCAGCTGGCAGACCGTATCCTGGATACCGCCCTCGCGATCGCCGAGAACGGTTCATGGGAGTCCCTGCAATTACATGTGATCGCCACTACACTGGAGATCCCGCTTGACCGGATCCGGGAATACTACACACAGAAAGATGATATTACCGAGGCATGGTTTAATCGCGCTGACAGTGCGCTGCTGTCCTGGCAGCCGGGAGAGGCGTTCTACGAATTACCTGAATATAAACGCATGCAGCAGGTCATCAGCCGCTGGCTCGAAGCACTGGAGCCGCATCATCGCATCACCCGTGAAATGCTGTATTACAAACTGGAGTTCGGGCACATACACCTGCAGGCACTCGGGGTGATGCGTATCAGTCGCACCGTGCAATGGTTTCGTGAAGCGGCCCGCATGCAGGCCCGCTCATTACAGCGAATTTTCGAGGAAACAATGGTTACCGGGATCTATCTGGCCAGCTTTGGACGCTGGCTTTTTGATAATTCACCACAAAGAACCAACAACACAAAATCATTTCTGGCGAAGGCGCTTGAGTGTCTGCGTCATCCGGTCTGCCAGCAGTGCTGGCGGCCTGATTCGCTGCAAAAAAAGGCCCGCTGGGAGGTGGTGGGCCATGGTAAATCATAATTAAGAGAGCTGTACT
>QIFB01000150.1 GCA_003230545.1 Gammaproteobacteria bacterium | reverse complement strand
GTGGGATCATCGGCATGTTCCAGGTAGACCATCAGGCACTGGAATCGTGCTGTGCGTTGTCTTTCCGGAATGTCGCTGATATCGGCCAGCAGTTTCTCAAGGTTCGCCTGGTCGCTGGCGCCTTCGCCAGCATAGCGGGCAGAATAGATGCCGGGTTCGCCGTTGAGTGCATCGACCTCGATGCCGGAGTCATCTGCGATCGCCGGCAGTCTGGTGTGCCATGCGGCATTGCGCGCCTTGAGGATGGCGTTCTCGACAAACGTCAGGCCGGTTTCCTCGGCATCGGGAATGCCGAATTCACCTTGCGGTTTTACCTGCAGGTCAAGGTCCGCCAGCAGCTGGTTGATTTCGCGCACCTTGCCGGGGTTGCTGCTGGCGAGAACAATGTCTTTCATGGGATGAATAGTGTTCGCTGTTGTATTTCGTAGCCCGGATTTCGGCCCTCCGGGCCTGCATGGCCCAGGCCAGCCTCTCGACCGGTTCCCGGTCTCACCTTCTCCGGGCTACCTACCAATCCGACCTATGACTCCAGTGCCGCCTGCTGGTTGGCCAGCAGTTCGTTGATGCCCTGTTTCGCCAGCTCGAGCATGGCATTCAGCTCGTTCGGGTTGAAAGGGTGTCCCTCGGCTGTGCCCTGCACCTCGATAAAATCGCCATTGGCGTTCATGACCACGTTCATGTCAGTCTCGGCTTTGCAGTCTTCCGGGTAATCAAGGTCGAGTACCGGGGTGCCCTGGTAGATGCCGACGGACACCGAGGCGACCCGGCCGGTCAGCGGGTTCTTCTCGAGTGTATTGTTATCCAACAGGGTCTTCACGGCATCGGCCAGTGCGACGAATCCGCCGGTAATGCTCGCCGTGCGTGTTCCGCCATCGGCCTGGATGACATCGCAGTCGATGGTGATGGAGCGTTCACCCAGCACTTTCATGTCCATGACCGCGCGCAGCGAGCGACCGATCAGGCGCTGGATCTCCAGGGTGCGTCCGCCCTGCTTGCCACGGGCGGCCTCGCGTCCCATGCGGCTGGTGGTCGAGCGTGGCAACATGCCGTACTCGGCTGTGACCCAGCCTGCGCCCTTGCCGCGCAGAAAGCCTGGCACCCGGTCTTCGATGGTGGCGTTGCACAGTACGCGGGTATCACCGAACTCGACGAGCACAGAACCCTCGGCATGCTTGGTGTAGTTACGGGTAATGCGCACGTGGCGCATTTCGTCAGGTTTGCGGTTGCTGGGACGCATAATGAATTTCGGTGATCATCAACGGGACGCGGATTATAGCGCGTTTCGATGGCCGCGGTGAGCAGTGCGGCCTTTACCATATCGAAACTGAACTTGTATTCTTCCGGGACGTGACGGGACATATCTGCCGGGAATGTTCGAAAAAGCGGTTATACTTTCGATTCGCGGGCTGATATTACAACAGGGACACTGTCAAGCCATGACTGAAGCTGCACTGCAATCTGCCTACAGGGTATTGCAAGATTCGATTATTCATTATCGTGGCGAACCGGTGGGCACCATGGCGGCCTGCGATCCGGAAGGTCTCGTTGCGGAGAACTATCAGGATTGTTTTATTCGCGATTTTGTCTCCTCGGCCATGGTGTTCCTCGCGGATGGTGAATTCGATATCGTCAGAAACTTCCTGGTCACCGTCCTGGAGCTGCACAACCGGCGCAAGGCCGATGCCGGCCACGAGCTGGTCAGCGGGGTGATGCCGGCCAGTTTTCGGGTGATTGATAACAATGGCCAGGAAACACTGCATGCCGATTTTGGTGACAAGGCCATCGGTCGCGTCACCCCCGTGGATTCCATGATGTGGTGGATGATACTGCTGGGTGTCTACGTGCGTGTCGCGGATGATCATGCGCTGGTTGAACGGCCTGAATTCCAGGAGACCATTCGACAGATACTGCAGTTGCTGTTGCGGGAGTCCTTCGAGGATTTTCCGACCATGCTGGTGCCGGATGGCTCCTTCATGATTGATCGCCGCCTTGGCGTGCACGGACACCCGCTGGAAATCCAGGTGCTGCTCTTTGCAACCATGGAGATCGGACGCGAACTGCTCGACTCCTCAAAGGAAAACCATGCGCTTGCCAAGCTGGCGCTGCAGCGCCGCCGGGCACTGCGGTCCTATCTGCGGCTGTTCTACTGGCTGGATCTGGAACGGCTGAGCGAGATTCATCGCTTCGATACCGAGGAGTTTGGTGACGGTACCGTCAATATGCTCAACGTTTACCCGGAATCCATTCCGGACTGGCTGGTTGACTGGTTACCCGACAATGCGGGTTACCTGGTAGGTAATCTCGGTCCGGGCCGAATGGATTTCAGGTTTTTTGCCAGGGGGAATCTCCTCGCCATCCAGTTCGGAGTTGTCTACGCAGAGCAGGCGCAGGCCATTCTCAACCTGTATGAGGAACGCCAGGACGATCTGATTGGCAGCATGCCGGTAAAGATCTGCTATCCGGCACTGGAGGGTGACGAATGGAAACTGGTGACCGGGAGTGACCCCAAGAATGCGCCCTGGTCTTACCATAACGGCGGTAACTGGCCAGTGCTGCTGCAGACGTTCATTGCTGCGGCCGCGCGCATGGGCCGGCTGGACATGGCGCAGCAGGCCATGGACCAGGCCATGAAGCGACTGCCGGACGATCGGTGGCCGGAATATTACGATGGCCGCAAGGGCCGGCTCATCGGGCGCCGTGCCAACCGTTACCAGGTCTGGTCGGCCACCTCGTTTATCATGTCACACAAAATCCTGGAACAACCGGAACTGCCGGGTCTGTTTACACCGGAGTCCTGGTGGCCGAAAAAGCGGCCCGAACAGCCATAACCTGATGATGTCAGCCAACCATCCCGTCTGCAAAACCCGGATCGTCTGTACGATCGGACCGGCATCTGATTCCGTTGCGGTACTCGAGCGCCTGATCCTGGCCGGGATGAATGTCGCACGCCTGAACTTCTCCCATGGAGACCTCGATAGTCATGCGCGGGTCATTGCCAACATCCGCACCGCGGAACAGGCAACCGGCCGCCGGGTCGCGATTATGGCGGACCTGCCCGGCCCCAAGATCCGGATCGGTACACTGGTTGAAGAGGCGATTGAACTCAGTGATGGTGATGCCTTTGTGCTGACGACCGAAGAGGTGCCCGGTACCCTCGAGCGCGTGTCCGTCCACTTCCCCCGCTTGACGCATGCGGTCAAACCGGGTGATTCGGTCTATCTGAATGACGGATTCATTCATCTGGAAGTTGTCGGTGTGCAGGGCAACGACGTTGAATGCAGGGTGCTCGTTGGCGGGGAGTTGCGCTCGCGAAAGGGCCTCAATCTGCCGGGTGTTGATCTCGGTATCAGCGCCTTCACGGAGCATGACCGACGCTGCCTGCAGTTTGCCCTGGAGCACGGGGTGGACGCGGTCAGTCAGTCGTTCGTATCGAATGCTGCGGACGTGCAGGCCGTTCACGAGGCGGCCGCGGAGACCGGCCATCGACCCTTTGTCATTGCCAAGATCGAACGTGCGGACGCCCTGCAGAACATTGATGCGATCGTCGAGGCTGCCGACGGCATTATGATTGCACGCGGTGATCTTGGCGTTGAGATCCCGGTCGAAAAGATTGCGGTCATTCAGAAGCAGCTCATGTCAATCGCCCTCAAACGGGGCAAGCCCGTCATTACGGCAACCCACATGCTGGAATCCATGGTTGACCACCGGCGTCCGACGCGTGCTGAAGCGACCGACGTGGCCAATGCCATCCTCGATGGAACCGATTGCGTCATGTTGTCCGGCGAGTCGGCCATGGGGAAACACCCTGTCGAAGCCGCGGAGATGCTCACCCGCATTGCTGCTGCCACGGAACCAACGCGCACCTATCACCGGCTCGAGGAAGCCTTGCAGGGGTACGGGCAGGACGAGAATCTGTCGGCCATCGACCTGTTGGCGATGAGCATCTACTACACTCAGAAGCGGGCCCGCCCCGTTGCCGTCATCATTCCTTCGCGTGGCGGGTCCACGGCCAGGAATGTCACGCGCTTCCGCTTGCCGGTGTGGATAACGGCGTTTTGTCCGCAAGCATCCACATGCCAGGCGCTGCAGTTCTCGTATGGCGTGGATACCGTGCACGTCCCGGAAGGGTGTGACGACTGGGACCGATTTGCACGCGACTGGCTGCATGCGCAGGGTTTGACAACAGGTATGGCACTGCTCACCCAGGGTCCTTCAGGACAAGCCCCGGCAGGCAATCATCGCATGGAGATAATGGAACTTTAGGGAATTAATCAGAGGTTCCCAAGGTTTATGTAGCCCGGATGGAGCGCAGCAGAATCCGGGGCTTTATTTGAAACAAGTTCCCGGATTCCGGCCCTCCGGGCCTGTATCCGGGCTACTTGACTGAACAAGGAACCACACCGCACATGTCAACTACTGCATCGAAAGCTACACCGGTCGAAACCGCACCACCCCATATCATGGTGATCTTCGGTGCCGGCGGCGACCTGACCCGGCGCAAACTGATCCCCGCGGTGTATTCCCTGTGCCGTGACCGGCTGGTGCCCGAGCAGTTCGCGGTGCTTGGCGTGGACCGCCGCGAGCTGGATGACAAGGCCTACCGGGAACGGCTGGACGACGGCAGCCGCGAATTTCTTGGTGCTGAACTGGATGCGGCGAACTGGCAGCGGATGTTGCAGCGTGTGCATTTTCTGCCCGGTGACTTTACCGACCCGGACATGTACTCGCGGCTGGCCGGGCGGCTGGCCGAGCTGACCGAAGCGGGTGGGCTGGCCCCGAATTTCCTGTTTTACCTTGCCACGCCACCGCGTTTTTTCCCCGGGATCGCGGCCAGCCTGGGTCGTGCCGGTCTGCTGGATGAGAGCGGCGGCAACTGGCGGCGGGTAATTATCGAGAAGCCCTTTGGCAACGACCTGCAGTCGGCGCGCGATATGAACCGGCAACTGCACGAGGTAATGGCCGAACACCAGATCTACCGCATTGATCATTATCTGGGCAAGGAAACGGTGCAGAATATCCTGGCATTCCGCTTTGCCAACAGTACCATCGAGCCGATCTGGAACCGCCAGTACATCGACCATATACAGATCACGGTGTCGGAGTCCATCGGTGTAGAGGGCCGTGGCAGCTATTACGACCAGTCCGGTGCACTGCGCGACATGATCCCGAACCACCTGCTGGCGGTGTTGTCGATTGTGGCCATGGAACCTTCCAACTCCTTCAACGCGGATGCCATCCGCGATGAACAGACCAAGGTACTGCGCGCCATTCAACCGTTCAGCCATGACGAGGTACTGACCTCGACTGTGCGCGGACAGTATGGTCCCGGCACGCAGGCGGACGGTACGCATATTCCCGGTTATCGCGAGGAGTCCGAAGTTGCAGCCGATTCGAAAACGGAGACCTACGCCGCCCTGAAACTCATGATCGATTCCTGGCGCTGGGCCGGGGTGCCGTTTTACCTGCGCACCGGCAAGTGCCTGCCGGGCCGTTTTACCGAGGTCGTCATCCAGTACAAGCACGGGCCGAATATCATGTTCCGGAATTCCCTGCTGAAGCGCGAGGATGTCCCGCCCAACACGCATGTGCTGCGACTGCAGCCGAACGAAGGTATTGGCATGAATTTCAATGCCAAGATACCGGGGCATACCACGCGCCTTGGTGCAGTACAGATGAATTTCCGCTATGAAGACTATTTCGACAACGCCCCGACGACCGGTTACGAGACCTTGTTGCACGACTGCATGACCGGTGATGCCACGCTGTTCAAGCGGGCCGACCATATCGAGGCCAGCTGGGAACTGGTCGATCCGGTGCTGGAGGTGTGGTCGGCCTTGCCCGTGCGTGACTTTCCCAACTATGCTGCCGGGACCTGGGGGCCGATGGCAGGCGGGCAGCTCCTGATGCGCGACGGCCGTGAATGGCGCGCTTGCGAAGCCCGCCACCTGGATGCGACATGACCGACCGTCACCCTGAAGTTCAGCATCCCGTGAGCGGCAACCCTGCTGCAAGCTTCACTACCCTTCCCGGTGACCGTTATCCACACGGAGCTACCGCAGGTGCCGATGGCGTTAATTTTTCCATTTACAGCCGGCATGCCACGCATGTTGAGCTGCTGTTGTTTGCTGCAGCGGATAGCCCGTTGCCGTCCCAGGTCATTCCCCTGGAGGCGCGTATCCATCGCACCTTTTTCTTCTGGCATGTGCTGGTCGTGGATCTGCCGTCCGGAACGTATTACGCCTGGCGCATCGACGGGCCGGACGACAGGTCGCAATCGGGATTTCATTTTGACCGTGACAAGGTGTTGCTTGACCCCTGGACGCGCGGGGTGGCCACAACCCTGTGGGACCGCGGGCAGGCCTGCCTGCCCGGCGATAATGTCGCAACCTCGATGCGTGCCGTGGTCACGTCCGCGGGCTACGACTGGGAAGGTGACGAACCACTGGGGTGTATCCGCCTGGAAAAGACAATCATCTACGAACTGCATGTCGGTGGATTTACCCGGCACCCGAGTGCCGCTGTAGCGGCGCCCGGCACCTTCCACGGGGTAATTGAAAAAATACCCTACCTAATGGAACTGGGTATTACCCACGTCGAAGTGCTGCCGGTGATGGCTTTCGACGAACAGGACGTGCCCGCGGGCGTAGCCGGGCGCGGTCTTGACAACTACTGGGGCTACAGTACCCACAGTTATTTCAGCCCGCATCCCGGTTACTGTATTTCCCCGGACGCCGCCACCCACGCCCGGGAGTTCCGGGACATGGTCAGGGCCCTGCACGCGGCCGGTATCGGTGTCATCCTCGACGTGGTGTTCAACCATACCGCCGAGGGCGGGGCGGATGGCCCGGTGATCAACTTCAAGGGTATTGGCAACGAGAGTTTCTACCACCTCGATCCGGCGGACCGCAGCCACTACCGTGACTTCACCGGTTGCGGGAACACGGTCAACTGCAACCACCCGCTGGTGGCAAGATTCATCCTCGAGTGTCTCGAATACTGGGTGCAGGAGATGCACGTCGACGGGTTCCGTTTCGACCTGGCGAGCGTATTGTCACGTGGCGAGGACGGTGAACCGCTCTACCATGCGCCGGTACTGTGGGATATCGAGTTTTCCAGTGTGCTCAGCGAAACCCGTGTCATCGCCGAGGCCTGGGATGCGGCCGGCTTGTACCAGGTCGGTGACTTTCCCGGCTATCGATGGGGCGAATGGAACGGGCGTTACCGTGACGTAATGCGCCGCTTCGTGCGTGGTGACAGCGGCCTCATCAGCGAGGTGGCGCAACGTATCAGCGGCAACAGTGACCTCTACCAGGACGCGGACCGGTTCCCGACCAACAGCATCAATTTCATTACCTGCCATGATGGCTTCACCCTGCTCGACCTGGTGAGTTATGACAATAAACACAATGCCGCAAACGGTGAGAACAACCGCGATGGCAGCAGCGACGGGCTGAGCTGGAATTGCGGCATGGAAGGCGTGACCGACGATGCATCGATCCTGGCACTTCGCCACAGCCAGGCACGGAATTTCATGACCGTGCTGCTGCTCAGCCAGGGGTTGCCCATGATCCATGCCGGTGACGAGGTACTGCGCACCCAGCAGGGCAACAATAATGTCTGGTGCCAGGACAACGAACTCGGCTGGTTCGACTGGGGCCTCGTGGAAAGCAATGCAGACATGTTGCGCTTCACGCAGCTGATGATCACCTTTCGCAAGCGTCATCCGTGTCTCACTCATCCGCGATTCCTCACCGGTGAACCGCGCGAGGGTTACTGGTTTCCGGATATCACCTGGCACGGTGAACGGCTCAATGAACCGTCATGGGATGATCCCGATGGACAGCTCCTCGCATTTACGCTGGGTGCAGTGGAACCCTGGGAGGAAGATGTGCATATCATACTGAACATGAGCGACCGGCCCCGTAACTGCCCGCTCCCCGGAATCGCCGGCCGTGACTGGCAGCGGGCCATCGATACCGCGCTGGCGGCACCTGGTGATGCGCTGATGCCAAATCGCCAGACGCCACTGGATGCATCATCCTATAAAGTGTCCGCCCGCAGCGTGGTGGTGTTTGAGGCAAGGTAGGGGTGTGCCGGCGCCGGTTACCAGGGCGTTATTAACCTATTGTTTTATAATGATATTAATATCTCCTGCCGGAATGTTTAAAGCCGGTGGTCCGGTACGCCGATGCACCAGTGTGATGGTGCTCGCGGATTGCAGCAGGCTTTTTGACTATGCTGGACAGGCTATAAATTTGCCCGCCATATCAACAAGTTGTACAGTTGGCGTGGGCGCTTGCAGTCCGGATTTCAATTCCCCGTGACGACGGGGTTTCAAGGAGGTACGTACCGTGAAAAGACTGAACAGGAAGCTGTTTACCTATCTATTAACCTTTGTTATCACCATGTCGCAGATGTCCATTGTGTCGGCAAGAATGAACTATTACGACGATGCCCAGGAACCCACCGCCGGTGAAATGCTAGCCGATACCGTGCTGGTCCGCGTGCCGATGTTCGTGGCGACAGTCGTGGGTGTGGTGACCTTCGTGGTGACGCTGCCGTTCAGTGCATTGGGTGGCAACGTCGACGAGGCCGGCAGAACCCTGGTCCTCGAACCGGCCAGATATACCTTC
>QIFB01000206.1 GCA_003230545.1 Gammaproteobacteria bacterium | reverse complement strand
GATGACTACAACCGCAACGGGTTGTCCGGTATCCGCTCCATGGTGTTTTGCAATGCCTGGTACGCGAACGCCGTCAGCAATGTGGAGCCAGTACTGTTGTCGCTGTGTCCGCTGCACATCACCCTGTTCCACCGGGAGGGGACGACCAGTATTGTCTTTACCCGACCCACGCACACCGGCGCCGGCAGCAAGGCTGGCGCATTGTTACAGGAACTGGAGACGGACGTCAGCAAGGCAATCGAAGCCGGGATCGAGGCGGTGCAACAGGATCGGCCCCCGGCCGGGATGCGTACCCATTCCCCGCGAGGCGCGGGTCCTACTGCCACCACAGGGAGATCGCCGGCACATAGGTGATCAGTACCAGCCAGCCAAGCATCATGACGAGGAAGGGTATAGCGGACCTGAACAGGGTCATCACGGGCCGTTTAAAACGCTGGCTGGCGATGAACAGGTTGATGCCGACCGGCGGCGTGCTGTAGCCGATTTCCAGGTTTGCCAGGAAAATAATACCGAGGTGGACCGGGTCAACACCGTAGCGCAGGGCAATCGGGAGAATTAACGGAACGACGACCACGATGGCTGAAAAAATATCCATCATGCAGCCCACGATCAGCAGGAAAACATTCAGCAGCATCAGAAACTGCAATTGCGAATCCACGTGCAGCTCCATCCAGGCCAGCGCCTTCATCGGGACTTGTGCATCGATCAGCAGGTTTGTCAGCCCCATCGCAACACTCAGGATAACCAGAATACTGCCCACCAGGATGGCTGTATCCTGGAGCAGTGCGAACAGGTGTTTGCCCAGGTGAATTTCCCGGTGGATGACGCCCTCGAGCAGCAGCACGTAAACCGCGGTACAGGCGGATACCTCGGTGATCGTGACGATGCCGCCAAAGATGCCGTAGATAACACCAACCGGCAGCAGGATATCCCAGATGCCCTCACGCAGCGCTGTTCCGAGACTGGCCAGGGAAAACGTGTGCCGCGGTACGTTGCTTTTCCTGCCGATGTAGTAGCAGTAGATACCAAGTATCAGCATCAACAGCAACCCGGGGAGTACGCCGGCCTTGAATAGCTGGTCTATGTTGACGTTGGCGACAATACCGTACAGCAGGATGGCCAGGCTGGGAGCGAACAGCAGACCGAGTGACCCGGAGGTGGTCAACAGGCCGAGGTTGAAGCGCTCCCCGTAGCCGGCGTGTTTCAGCATGGGGAACATGATTCCGCCCAGGGCAAGAATGGTTACGCCGGATGCCCCCGAAAAAGCGGTAAAGAAGGCGCAGGAGGCCAGCGCCACCCCGGCCACCCCGCCCGGTAACCAGCCAACGATGGCATTGAACAACTGGATCAAGCGTTCGGGCGCACCGCCGGCTGCCAGTACCACGCCGGCAAACGTAAACAGGGGGATCGAGGCCAGGTAGGGGGATGAGGCCAGCCGGTTCAACTCGATGATCAGTATTGCCGGATCCAGGCCGGCGTTGAAGGTGGCCAGCAGGCTGCCGCCGGCCAGGACAACAAACAGGGGCAATCCCAGCAGGGCGAGCAGGACCAGCAGGAATATCAATAGAATGGTCATGTCGTTGCGTCGCTTTCCGCGGCACGAAACAGTCCACCGATCAGGAAATGCAGGGCCAGCAGGGAGAATCCCAGTGGGGTGATGAGCGCAAGTATCGAGGACCAGCGTAAGTGTTCAGCGATGTATTGCCAGTCGTCATACCAGAAACGCATCGCGGCCCAGGCAAACACCGCACATACAGCGGCTGAAATCAGGTAGAGCGGGGGCATCAGCAGGCGCAGGCCCGCCGGCGTCATGCAAATAGCGATGACGTCCAGCTTGATATGGCGCTGGTGTTCGATGGCCAGTATGGCCCCGAAAAAGGTGACGTACAGGACCAGGTAGCGCGACAGGATGTCCGCCACCGGAATACTGCTTTCAAACAGGTTTCTTGCGAGTACCTGCCCGAATACCAGTGCCAGCAGTAACAGCAGTGCAGACCCGGCAATCATTCTTTCCATGCGGGTCAGTGCATGGCGCAGGCGGGTTATCCAGGCAGGTTCAAAGGGCAGCATCTTCCGTGTTCGGGCTTTCTCGATATTCCTTTATCCAGGCATTGACCTTGTCGATTACAGCCCTGGGTATATAGCCGCTCTGCATCAGGTAGTCGCCTGCCTTGCGGCTGATTTCGGCGACTTCGGCGGTATCCAGGTCTTCCGGGTTGAGCACAAACTTCATCCCCTTGTTTCTGAGTAGCTCGAGGCTTTCCGCGTTTTCCCGGCGTGTCTCGGTGACCAGCCGTTCACCAATGACTGCCCCGGTACTCTTGAGAAGTTTCTGCAGGTCTTGCGGAAGGTCCTGGTAAAATTTCCTGGAGACGACCAGTGATCCGATCCCGTTGGCCATGGGTACATTGGTAACGTATTCGGTCTTGGTAAACCACTGAAAGGCGATAGCGCCCAGCGGTGGGGCATAGACCGTGTCAATCAGGCCGGTCGAGAGACTGGTATAAACGTCAATGATGGACAACGGCACCGGGGTAATGCCGCTGGCATCAAAAAATGCCTTGCCCAGCGGATCACCCTGCCAGTGCCAGATACGGCGCTGCTTAAGATCCTCGATGGAAGTGATGGGCTCCCTGGAAAAAAAGTAGACAAATCCCACTTCCATCCAGCCAAGCATTTCGAAGCCATTGTCACGGTAACCCTGCTGGATTTCCGGCATGAAACGATTGCGCACGAAGTCGATTTCATCGATGTCACTGAACAGAAACGGTAACTCCAGAACCCGTGCCGGTGAGTAGAAATGACCGATGCCATAGCCCGTAAAAGCGCCTCCCTGCAACTGTCCAAAGCGGATCTTTTTGAGTACGTCCGGTTCATCGCCCTGTACGCCACCCGGGTAGAGTTTGAAGACCAGCCGGCCGCGGCTTTTTTCCTTTACATCATCGGCCCATTCCTGCAGCAGGTTCACCCAGGTGGTGCCGGCAGGTGCCAGGGTGGCAAATTTCAGTTCGTAGACCTTTTCAGCGGCCAGTGGTTGACAGAGCAGTAACAGGCACAGTCCCAGCCAGGGAACCATGCCTCGGTGGTAACCGCTGCGTCGATGGTTCAAAACCAGTCATCCTCGAGTGTCAGTAAATGGCGGGCACGCTGTTTGGCGATGCCGTTGGTTAACGCCATTTCGGGATAAAGGTTATCCGGCGCCTCGACAATGCGGGTCAGTCGCTGGTGGAACCCGGCCTGGTCCAGACGTTGCCGGTCGAGGTACTCGGCCTGCAGCAGTTCAACAATCAGCAGCCGGTCCTGGTTGATGGCTGCCGCTTTGCTGAAATGCTGTTCGGCAAGCGCGTGGTCGCCACCAAGCATGGGCGAACGTCCGCCGTAATACGCACCGAAGAACATGTGTGCGCCGCCGTAGTAGAAATCCTCATCCAGCTCCAGTACCCGCTGCATCATGATGGCGGCAGTGGATAATTCAATGATGCTGGTGGGTTCGTCGCGGTTCAAATCGATCCACTTGGCGAGACAGGATGCCGACCAGAACAGCGCAGGTACAGCCTTTCCGCCAGCCTTGCCAACGGCAGTCTCCAGCTCAGCGGCTGAGCTGTACTCGGGATTGACCTTGATCCCGGTATCCTGCAAGGCCTGCAGGGCATGGTGATAGCAACGCCGGTAAAACAGCGAGGCCCGCTCCGGGTTCTCGAGTTCGATGAAACCGTAGGCATACCCGTAGAAGCCCTCGGCCGCGTAGAGACGCATGGTGGTATTGCCCGGGTCCTCGATGAGCATGCCTTCAATCAGTTTCAGGTTGGCCGGCATGGCCTCCCGGGCCAGTTCGAGATCCGTTTCCCGGTTCATGGCTTCGACACTGCTGTCCATGATCGACTCGGTACCCTGGACGACCATTTTTCCCATGGAGCAGGCCGACAATAGCAGTGTTGCCAGTATGCCGGGCAGTAGCTTCAGGAGAACGTGACGTGTTGTGGCCATGTGGCGTGCTTGTGATTGTTATTCAGGTACGATTGTCGGGCTCAGGTTAGCATGATTTCCAGTACTTTTTCGTAGACCAGCGAGAGATTTTCGAGATGTTCAATGTTTACGTTTTCATTGACCTGGTGGATGGTGACATTGGATGGGCCCAGTTCGACCACCTGGGAGCCGGTCGGGGCAATGAAACGCCCGTCCGAGGTGCCGCCACTGGTGGATAGCTCGGTATCCAGCCCGGTTACGTCCCGGATAGCACTGCTGACGGCCGTCAGCAGCTCACCCGGTTCCGTCAGGAATGGCTGACCGGACAGGTTCCAGTCAATGGCATAATCAAGACCGTGCCCGGAGAGGATGTCCTGGATGCGCGCCTGCAACGATTCAGCACTGGACGCGGTGGAAAAGCGCAGGTTGAAATCGAGTTCCAGGGTGCCGGGTATGACGTTGGATGCGCCCGTGCCGGCGCGAATGTTGGATATCTGGAAGGTCGTCGGCGGGAAGTGTTCATTGCCCGGGTCCCACTCGACTGCGGCAAGTTCGGCCAGCGCCGGTGCGGCGCGGTGGATCGGGTTGTCGGCAAGCTGCGGGTAGGCAACATGTCCCTGCCGGCCGTTGACCGTGAGGGTACCGTTCAACGAACCCCGGCGCCCGATCTTGACCATGTCCCCGAGTTGCTGCTGGCTGGATGGCTCGCCGATCAGGCACCAGTCAATGTGCTCGTCTCGTCCGGCCAGCAGGTCAACCACCTTGACGGTACCGTCAACGGCAGGCCCTTCTTCATCACTGGTAATGAGAAACGCAACGGAACCCGTGTGTTTGTCATGAGTTGCAAGGAAACGTTCACAGGCCGTGACCATGGCGGCGATACTGCCTTTCATGTCGGCCGCACCACGCCCGTACAGGTGGCCGTCACGGATGTCCGGCCGGAACGGGTCCGAAGTCCATTCTTCCAGTGGCCCGGGAGGTACCACATCGGTATGCCCGGCAAACACGAACACGGGGGTATCGGTGCCATGGCGTGCCCAGAGATTATCCACGTCACCGAAACGCAGCGGCTCGATTTGAAAACCCAGTGGTTCAAGGCGCCTTGCAAGCAGCTGTTGGCAGCCCTGGTCGTCCGGCGTGACGGATGCGCGTTGCATCAGCTCACAGGCGAGTTCCAGTGTGGGTGTCATGGCTGTGCGAGCTAGATGTCTCGCAACAACGCGTTGATGCCGACCTTGGAGCGGGTTTTTTCATCGACGCGCTTGACGATGACCGCGCAGTACAGGCTGTACTTGCCGTCCTTTGACGGCAGGTTGCCTGAGACGACCACCGAGCCGGCGGGGACGCGCCCGTACAGGACCTCGTCCGTGGCGCGGTCGTAAATACGGGTGCTCTGGCCGATGTACACACCCATGGAGATGACCGAGCCTTCCTCGACAATCACGCCCTCGACCACCTCGGAGCGGGCGCCGATGAAGCAGTTGTCCTCGATGATGGTCGGCGCCGCCTGGACTGGCTCGAGCACGCCACCAATGCCGACACCGCCGGAGAGATGCACGTTCTTGCCGATCTGGGCGCAGGAACCGACCGTGGCCCAGGTGTCGACCATGGTGCCACTGTCAACGTATGCGCCGATGTTCACGTAGCTGGGCATCAGCACGGCGCCGGATGCGACAAACGAGCCCTTGCGCGCCGTGGCCGGTGGCACGACGCGGACCCCGCCTTCACGGAATTCATGGGAATTCATGTCGGCGTATTTCGAGGGCACCTTGTCGTAGTAATTGGTGAACCCGCCCTTGATGAAACTGTTGTCCTCGATTCGGAACGACAGCAGCACGGCCTTTTTCAGCCAGTCGTTGACGATCCATTGCCCGTCCTGCTTCTCTGCGACCCGGGCCACGCCGCGGTCGAGCATGTCAATGGCTTCCAGCGTGGCTTCCTTGACATGGGTTTCTACACTGCGCGGGGTAATGTCGGCACGTCGTTCGAAGGCTTCTTCAATCGTCGCCTGTATATCACTCATGAAACTTTGCTCCCTGGGAGTTGCCAGTGTCTTCTACGGCGGATAATAACTTAGCCGCCCGCAAGATACGATGTAATGCGTCCGGCGGCCTCGATGCAGTCAGCGATCGGGGCGACCAGCGCCATGCGCACGTGGCGCTGACCCGGATTGATGCCGTTGGCGGTCCGTGACAGGTAACTGCCCGGCAGGACGGCGACATTCTGTTGTGCCAGCAGGTCACGGGCAAACTCGCAATCATCACCCGGTGTGACCGGCCAGAGATAAAATCCGGCCGGCGGCCGCGTCACCTCGAGCACCGGGTCCAGGATGTCGAGCACGGCCCGGAACTTGTCCCGGTACAACGCGCGGTTCTCGATCACATGCGCCTCGTCTTCCCAGGCGCAAATGCTCGCTGCCTGGGTGGCCGGCGGCATGGCACAGCCGTGGTAGGTACGGTAACGCAGGAAGCCACTGACCAGCCGGTCATCACCTGCGACGAAGCCGGAGCGCAGGCCGGGGGCATTGGAGCGCTTGGACAGGCTGTGGAACACCAGGCAGCGGCGCCAGTCATCACAGCCCATGGCTGCCGCGGCCTGCAGCAGTCCGGCCGGCGGCCGGTCCTCGTCGAGAAAGATTTCCGAGTAACACTCGTCCGAGGCGATGATGAAGTCATGCCGGTCGGCGAGTTCGATCAGGTGTTGCAGGGCGGCACTATCCATCACCGCACCAGTCGGGTTACCGGGCGTGCAGATGTAAACCAGCTGACAGCGCGACCAGGTGCTGTCCGGCACGGCATCGAAGTCCGGCAGGTAACCGGTGTCGACCATGGTGTTCAGGAACACCGGTTCCGCCCCGGCCAGCAGTGCCGCGCCTTCGTAGATCTGGTAAAACGGGTTTGGCATCAGTATCACCGGGTTCTGCGCGCGGTCGACCAGGCACTGGGCAATGGCAAACAGGCCCTCGCGGGTGCCGTTGACCGGCAGCACGTGTCGCTCCGGGTCGATGCCGGCTTCCGGCAGCCTGAAGCGTCGCGTCAGCCAGGCGGCGATGGCTTCCCGAAGTTCCGCGCGCCCGCGGGTGAGCGGGTAGTTCGACAGGCCATGCAGGTGGGTGATTACGGCTTCCGTGATGAAGCCCGGTGTGGGATGCTTGGGCTCGCCAATAGACAGTGAGATCGGCGCCAGCCCGGCAGGCGGTTCAACGCCGGCCGCAAGTTCTGCCAGGCGTTCAAACGGGTAGGGCTGCAGGCGGTCGAGGTCCGGGTTCATGCGTGGTCGGTTATAAATAACTTATGCACGTTCATGACAACAGTGCAGAATTATAGGTGTTTTCAGAACCCGGGAGTATACGGTAACCCGTGAACACGGCCAAACAAGCACCCCGGTTGCTGCCGGTCTTCAGCCTGCTGTTTACCGCGACGCTCTGGGGGATCGTCTGGTACCCGTTGCGCCTGCTGCAAGGCCAGGGACTGGCCGGCCCGTGGAGTGCATTGATCAGTTACGGCGCCGCACTGCTGGTATGCAGCTGGATACTGGTTCGCAATCGTCAGCAGCTGCCGGGAAATTACCGTTCCCTGCTGTTCCTGAGTGTGGCCGCCGGCTGGACCAATGTGGCCTTTATTATTGCGGTGCTGGACGGGACGGTGGTACGCGTGTTGTTGCTGTTCTACCTGTCGCCGTTCTGGGCGGTGTGCCTTGGCTGGGTCATGCTGGGAGAGCGCCTCGATGGCAAATCGATACTGGTGTTCGGTATTGCGGTTCTTGGCGCCATGGTCATGCTCTGGGACGAGCGTATCGGCTTGCCCTGGCCGCGTGACGGATCGGACTGGCTGGCAGTGTCTGCGGGGTTTGCCTTTGCGTTGAGTAATGTGTACGTGCGCAAAATGCAGGCGGTTGGTATCTGGGTCAAGTCGGTCAGCAGCTGGGTTGGTGTGGTGGTGGTTGCTATTGCCTGGATTGTGGTTACCGGTGCCGGCACTCCGGTAGTCAGCCCCGAAACCCTGCTGTACGCGGTACTGCTGGGGCTGTGCGGGTTTCTGGTTATGACGGTCACCGTGCAGTACGGTGTGACCCGCATGCCGATTCACCGATCGGCCATCATCCTGCTGTTTGAACTGGTTGCCGGAGCGCTGTCAGCCATGTGGCTGACCGACGAGGTAGTGCTGTCCAGGGAATGGGCCGGCGGCGGCATGATCATTATCGCGGCGGTTATCGCGGCACGTATCCACGCGAACGAATCGCCATGAGCCGGGTGCTGTCCATGCACCACGTGAGTCTGCTGGTCAGTGATACCGTGCGCGCACTCGACTTCTATCACGGGATCCTGGGGATCCCGGTTGACGACAACCGGCCGGACCCGGGTTTCCCCGGGGCCTGGCTGCAGCTTGGCGCCCAACAGATTCACCTGCTGGAACTGCCTGGTCCGGCTTATGGCGGAACATTACCCGAACACGGTGGCTGCGACCGGCATGTTGCTCTAACGGTTGATGATCTGGACGGACTCGGAATACAACTTGAGGCGCGGGATATCGACTATACCCTGAGCCGCTCCGGGCGGCGTGCGCTGTTTTGCCGGGATCCGGACGGCAATGCCATCGAGCTGATCGAGCAGGCAACCGGCCCGTAGGACCGGCGCCTCGCCGGGAACTGCATTCCCGGCCGGTACCCCAATGGGCATAAAGGGCCGGTCCTGCTATTTATTGTGGTCCGTGCTCCACGCAGGACCACCGCCTTGCGGGAAACGTAACTCGTGTCCGGGTATTGTCTAGATAGCAAACGATGTCGGTGTGTCGGCATCACTGTCAAGATGCTTGTGCAGGGCATTCTCGAGGCAGTTGATCTGATCGGCATCTGTC
>QIFB01000089.1 GCA_003230545.1 Gammaproteobacteria bacterium | reverse complement strand
GGGGCACAACGTAACCATCGGAACCTGAACCGCTGTCAGTTTTTAACACACCGGCAGTGCAATACAAGGGAACACACATGGCCATCCTGGAACAATGCAACTACCACAGCGGACACCGGATACAGTCCGTGCATAGCAGGCTACGCCGGGCACTGCGACTCACCACACTGCTTGCCTGTCTCTGCATCCTGCCGGTCTCCCAGCTGCCGGCTGCCGGTACCGGGAGTGGTATGCCGGATGACCTGATGGACATGGACCTCGAATCCCTGATGGACCTGGAAGTGACCTCGGTCAGCAAGAAACCACAGAAACAGTCCGAGGCCGCGGCCGCCGTCTTCGTCATCACCAACGAGAACCTGCGCCGCTGGGGTGTCTCCAGCATTCCGGATGCACTGCGTCGCGTTCCTGGCCTGCAGGTCGCCCGCATCGATGCCAACAAGTGGGCCATCACGTCGCGCGGCTTCAACAGCCGGTTTGCCAACAAGCTGCTGGTGCTGATCGACGGGCGCAGTGTCTATACCCCGCTGTTCGCCGGTGTGTACTGGGACATGCAGGACGTGGTGCTCGAAGATGTCGATCGCATTGAAGTGATTCGCGGCCCGGGCGGCACCCTGTGGGGCGCCAATGCCGTCAACGGGGTAATCAATATCATTACCAAGTCGTCCAGCGAGACCCAGGGCAACTTCATCGCTGCCACGGCCGGTAATGAAATCGACGGGATCGGCACCGTGCGTCATGGCGGACAGCTGAAAAACGGCGCGAACTATCGAATTTACGGTAAATACTCGAAATACGACAACGGCCACAGCAACGACCGGACTCACGATGACTGGAAACTGGGCCAGGTCGGTTTTCGTTCCGACTGGGATTCGCAGCAGCGCGACTCATATACCCTGCAGGGTGATTTCTACCATGGCAAGGCGGGCAACCTTGTCAACATACCTACGGGAGCTGCCGGTCCGCCGCCCACAACGGTCAAACAGGTTAACGATGACACCGACCTGGATGGCGGTAACCTGCTGTTTCGCTGGAAACGCACCTTGAGTGATACCTCCAATTTTGTCCTGCAAACGTATTATGACTACGTCAAACGTGATGAGCAGGTCACCCTGTATGAAAACCGTGACATCATCGATGTCGATTTCCAGCACAATTTCCGGCTGGGAAACATGCATGACATCCTGTGGGGATCCGGGTTCAGACGGACATCGGATGACACCAACAACAACCCCACCTTCAGCGTCCGGGACACCCGCCGGGACGTTAATCTCTACAGCGCCTTCCTGCAGGATGAAATCAGCCTCAGGGATAACCTGCTCCTGACGCTCGGATCAAAATTCGAGCACAATGACTTTTCCGGCTTTGAATACCAGCCAAGTGCCCGACTGGCCTGGGTACTGAGCGACTTACAGACTGTATGGGGGGCTGTTTCAAGGGCCGTGCGCACGCCCGCGCGCGGCGAGCAAGATGTCATGCTGCGTCTCATCCCGCCACCGGCAGCTGACCCGGGGGTCCCGGTATTTGCAAAAGGAGATGATGATTTTGATTCCGAGGACATGATCGCCTATGAACTCGGTTACCGGATCAATTATCACGACAACTGGTCAGTCGACGTGGCCGCCTTTTATAACAATTATGATGACCTGCGTACCCTCGACCCGGTGACTGCGCCTCCGGCTGATGTGCTGTTTCCCTTCGACAATAACATGGACGGGAAGACATACGGGGTAGAAGTCGCCGGCCAGTTGCAGATACGCCGTGGCTGGAACCTGCATGCAAACTATACCTGGATGAAAATGGACCTGGATCTCAACTCCGGCAGCAATGACAGATTCTCTGAAAGTTTCGAGGATGCCACCCCGAACCACCAGGCAACCGTCTGGTCCTCGGTTGAACTTGTTAAAAACATAGAGTTTGACGCAGCGGTACGCTACGTCGATGACATCGAGGTAACGGGCATCGACATCGATAGTTACGTGGAACTGGATGCACGTCTCGGCTGGAAGCCGCGGAGTGACCTGGAGATTTCCCTGGTCGGGAAAAACCTGCTGGACAGTAGCCACGAGGAATTCCTGCCTGATTTCATAGCCACTCAACCGACCGAGGTAGAACGCAGTATTTATATCAAGGGAATCTGGTCATTCTGATCATGCTCCGGTCACCGGGAAAAACCGCATGTCGTGCGCATGGCGCCAGGCTGATTACAGGCTGGCATAATTTCTGCGCATCCATTGCACTCGCTGCATTAATGACCTGCACGCCAGCTTTCAGCATGGCGGATGACCAGCAGGTCACCGAATACCGGATCAAGGCCGCGTTTCTGTACAATTTCACGCGCTTTGTTAACTGGCCCGCAGACATAGCGCAACCGGACCGGTTTACGATCTGCATACTCGGCGCCGACCCGTTTGGTAAAGCGATCGACAGTCTTGCCGGAAAAGCCATTAATGGCAAACAACTGGATATTCTGCGGCTGCCCGGATCACATGTTCCCGGGGAATGCCGCGTGGTGTATATCAGCAATTCCGAGTCGGGCCACCTCGACAGCATTCTTGCTCCCCTTGGAGCACGCCCGATACTTACCGTAAGTGACAGCCCTGCCTTTGCCGAACAGGGCGGCATTATCAGGCTGAAACTGGTCGACATGAAAGTCCGGTTTGACATCAACATCGACGCCGCCCGGCGCGCCGGACTGAATATAAGCTCAAAGCTGCTCTCGCTTGCCACGATCGTGAGGGATGAAACCCCGGTTGGCGCACAATGAGAGCGATAAAAAATCTTTCCATACGTCGCAAGATGGTACTGATCATCATGATGATCAGCGCGATTGCGCTGACCGTTGCCAGTGTCGCCTTCATTGCCACGGACCGTATCAATGCCCGCCACTCAATCGAGGAAAACCTGCGTACGCTCGCTAAGATCACGGCCGCCAACAGCAGCGCGGCAATCCTGTTTGGCGACAAAACCGCCGCCGAGGAGACCCTGGATTTCATGAGCAGGCAACAGTACATACAGGCTGCTGTCCTGTACGGACAGGATGGTAAATTTTTTGCCTCCTACATCAAACCGGATGTTTACCTGACCCTCCCGGGACCCGGCCTGCAAGCGGCAAATATCCAGTTCTGGGAAGACTATATCGAGTTGTATTCGCCGGTCATTCAGGAGAACGAGCAGATCGGGCATGTGTACATACGTGCTGACATAAAGGTGATCAAGGAACGCATGGCGGGATACCTGGGAATTGTTGCACTGGTTTTCATATTCTCGTTATTTGTCGCATTCATACTCAGCGCACGAATGCAGCGATTTATCACAGATCCGTTACTGAAACTGTCTGCAGTTGCACGCAAGGTAACGACCGACAAGAACTACTCTCTCCGGGCTGCCGGCAGCAGCAGGGACGAGCTGGGAAACCTGATTCTGGACTTCAATGAAATGCTTGACCAGATACAGCTGCGCGACAACGAACTCGAGAATAACAAGCTGGAACTGGAAGAACGTGTTGCCACGCGCACCATTGAACTGGAAGCCGCCAACCAGGAAATGGAAAAGGCCAAGAAGAATGCCGAGTCGGTCGCAAAGCGCATGGAGTACCATGCACATCATGACGGGCTGACCGGACTGCCAAACCGCATCCTGCTGAACGACCGGCTTAGCAAGGCCCTGTCGCACGCGCGGCGCGAACAGTCAAGAATAGCGCTGCTGTTTCTTGACCTGGACCGCTTCAAGATCATCAATGATTCACTTGGACATGCAGTCGGTGACCAGCTCCTGAGGGTAATCTCAAGACGCCTGAAAAACTGCGTGCGCGACGAGGACACGGTTGCCAGGCTCGGTGGCGACGAGTTCATGGTGTTGCTGCCCAGTATCAGCGACTCATCCGATGCCGGCCGGATTGGCAACAAGATCATCGATTCCCTTATCAGGGCGGTATCCTGTAACGGGCACGAGCTGCATATCACTACCAGCATCGGTGTCAGCATCTACCCGTCTGACGGAACAGATGCCGAGACCCTGCTGAAACACGCGGATATCAGCATGTACCGCGCCAAGGAACTGGGTCGCAACAAGCTGGTGTACTACACCGCAGAGATGAACGCGGAATCCAGGCGCCAGCTGGTACTGGAAACCAGCCTGAGAAAGGCACTGGATCGAGGCGAACTGAAGCTGGTTTATCAACCCAAGGTCGACATCTCGAGGAACAGGATTACCGGCGCCGAGGCACTGCTGCGCTGGGAACACCCGACCATGGGTAATATCAGCCCGGCAGATTTCATCCCGGTTGCCGAAAATAGTGGCCTGATTGTTCCGATCGGTGAATGGGTGATCAGGAAGGCCTTTAACCAGCTGGCTGCCTGGCATGCGGCCGGACACAGGGAACTGAAGATTGCAGTCAATCTGTCGTCTTCACAGCTGACCCGTCCCGGGCTGGCAAATTCAGTGCGCGAGGCGCTGGATGAGTCACGACTGGATCCGGCCATGACAGAACTCGAAATCACGGAAAATATTGTCATGCAAAACCTGGATTCTGCCATCGCGACGCTCGAGATCCTGAAGGGCATGGGCATCTCCATTGCGATGGATGATTTCGGCACCGGTTATTCTTCACTCAGTTACCTGCGCCGCCTGCCCATTGATATTGTCAAGATTGACCAGTCGTTTGTCCGTGAATTACCGGGCAACAAGGAAGATGCATCCATTGCCCAGGCCATTATTGCCATGGCAAACAGCCTCGGACTCGACCTGGTCGCAGAGGGGGTGGAAACGATCAAGCAGCTGAATTTCTTCCGCCAGCAGGAAGTGATGGTGATACAGGGCTACCTGTTCAGCAAACCGGTTGCTGCCGATGAGTTGCTGGCCATGCTGGATTCCGAAACCATGCCCGGCCCGCTGAACCTGGTAAAAAAATGATTACCTGAAAATGTGCTGCTGCGGGTAGTAACCCCGGGCAGCCGGTAACCGTTGTCCCTGAATAATGACCGGCAGGATCAGCGCAGGTGGTGCAGGAGCCGCATAGGCTGATGCCGGATACCAGCCGGACCCGATACCAGGCATGACGGGCGGCGCATAATAGCCTGCATTATTATGACTACGGCTACCGCCGCCCATGAAAAAACAGAAGGCCGCAGCCGGCATACTCCAGGCACAGGCCGCCACAAGCAGAATCGCGGCGGCCGTCCGTTTCAAGCCTGTATCCATGAACACCTCCTGCATGACAATACACACAGTATAGTCACCCGTTCGTGGATTGCGATAACCGGCCCGTCTGCAGCAGGGCCGGCAGCAACAGCAGCGTGAATACAGTACTGACCAGCATACCGCCAACAATCACCCCGGCAAGACCGCGGTAGAGTTCGGTACCGGCACCCGGCACCAGCAGCAGGGGCAGCATTCCGAAGATGCTGGTCAGTGTCGTCATGAGAATCGGCCGTAACCGCAGCCGCACGGCCTGCTCCACCGCATCACGCCGCGCCATGCCGCTACGTTCAGCCGCGCGCGTCTGGTAGACCAGCAGGATGGCGTTATTGACCACCAGGCCCAGCAGGATAATGAAGCCAATCATGGTCAGCAGGTCCATGGGCTGGAACGTGACCACGTTCAGTAGCTGCAAGGCGACGACACTGCCCACCGTGGCCAGCGGCAACACCAGTATCACCAGCAAGCTGTCACGAAAGGAACGGAACAGCGCGCTCATCAACAGGTAGAGAATCAGGATCGCGAACATAAAACTGCCGCTCATGTTTACCAGCGCCTGCTCGAGCTTGTCCGCTGCACCGCTGTAGCGCACATCACCATCGGCCGGCAGCAAGTTGCGCACCTGTGGTTCAACTGCAGTACGCAGCGTCTCGATGGCCTGCTCCAGTGACACGCCATCCGGCGGCGTGATCTGCAGGGTGATGGTGCGCCGCCGGTCAATGCGACGCAGCTGGTCAGGACCGGCGGTGCGCACCACCTCAACCAGTTCATTGATTGGCAACACCCCGGACTTCGGCGTCATCACGGGTATAAAGGCCAGTTCCTCCGGCGTCCGCCACGGCGTTGCACGCACGATGATGTCCAGGGTTTCCTCACCGTCGAAATACTCGCCGACGAACAAGCCGTCACCCAGCGCCCTGACCACGCTGGCGATGGTCGCCCGGTCCCAGCCCGCCTCGGCGATGCGGCGCTCGTTCGGTACCAGCTGTAATTCGGGTTCGGCCAGTTCCAGTCCCGGAATCGGACGAATGCGTGCGCCCGGCCAGATTTCCAGCACCGCCTGCTCGCCAGTGCGTGCGGCATCCAGCAGGCTGTCGAGATGCCGTGACTGCAGGTTCATCTCGATGCGGCGGCCGCTGCGGCCGCCGAACAGCGAACGCTGCTGTGCAAAACCCCGGGTATCCGGAAAACCGTGGATCACCGAATTGATGACCGGCACTACCTCATTGATCCGTGTTGCGTCTTGTGCCCGCGCACCCATGAACACGCCGCCGCGGTAGGCCACAAAGAAATAGTGCTGGATCACCGGTTCCAGCTCCCCGGTCACATAGGGTTCCAGGCGCCGTGCAATCACCTGCCCCATTTCCTTCTCGACATGATCGAGGTTCATCCCGGGCGGGGGCTGAATAAAGGCAAATACCAGGTTGCGGTTGCCCTCCGGCAGGTAATCGGCATCGGGTTTCAGCAACCCCGTCAGTACCAGCGGCACCGCAATCAGCAATGCGATCCACACACGGCGCTGGCGCTCTACGCCGGTGAGCGCCATGATTTTTCGGGTAATGCGATCCCACCATAGCGTATGTGGATCTTCATTGCTGACCCGCTGCAACCAGTGCCGGCTGAGTGTCGGCAGCACCAGCAGTGCAACCAGCATGGAGGCTACCACGGCAAAAGCGATGGTCAATGCCAGGTCGGCAAACAGCTGGCCGGCCTCGTCCGGCAGGAACACCACCGGCAGGAAGATCGCCACCGTGGTCGCGGTCGAGGCAATCAGTGCGCCCTGGACCTGGGCCGGCGCCTGGATTGCCGCCGCCTCACTGGCCATGCCGCCCTCGCGCAGGCGCACAATGTTCTCCAGCACCACGATCGAGGCATCCAGCACCATGCCGACGGCAAATGCCAGCCCGGCAATCGAGATCACGTTGATGGTATGGCCGGTGGCATATAGCACGATAAACGAAAATATCAGCGACACCGGGATGGAGAACGCCACCAGCAAGGTCACCCGCAGGCGCCGTACGAACCACCACAGCACGGCAACGGCCAGCAGGATACCCAGCGCCAGGTTGCCGCCCAGCATCTTCAGCGACCGGTAGATATAAACGGTCTCGTCATATACCTGCTCGATCGACAGGCCGGCGCGCGCCAGCGGTCCGTCCTGCAATTCAGTGAATGCCTGTTGCAGCCCGGCCATGACCTCAAGCACGTTGACGCCGATCTCGCGGTGTGCGTTGACGGCAATGGCATTGCCCGCCTTGTTGATGACAAAACTCTCGCGATCGGCGAATTCGATATTGATATCGGCAATATCGGCCAGGTACACGGGACGCCCGCCACGCCAGTCGAGCACCAGCCCGCCCAGCTCGGTCACGTCATAGGCGCCGGTGTAACGCACCGTGTAGCGGCGCTTGCCGACATCCACGTCACCGGCCGAGATATTGTCGTTGCCGCCGGCCAGACGCGCGACCACCGGCAACTCGATGCCGCGGCTTGCCGCCTTGTAGGGATCGAAGGTGATCCGGACCTCGCGTTCACGCCCGCCGCGCAACTCGGAACGCGCCACCCCCGGGACCCGTTCAAAGCGGGTCTGCACCACTTCCTCAAGGAAGTCGCGGTAGGACTCGATATCGCGAGGATTTTCCGGAGTGGTACGGATAATGAACCAGGCAATCGCCTGGCTGCGGACCCCCACTGTGCTCAGCCGGGGTTCATCCGCATCATCCGGGTAGCTCCTGACGCGGTTGAGGCGGTTGAGGACCTCGATCAGGCCGCGTTGCAGATCGGTACCGACGGCAAAGGTAATCGTGATCCGGGCGCGGCCACGCTGCGCATTGGACTCCAGCTCGGTCATGCCGGGCAGGCCGCGCAGCACCTTTTCCTGCGGCTCGATGATCTCTGCCTCGACTTCCTCCGGTGCCGCGGCACGCCAGTCGGTATTGATGGTGATCGTCGGGCGTTCAACCTCGGGGGTCAGCTGGACCGGCAGGCGGGTCAGGCTGACAATGCCGAACAGGAGTACCAGCAACACCGCTACCAGCGCGGCGATATGGTTGTCCAGCATGTAGCGCTGCAGACTCACGTCCCCGGCAGTTCCTCCGAGACCTGGACGGTCTGGCCACTCTGCAAACGCTCGCTGCCACGGATAATTACGCGGTCACCCGGCATAATGCCGCCGGACACCTCGATATAGTCACCATCGGCAATGCCGGTAGTTACGCTGACCTGCTCCGCGATGTTGCTGCTGCCGATGCGGAACACGCTGACCCCGTCACGGCGCAGTACCAGTGCATCACGCGGCACCACCGTGGCACGGCGTGACTCGGCTGCCGGAATGGCAATGCGCACGCTCTGCCCGGAAGACCAGTTCGGTTCGTCCAGGGTCAGCCGCAATTCGTAGAGCCGTGATTGCCGGTCGCCGACCGGCACCAGGGTGCGCACCCGGCCGATGCCTTCGGCGCCGGCCGCTATAAAACCCAGCTCCATACCCGTTGCCACAAACGGCAGCACGGACACCGGTACCCAGGCCTGTACCTCCAGTGACGCGGTATCGACCAGCCGGACTACCGCCGTGCCGGCATCCGCCCATTCACCGGTCTGGATAAAACGTTCGGTAACCACGCCGTTGAACGGCGCCTTGATGGAAGTGCGCTGCAGTTTCTCACGTGACTGCTTGACGCGCGCCTGGTTCGCCGTGAACTCGCTGCGCGCCA
>QIFB01000077.1 GCA_003230545.1 Gammaproteobacteria bacterium | reverse complement strand
GTCTCATGAAGGAGAGCAGTCCGGGATATTTTTCGAGTACATTTTCGGGATGCCGTTACGTGCGACCATGATCTGTTTTCCATACTCGGGGCCCCGACCGTCACAAAGTGACATATAAGCGGTACCACCCTCGTTGGTTGACCCGTCCGGGTTGAATTCGAGATTATTGTTCCAGATCCCATTGGTCCGCATATTGATGCCCGCAGCGGCCGCCTGGCCACGGCGCAGCAGGGTGTCGGATCCCGCGTTGTACCAGTTGTTGGTGTTGGTGCCGTCATCCGCGAAGATAATGTAGCCGGTTGTCCAGACTTGTGTATTACCGCTGCAACTTGGTACGTTGGCGTTCGGATACAGGCTGCGGCACATAATAACGCGCACATCCCGCTTGACGGCCTCGCTGCGCGAGTAGTGTATGTCCGCAACCACGCTGTTCAGGTGGGTGGACAGCCGGCTGTTCTTGATGGTCGTGCTGATCGAGGGCACTGCGGTAGACAGAATGATGGCAACAATACCCAGCGTGATAATGATTTCGGGGAGGGTGAAGCCCTGTACGTTACGCTGTCTCATCTTGAACCTGCAACTGGATAACGGATCAGGCAGACAGGCAACATCTGCACAGATGACTATCGACAGACCGGGTGATTTCTGTAACCGCGGTCACAAAAAAAAGAGGCTATGCGGGAAGTGCGATGTGGCCATGTCACGGATGTATTGCCGGTCACATCCGGGATTTCAGGCCTCTGCCAGCCGGCGTTTCGCCAGCATTTGTTCCAGTCTCTGCTCGGACTCGGGGCCGCGTGCCAGCGCACGCAGAAACACCCCGGTATAGCTCTTGTCCACAATGGCACCCTCGGCTTCTATGGCCGGTTTCATCAGCTTGTGAAGCTCGATCAGGTTATACCAGGGCACCGTCGGATATATATGGTGACCGATGTGCCAGTTAATGTTGTTCCAGAAGAAACTGTGTAGCGGGTTTGAAGTGACCGTACGCGAACCTGTCAGCTGCCCCTGATTCCAGGGAGTCTCATAATGTTCGGCGATAAAACGGATCGAGTTAAACACCGAGAAGACAAACACCGGCACCAGCCACACTTCCAGAGTCTTGCCAAGCACGCCGTGTTGTTGTGCCCAGGCCAGCAGCGCCCAGTAGCAGGCGATCTTGAGCAGGGTTTCAAACAGGTGTATTCCCCACTTTCTGGCATTGAAGCGCTGGACCGGGTAGATGAAATTGAAGTGCACGAAACTCAGCAGGGCACCTGCCACGATGTAGCCGTAGAATGCCACAAAGTCGAGTACACCACGCTTGCCCATGGTGAATGCGTCGGGGTCCTTCGGGGAGCGGTTGTAGCGATGGTGCTCCATATGGTCATCCTTGAATGCGATAAAGGACGCCATCAGTGGAACCATTGAAATGATACCGAACACCCAGTTCTTCCAGGGTTTCCTGAACAGGGTATTGTGGGTGGCATCGTGCATGAAGGTGACAATACCCATCCACAGGTAACCGAGCGCCAGGTATGCCGACCACTTGAGCAGGCTGGACCCGGTGGTCCAGGCCAGCCAGGTAAGATAAATCATGATTCCGAAGAACAGCGGAATCTTGACCAGGTTGGGCATTACCCTGTTGGTTCTGAGTCGTTTCAGCTCTGCGCGCGAAATGTAGTCCCGGCGCGGGGCGCTGGTTTGCGGTGTGTTTATCAAGGCTGGTAGTGCTAAGTAGTGGTGTGAGACGCGCCACTATACCGGAACACAGCAGCGGATGCCGCGGGTTCAGGGAAGCACAACCCGCGTGCTATTTTCGCTGGCAGCTACGGGAGCCGGATATCTATCTGAACAGCATGGAGAAATTGATTGCCCGGATATGTTTCGTCAGCGCTCCGATGGAGATCATATTTACACCGGTGGCGGCCTTGTCACGAATAGTTTCCAGATCAATTTCGCCGGATGCCTCGAGGGTTGCGCGCCCGGCGACCTGATTGACGGCAGCGGTCAGTTGACTGGTACTGAAGTTATCCAGTAACAGCTTGTCAGCGCCGGCAGCGAGTGCTGCATTGAGCTGGTCCAGGTTCTCCACTTCCACTTCTATCGGCATCCCCGGGCTTGCTGCCTGTGCAGCAAGCACAGCCTGCTCGATGGAGCCGGTGGCGGCAATGTGGTTTTCCTTGATGAGGATGCCGTCATACAGTCCCATGCGGTGGTTGTGGCAGCCGCCGGTGCGCACGGCGTATTTCTGTGCCTGGCGCAGACCGGGAAGGGTCTTGCGGGTATCGAGAATTTTAACGGGCAGGCCGCTGACTGCATCGGCGTAGCGACGCGCCAGCGTTGCCGTACCGGACAGGGTCTGCAGGAAGTTCAGTGCCGTGCGCTCCCCGGTCAGGATGGGGGCGGCCGCTCCCGTGACAGTACAGATGTGCTGGTCCGGCCCGAGGCGGTCGCCATCGCGTGCCTGCCAGTCCACTATGATGCCGGTATCGAGTTCCGCGAACACGGCATTGAACCAGGCCATGCCGCACAACACGGCGGCTTCACGGCAAACCACCGTTGCCGTTGTGTTCGTGTATTCCGGAACCAGTGCCGCGGTGATATCACCACTGCCGATGTCTTCGGCGAGGGCAGTGCGCACACCCTCCAGCAGCTCCTTGTCAAGAACTTCCAGTAACATTTCGAATCAGGTCGTTTCGTGCGGTCGGGAGAAATAATCATCCTTGAGTTTTTTCACCAGCCCCGCCAGCAGTATCAGGCCGAGCAGGTTGGGCAGCGCCATCAGGATGTTGGTGATGTCCGCGATATTCCAGACCAGCTGCAACGGGACGGCCGCGCCGATCACCACCAGCAGGGTATAGATCACCCGGTACGGCAGTACGGCGCGCTCGCCGAACAGAAAATAGACAGAGCGGTCGCCGTAATACGACCAGGCAATGATGGTGGAGAAGGCGAACAGCGTCAGCCCGACGCCGACTACCCAGGCCCCGGCATCGCCCAGCGAGCTGTTGAATGCATGGGCCGTCAGCGCAGCCCCCATCAGGGCATCATTGCTTTCCGCAAATACCCCGGTAACCACGATCACCAGGCCGGTCATGGTGCAGATGATCAGTGTGTCGATGAACGGTTCCAGCATGGCGACCAGCCCTTCGCGCACCGGCTCATTGGTGCGGGCGGCCGCATGCGCTATGGGTGAGGAGCCGAGTCCGGCCTCGTTGGAAAACAGGCCGCGGGCCACGCCCCAGCGAATGGCTTCACCCACCGCGGCGCCACCGACGGCCCACGGGTTCAGCGCAAGGTTGATGATGGTACTCAAGGCAGCGGGAATCTCGCTGGCGTGACTGATCAGCACCAGTGTGGCGGCGGCAATGTAGAGGATGGCCATGAACGGCACCAGGGTGCTCGCCACGCTGGCAATGCGCCTGACGCCACCGAGGATGACCATGCCGACAAACACGGCCAGCAGCACGCCGACCAGCCACGCGGATTCGTGCAGCTCCGGAAACAGGTAACCAAGTCCGTCCATGACCGAGTTGGCCTGCACCATGTTGCCGATGCCGAACGAGGCAATCAGCGCAAACACGGCAAACGCCGCGGCCGTGCGGCGCATCTGCAGGCCGTGTAGCAGGGTATACATCGGTCCGCCGGCCACCGAGCCGTCGGGTGCCACCTGGCGGAATTTCAGTGACAGGGTGC
Source organism: Gammaproteobacteria bacterium (assembly GCA_003230545.1). GTDB lineage: Bacteria > Pseudomonadota > Gammaproteobacteria > UBA9214 > UBA9214 > SZUA-186. The sequence continues at coordinate 5,478 of QIFB01000077.1, read as the reverse complement.
ATTCGGTAAACTTTGTGGCCATGCCGAAGACGGCCGTGACCCACATCCAGAACAGGGCGCCCGGGCCGCCCAGCGAGATGGCGGTGGCCACCCCGGCAATATTGCCGGTACCCACGGTGGCCGACAGGGCGGTGGACAGTGCCTGGAAGTGCGAGACCTCGCCGACGTCCTGCGCACTGCTGTATTTCCCGCTGATCAGACTGACTGCATGGCGGAAGCCGCGTACCTGCACCAGCCCCATGCGCACGGTCAGGTAGAAACCGGTGCCCAGCAGCACCAGCAGGGTGACCGGGCTTTCCCACAGCAGTCCCGAGAGCTCTCCGGTCCAGCGGGTCAGCTGTTCAAAAAAGTGCATTTGCGATCAGTTCCGGGATGGATATTTCAGCGTCAGTGTATTGCCTTGCTGGTTAAAGTCCAGCTGCTTCAGGAAGCTCATGCCCAGCAGGATTTCGTTACCCTGTGCCCCCGGGTTGATGCTGGCCCGTACCGGGCCGACACGGAGTTCACCCAGGCTGATTTCGTCGATGACAGTCTGCCAGGCGCGGATGGTCCCGTTGGCGGTCTGATACATCAGGGGTTGCCCCTTTTCCAGGCCGAGTTTTTCCGCAACCGGCAGCGGTATCGACACATCCGTCGCGCCGGTATCCAGCATGAACACGACCGGTTGTGTGTTGATCAGACCGCTCGCAACATAGTGTCCGAAGCGGTTGCGTTGCAGTATTACTTCCGGCTGGCCATCGGGGGACATGGCCGACATGACCTGTTGATTCGGATTGTGCTGCTGGCCCAGCTGGTCATTGAAAAACCAGGTCAGCAAGCCAAGCAGCAACAGCCAGGCAGCGATAATCATGCCCTTGCCGAGCTGTTTTGATTCCGAACCCGGTGCCGGGGTTTGTTTCATCGGGTCATTATACCGTTGCGTAACCCGGTGATTGCAGAAAACGCAGGTTGGATCACAGTGTATCTGAACCCCGGGTAGGACCCGCGCCTCGCGGGGAATGAATTCCCGGCCGGCACCCCAGTGGGCATAAAGGGCCGGTCCTGCAATTAATCTTGTCGGTAATGTGCACCTGACCTAACCTACAAGGAGTACGCCAGCCTGAGGCCGGCGAAGATGTGACGCTTGTCGGGCTGGTAGAAGTTGCGGAACGCAGCGCGTTTGATGGCCGGACGGGTATGCAGGCTGCCACCGCGCAGGCTGTAGTGGTTGCCGTCAAACCATGCTCCTGAAGAGTCTTCATAAGGGAATGAGCGGAAACCGGCGTACGGGTAGAAACTATTGTCACACCATTCCCAGGCGCGGCCGGTCTGCTCCAGTTGATGCAGACGGCAGGCGACTTCCCACTGGTGTTCGTGCGGCAGGCACGCATCGGCCCAGCGGGCAAAGGCCTGCGCCTCGTGCCAGCAAATGCCATGCAGCACATCATCCCCGGTCAGGGTGTACGGGCCGCGAATGCCGACACCGTACCAGTGACCGTCTGCGTTGCGGCGCCAGTGGTCTGGCGCGCTGGCGTCCGATTGTTGCAGCCATTTCCGTCCGGCGACATCCCACAGCTCCGGATTCCGGTAACCGCCGGCTTCCATGAACGCCAGGTATTCACCGTTGGTGACCGGCTGTACGGCGATTGCGCAGAACCCGAGGGTGGCCTGTTGTGCCGGTAACTCGTTGTCATACGCCACCGGCGCCTGGCCGCCGACCCGGTAGTGGCCGGCATCGATGTGGCAGCTTTCCGATTTGCCGGTTACCGCCTGCAGCGGCCGGGCAATGCTGAAATCGCCATCATCAGCGGCAAGTGCCTGCTGCGTCAGTGCCATGACCATGGTCTCGAAATGCTGGCTGTAGTGCTGGACCAGGAAGTGCAGCAGATAATCATCCTGCATCAGCGGGTGGCCGCTGACTTCGACCGGCGGGTGTTCCAGGATGGCCATGTTATATGACTGCAATTCCTGTACCCAGGCAGTTAATGCCAGTGGCAGTGGCAGTAGTGCGCCGCGTTCGGACTTTGGTGTCCGTGCCGGTGTATAGAGTCGGGCGACCGGCGCGGTGAACCGGTCATCACCGAGGATGACTTCCTGCAGCCAGCAGGTTTCGGTAAACGCGCAGTGGCCCAGGTGCCAGCCCGGCGGGCTGAGGTCGGGATGGGCCTGGCTGCGCCAGTCCGCTGCGTCGAGGTCTTGCGCGAGTCCTGCAACCAGCGACTGCGCCACCCGCAGTTCATCGAGCAGTGCAGCTGAACTCACAATGCCTGCAGTTCAGGCGGTTTTTCGGGATCAAGGATGAGGATGTGATGTTCCGGTACCGGCGACCAGAAACTGTCACCGGTCAGGCATTCCGATGCGATGACCTGGCCACCTGGAAACAGTTCATCATCGGTCGTGTAATACAGGGACGGGCACTCGTGGTTGAAGCCGTGCCGGGTTGCATACAGCCGTTGCCCGTCCGTGATTACGAAGTTCATCAATGCCGGGTAATCACCGGCCCAGTCTGCCAGCAGTTCAAACAGTCTTTCCAGGGCAGCGGGAATCGACAGCCCCGGGTCGTCTGCCAGCAGCTGGCGCAGGCAGGCAAACAGGTACTCGGAATCGGTGTTGCCGTTAATATCTGCAGCGATGCCGGGCTCCAGCATGGCGTTGATATGCTGCAGCACCTGCCGGTGAAATTCACGGATAAAGCCGTTGTGTACATAGAGCAGCGTGTCATCGAGGAATGGCGCCGTATTGAACTGATGGACCGGGTTGCCCGGCGTGGCGCTGCGTACCTCGGCAAGCCACAGCGGCTGGCTCAGCGAGCGGGCCAGGTGGGGCAGGTTACTGTCCGACCAGATCGGCAGTGCACTGGTATAGATTGCCGGTTTGTCGTCCGGCCCGTACCAGCCAAACCCGTAACCGTCGGCGTTCAGTTTTGCATATGTAAGTTCCCGCGGCTCCCAGGACTGCCGGTACAGGCTATGCGGCGGTTCAAGCAGAAGCTGCTGCAGGGGAATCGCGGGACCGAGGTAGGCGGCGAGTCTGCACATGGGGTATCAGCTGCTGGTTGAGGCTCCGGGCGCGACCAGAAATTCAAGCAGCGCCTTTTGTGCGTGCAGGCGATTTTCCGCTTCATCCCAGACAACACTTTGCGGGCCGTCGATAACGGCTGCAGACACTTCTTCGCCACGGTGTGCCGGCAGGCAGTGCATGAACAGGGCATCTGGTCTGACGGCCGACATGACGGCTGCATTGACCTGGAAATCCGCAAATGCCTTGATGCGTCGTGCCTGTTCTTCTTCCTGTCCCATGCTGGCCCATACGTCGGTCACCACCAGGTCGGCGTCGGCGGCCGCCTCCAGCGGGTTGTCAAACAGGACGGCACACGAACCGGCATTTGCCACGAGTTGTGCATCCGGCGAATAGCCCGGTGGCGCGGCAATGTGCAGCCTGAAACCGAATTGCCGTGCGGCATTGATATAGGAGTGACACATGTTGTTGCCATCGCCAATCCATGCGGCTGTCTTGCCGGTGATATCACCCCGGTGTTCGATCCAGGTCAGCATGTCGGCCAGCAGCTGGCAGGGATGGTACAAATCGGTCAGGGCGTTGATGACCGGGACTTCCGAGTAGGCGGCGAAACGCTCAATCTTGCTGTGCTCAAAGGTCCGTATCATGATGGCATCTGCCATACGCGACAGTACCCGTGCCGTGTCCTCGATGGGTTCGCCACGACCGATCTGGGTATCGCGCGGTGACAGGTAGATGGCATGTCCGCCGAGTTGCGCCATGCCTGCCTCGAATGACATCCGTGTGCGCGTGGATGACTTCTCGAAGATCATGGCGAGAATCCGGTTTTTCAGCGTTTCGTGCAGCTCCCCTGAACGGTTGATGGCCTTGAGCTCTGATGCGCGCGCCATGATTCCCCGGAGTTCATCCGGGGAAAGATCAAGCAGGCTGAGGAAATGTCGTGTGGACATATGATTACTCCGCCAGGAATTCGGAGACCAGATCGCTGACTTTCTCGATAATAATTTCAGCCTGGTGGTCCGTGGTAACCAGTGGCGGCAGCAGCCGCACCACCCGGTCCGCCGTGACATTGATCAGCAGGCCACGTTCCAGTGCGCGCCTGACCAGCTCGCCGCAGGGACGATCGAGCTCGATCCCGATCATCAGGCCGCTGCCGCGGATGTCGGTGACCCCGGCGGTGTCTGACAGGCTGTTTCTAAAGCCTTCCAGCAGTTGTTGCCCTATGGCACGGGCATTTGCGACCAGGTCATCGGATTCGATGGCATCAAGTACCGCCAGCGCGGCCCGGGCAGACAGCGGGTTGCCGCCAAACGTGGTGCCATGGCTGCCGGGTTGCAGGCATTCGGCCGCGCTGCCGCGTGCCAGACAGGCGCCGATTGGTACACCGTTGCCCAGTGCCTTGGCCACGGTAACCACATCCGGTAACAGCGACTCATGCTGAAAGGCGAACCAGTTGCCGGTGCGTCCGATGCCGGTCTGTATCTCGTCGAGCATCATCAGCCAGCCCTGCTCGTCACAGATGCTGCGGATACCTGCCAGGTAATTTTCGTCCGGTACATTGATGCCGCCTTCACCCTGGATCGGTTCGACCAGTACCGCCACCGCGTCACTCTTGGTGGTTGCGATTGTCCGGATTGCCTCGAGGTCGTTGAACGGTACCCGGATAAAACCCCTGACCAGGGGCTCGAAACCGGCCTGGACCTTGCGGTTGCCGGTGGCCGTGAGTGTTGCCATGGTGCGGCCATGGAAACTGTTTTCCATAACAATGATCGCCGGACAGGTGATGTCCCTGCCGTGCCCGTACAGGCGTGCAATCTTGATGGCGGCCTCGTTGGCCTCGGCACCCGAGTTGCAGAAAAACACGCGTTCCATGCCCGAGATTTTGCACAAGCGGTCGGCAAGCTGTTCCTGCAGATCGATGCCGTACAGATTGGATGTGTGCACCAGGCGACGGGCCTGTTCGGCAAGTGCCTGGGCGACACCGGGGTGGGCATGCCCAAGTGCGCATACCGCGATCCCGCTGAGGGCATCAAGGTACTGCCTGCCTTCCGTGTCCCACAGCCAGATACCTTCACCACGTTCGAACCGTACTGGCAGGCGGGTATACGTTGACATAAGATGATCAGCCATTATGTGTGCACTATCCGCAAAAGAAAAAGGCAGCCCGGTTAAAGACTGCCATCACTGATATTGCTGATTTTATAGTCTGTTCAGGGTTCAGGCAAATGCCTGAAAGGCACCGTAGTGGCACAATTTGGCCCAAACTTGTCCGGGTATTACGCTACTGTGTCAGAATGGCAGGCCGTGACCTTGTCCGACCATGCACATCAGCATGGGGATGGACAGCAGCGTGTTGGTGCGCGAGGCCATCAGGGCCACCTTCTTGGCGCCGGCGATCTCGTCGGCACTGGCTTCCACCATGCCAAGGATCTTTTTCTGGTTCGGCCAGATCAGTCCCCACACGTTGAACAGCATGATGGT
>QIFB01000113.1 GCA_003230545.1 Gammaproteobacteria bacterium | reverse complement strand
GCCAATCGGGTATGATGCTGTTCCCGGCTCACAACGCCCATTGACAGACAAGGGAACCAAATGACGCAAACACCGACCGATGTCGTCGTCATCAACCAGTCAGTCGCCATACTTGTGGATGGCAACAACATCGAGCGCAGCATTCACTCGGAGACCAACAAGCCGAATACCATGCTGAATTTCGACACCCTGGTACCGCGACTGCTGGGTAACCGCGGACTCAACCGGCTGGTGTATTTTCGCGAAGGCCGGCAGATTTCATCGAAACTGAAAGAGCGTCTGCATACAAATTATCACGGCTCGGTACGCCCCTGCCACAAGAGTGCGGACATCCCGCTGTCCATCAAGGCCACCCAGCTCGCGAGCAAGGTCGATACCATTATTATCATGTCCGGTGACTCGGACTACGTCGAGCTGGTGCGCCACCTGAAATCCGAAGGGGTACGTGTGGAAATCGCCGCGGTCCCCGCCACCACGTCAAAACTGCTGATCGATGAAGCAGACCATTTTCACGAAATTACCAGGGATGACTGGTTCACCCTGGAAACCAAGAAGTCCCCGCGCAAGAACACCTCGCGATCACGCAAACCGGCAACCGATCAGTCCAGCTGAAGCTCCACGCTGACGTCCGCTATCCTGATCAGGTTCCGTGAAACCGGGCACGGCTGTATCCACCCGGCAATTTCAGCGGCAGCGCCGATTTGCATCCCGTCACCAGACTCGGGTACACTTGCGCCCGCTGCACATTATTTGGGTTTTTTCCGGAAGTTTCCTGGTTGTATCTGCTGTAAATTACCTGTTAATGGACTGCAATCGAACCCATCACAATTGATTTAAACAGAGGTAATTTACATGGCTACAGGTACTGTTAAATGGTTTAACGAATCCAAGGGCTTCGGTTTCATCGCCCCCATGGATGGCGGCGAAGACGTTTTCGTTCACTTTTCAGCGATTTCCGGCGACGGCTTCAAGACACTGATCGAGGGTCAGTCGGTGAACTTCGAAGTACAGAAAGGCCCCAAGGGTCTGCAGGCAACCAACGTAACACCTGCCTGATCGCTGTCTGACAGCACAACCCCGGAACCCCGCAGCTTGCTGCGGGGTTCTTTTTTTGTGCCGGGGAAAAGGCAGGCACTTCCGGGCGGTAAGATCAGGCCGTCAGCTGGTTCTGATCCGAGTCAATCAGCCGGAGTTTCTGCATGCGGCCGAGTTGCTTGATGGCCGCCTCGCGTTTGCTGGCAGAACTGCGGGTATGGCCGTTTTCGAGATATACGAGCTGTTTTGGCTGCCGGCCACGAAAGTATTTTGCGCCGCCCTGTCCGGCATGCTGGTCCAGACGGCGTTTGACATCGATCGTGATGCCGGTATACAGCGAATGATCGGAACACAGAATGATATAGACCTGCCAGTCCATGGCCCGAGTCTAACCGAATCGGGTACCACCGGTAACCGCCCGGCCGCAGGCGCCGGGGTGATTGTGATAGCATTCGCGGCCGCAGACGCACGGGATCAGGAGCCATTACATGCAAATCGACAAACACAGCGTGGTCACGCTGCACTACACCCTGAAGGACAACGACGGAAATGTTCTTGACGAATCCAGCGACGGCAGCTTTTGCTACCTGCACGGCGAGAACAACATCATTCCCGGGCTGGAGGACGCACTGGCCGGCAGGCTCAGTGGCGACGCGCTTTCCGTATCCGTCCCGCCAAAAGATGGTTACGGTGAACATGACACGGAACGTACCCAAACCGTGTCGCGCGACATGTTTCCGTCGGAAGATGAGATCGAGCCAGGCATGCAGTTTCAGGCAGAGGGACCCGAGGGACAGGCACTGCTGGTCACCGTCGTCAAGGTAGAGGAAGATACCGTCACCGTTGATGGTAACCATCCCCTTGCCGGCGTGCAGCTGAACTTTGATGTGAAAATCGTTGATGTGCGCGCTGCCAATGCAGAGGAAATCGAGCACGGCCACGTGCACGGGCCCGGCGGGCATAACCACGAGTAACCCTTCAGTTTGGTGCCAGGTTTGTCAGGCGGAATGAATTCCGCCCTGCAATACAAGGTGTCGCAGGGCCGAATTTATTCGGCCAGGCTCAAACTGAGCCACTACCGAATGACGATACATCAGACCTTCCCGGGGTATTACAGCCCTGCTGCAAGGGCAGCGTACATCCCGGTATAGGCGCTGACGATCTGCTCCTCGCTGAAGTTTCGATGGATGGTCGCCAGTCCGGCCTGCACCAGTTGTTGCCGCAGGCGGGCATCCTGTAACAGTGCCTCCATTGCAGCCGCCAGCCCGCGCGGATCCTGGCACGGAACCAGCAGGCCGTTGACTCCATCTTCAATCAGTTCGGTACCGCCTTTCGTGTCGGTTGAAACGAGCGGTCTCCGGTGACTCCAGGCCTCCAGGATGACATTGCCATGCGGTTCATTGCGAGACGGGCAGATGACGACATCTGCCAGCTCGATGAACGGACCGGGCTCATCCTGCCAGCCGCACCAGCGGACACGCTTGTCGATACCCAGCCGACTGGCCTCGGCATGCAACTGGTCGCGCAACGGCCCGTCACCGGCAATCACCAGGTACAGGGACTGCCCGGCAAGTGTCTCCGGGAGCAGTGAAAATGCAGCCAGCAGATCCTCGAAACCCTTTACCGGGTGCAGCCTGCCGGTTGCAACCACAACGCGCCCCGTTTCTTCAATACCAAGGCTGCTGCGCAGGCCGGACAGGATTTCCCGCGCCACCGGACTGACTGCAGGAACGAAATTCCCGATGTTAAATACCCGCTCCGCGGGCAGGCCCGAATCGACCAGGTAGTCATGAATACCCTGCGTAATACCGACCCATGCGTGTGCATGGCGGTAACCCTTCAGTTGGTAATAACTCCCCAGCCTGGCGACATGGACGGGCCGCTGACCATGGCGCAAACGGGTCAGCCGGGTCGCCCGACCCATCCAGGTTTGCACAATATCGGGCCTGAAGCTGCGAATAGCGCACCGGATTTGCCAACGCGAAGCCAGATCCATAATGGAACGCATCGGCACATGCTGTTGCCGGATGTTCCTGCCCAGCTCGCGGGCAACGTGGCTGTCGGGAGGATTGACTGCCAGCACTTCATGCCCGCCCCGGTGGAGTGCCTGCAGCAGTCGTGTATAAAAACGCTCTGCACCACCGGGGCCCTTGCTGCCGATAATATGCAGACTGCGCATTATGATCTCATGAGTCCAGCGCTTCCCAGCGGCTGTAGCTGCTCTCGAGTTCCGCTGTAACCGTCTCCAGCCTTGCAAGCATCACCGTGATTTCATCCTGCGACTGTTGATAAAACGCCGGGTTGCTGGTCTTTTCCTGTAACACTGCCTGCTCGGCCTCGAGAGACTCGATCTGCTGCGGCAAAGCCTCCAGTTCACGCTGGTCCTTGTAGGAGAGTTTGCGAGGCCCATCCGGGCTGCCGGGTTTTTTTTCTGCAGGCGGCTTGCGTGGCTTTACCGGGGTCACTGCAGCTGCCTGTTTGCGCTGCCGCAGCCAGTCGGAATAACCACCGACGTACTCCCCGATGCGCCCCTCCCCTTCGAACACCAGCGTGCTGGTGACGACGTTGTCGAGGAAGGCGCGGTCATGGCTTATCAGCAACAGGGTGCCCGCATAATCCATTAACAGTTCTTCCAGCAGTTCCAGCGTCTCGACATCGAGATCATTGGTGGGCTCGTCCATCACCAGCAGGTTGGCCGGCTGCGCAAACAGGCGCGCCAGCAACAGGCGATTGCGTTCGCCACCGGACAGCGTACTCACCGGTGACTGCAGCCGCTCCCCGGGAAACAGGAAATCCTGCAGGTAGCCGGCCACGTGCCGGTCGCGGCCGTTGATGGTGACCCGCTGGCTCCCTGCGTTGACCGCATCCATCACCGTAACGTCCGGCTTGAGCTGATCGCGCTGCTGGTCAAAATACGCCACCTGCTGGCGGGTACCGCGACGGATGCGCCCGCTGTCTGCCGGCAGCGCTCCCAGCAACACCTTGATGAGGGTGGTCTTGCCGACGCCGTTTGGCCCGACGATACCGATCCGCTCACCCCGCAGGATGGTGGCGGAGAAATCGCGGATCACCGTGTTGTCGTCAAATGCGAGGTTGATGTCCTCGGCCTCGAACACCCGCTTGCCCGACAGCTCACCGGTTTCCAGTTGCAGCTTCGCCGTGCCGACACGGTCACGACGCTGGCGGCGCTGCTCGCGCAGGTCCCTGAGGGCACGCACCCGGCCCTCGTTGCGGGTACGTCGCGCCTTGATGCCCTGGCGGATCCAGGTCTCTTCCTTCGAGAGTTTCCTGTCGAACAACGCGTTGTGGCGCGCCTCGGTCTCCAGCTGTTCCGCCTTGCGGCGCACGTAGTCGGCATAGTCGCCCGGCCAGGAGGTCAGTTGTCCGCGATCCAGCTCGATGATGCGTGTCGCCAGCCGGCGCACGAAGGCACGGTCATGACTGATAAACAGCAAGGCGCCGGAATAGTCGACCATGAATTCCTCGAGCCAGGTAATCGCGTCGATGTCCAGGTGGTTGGTTGGCTCATCCAGCAACAACACATCCGGCTCGGATACCAGTGCGCGCGCCAGCAATGCACGCCGCTGCCAGCCACCGGACAGCGTGCGGAATGCCTCATCGCTGCCAAGATCCAGCCGCGACAGCACGGTCTCGACGCGCTGCTCGAGCTGCCAGCCCCCGGCCGCCTCCAGTTCGTGCTGCAGGTCGGCCAACCGCTGCAATCCGGCGGCATCACTGCCTTGCTCGAGTTGCACGGCCGCCTGGTGGTAGTCGGAAATCAGCTGCCCGATGCCGGGCAGTCCGCCGGCAACCACATCGAATACCGACTCATCCGTGTCCAGCGTAAGGTCCTGCGCCAGGTGCGCAATGCGCATTCCGGGTCGCAGCCACACGCTGCCGTCATCGGCACTGATCTCGGCATTGATAATGCGCAGCAGCGAGGACTTGCCCTCGCCATTACGCCCGACGAGACACACACGCTCGCCACGAAAGATCTCGAGGTTCACCTCATCCAGCAAGCTGTGATGGCCAAAGGCCAGCGCTATCTTTTCGAGACGCAGCAGGGGCATAAAAAGGACTGGTTAACAATGAATGGTCAGAAATTACGGCTCGTGGCCAGGCAGGCACTATAGCACCGCACACGCCGGGCAAAAAACGCGCAGTACGCATGCTATTCTGTCGGCATGCTGTTTGCCATTGTATTCATCAGCATCTGGTTCAGCCTCCATGCCTACCTTGCCTGGCGCCTGATCCGGCCGCTGGCACCGCACAGCCCATGGCGACGGCCGGTCTGGTCGGCACTGCTGGCGTCACTGCTGATCGTCCCCGGCGTGTTTTTCACCCGCATGCTGATGCAGGCACCGGCACTGACCGACATGCTTGCCTGGGTGGCCTACATCGACATGGGTTTTATCCTGATACTGGCGCCGCTGTTGCTGCTGCGTGACAGCATTGCCGCAGTGATCCGGAATGCACGCACGCTGTCGCGGCAACACCGCCGGCACCCGTCGGACGCCGCGGGCACGGACAGTGCGCGCCGGCAGTTCCTCGCCAATGGCGTGAACCTCGGGATTGTCGGTCTCTCCGGTGTCATGGCCGGGGCCGGTTACCACGAAGCGCGCCGGCTGGCTGAAGTCAGGCAGGTCAGCATCCCGCTGAACAACCTGCCGGCGGCACTTGACGGGTTCCGCATCGTGCAACTGAGTGATATCCATCTGGGCCCGACCATCAAGGGCGACTACCTGCAGGGCATCGTCGAGCGCTGCAATGAACTGCAACCGGATCTCGTCGCGATTACCGGCGATCTGGTCGACGGCCTGACCTCGATGCTGCAGGAGGATGTCGCCCCGCTGACCGCGCTGCAATCACGCCACGGCACTTTCTTCGTGACCGGCAACCACGAGTATTACTGGGACGCTCTCACCTGGAGCGATCTCCTGCAAACCCTGGATATCCAGGTCCTGAACAATACGCACCGCATCATCCGGCATGACGATGCGCGCCTGCTGCTGGCCGGCGCAACCGACTATTCCGCACACCGCTACGTGCCGGAACATGCCTCGGATCCGGAACAGGCGCGCCGGAATGCCGGCGGTGCCGATATTGCCATTCTGCTGGCGCACCAGCCAAAGAGTGCCTTCGCCGGTGCGGCCGCCGGTTACGACCTGCAACTCAGCGGCCATATTCACGGGGGCCAGTTCTTTCCCTGGAATCTCACCATCGGCCTGGTGCAACCGTTTACCACCGGTCTGCACCGGGTACAGGGACGCATGTGGCTGTATGTCAGTGCGGGGACCGGCTACTGGGGCCCGCCGAACCGGCTTGGCGTGCCGGCGGAGATTACCGAGATCCGGCTGATACGTGCCTGATGACGCTCAGGACGATTCCGCCGCGCTGGCACAGCTGATGCATAAGCGCGCGGCCGGGTCATGCTCGAGCCGGGCGCGCACGATGGGTTCTTCACAGGACAGGCAGTAACCGTATTCACCCGATTCGATGCGCCGCAGTGCCGCATCAATCAGCTTCAGTTCGATTTTCCGGCGCTGGTTCATGGCCTGCGACATCGCCTGTCCCTGCAAGGCATCCATGCGTGACAGGCGCCCGACCCGTGCCTGGTCAAGCTCGACCGTTCTACCCGCCTCATTACCGGTCGCCACCAGATCGAGTAATTGCTGCTGCAGTGCCAGCAGGCGTTCCCTGAAACGGGTCATTTCGCCGCTATCGGTCATGCCGGCGGCAACTCCCGGCCTGTCTCATCAACCAGGTAGACAAGATCCGGCAACGCGCCCTTGCGCAGCTTGCGGATCACGCCAGCCAGCGCCGCTTCCGTGTAGGGTATGGGCGCTACCGTGCCCCAAACCGGTGCAGGCCAGGCCGCATCCGTCCGGTAGCGCACCACGTGGTGCACATGCAACTGGGGCACCAGGTTGCCAATGGCGGCAATATTGAGCTTGTCGGCCTGGAACTGTTCGGCGAGTACCGTGGCAAGTGCCGTGGATTCCCGCGTGAGCTGCAGCTGGTCGGCAGCATCCAGCTGATAGATCTCGGTGATCTCCTCCCGGTCAGGCACCAGGATGAACCAGGGATAGTTTGCATCACGCATCAGCAGCAGGTGACACAGGGGAAACCGCCCCACTAAAAGGCAGTCCTGCTGCAAGCGCTCGTGTAATTCAGCCATCGGCTCCTCCGCCGGTAAACACTGCCACCCATCCGATTCGCCGGCTTTCTGACCTGGCCGGATTTGGTGCTTTATCGACCCACATGGTGTACTATTCGGGCCGTTGGACAGTCACAGGGGGGCAACCCAGTCGATCTGCTCCGGCATTTATATCATGAAAACTCATTTGCAAATTTGGATTTGGTCATATTCGGAAGTTCCTTGCTGCATCTCCTGTACATTACCTTTCACGATCTGCGATTGATTCTACGTTTCAATATTTAATTTAGAGGTGTTACATGGCAACAGGTACGGTTAAATGGTTTAACGAGTCCAAGGGTTTTGGCTTTATTGCGCCCGCTGATGGTGGTGAAGATGTGTTCGTGCATTTCTCCGCGATTTCCGGTGACGGTTTCAAGACACTGGCCGAAGGACAGTCTGTAAATTTTGATGTTGAACAGGGACCAAAGGGATTGCAGGCCACCAACGTCACACCGGCCTGACAAGGAACTACCAACCCGCATCAACGTAAAGAACCCCGCACTGGTGCGGGGTTCTTTGCTTTAAGGGCCTTTCATTTATTCATTTTCCGTCATTCCGGCGAATGCCGGAATCCATGTGGCTGGCTTTCCTGGATCCCGGCATTCGCCGGGATGACGAACCGGGAATTAATCAGCGGTTCTCTCTTTAAAAACCTCCCCGAACAGATCCTGCATTGCCTGCCACGAAGCGGCATCGGCGTCGGCATCATAGGCCAGCGGCAGTTCGAAACGTTCCCCGAGCCGGTCCGCCTCCGGGTTGGTAAAGGCGTGCTTCACACCCGGATAATTGACAAAGGTGTAGTTCGCACCGGCGGCATCCATCTCCGCCCTGAAGGCGGCGATCTGTTCCGCCGTCACAAACGGGTCGGCCCCCCCGTTCAGGACCAGCACGCGCGCCCGGACAGCCCCTTTTTCCGGCGTGGTATTACCGCCGAGACTGCCGTGAAAGCTCACCACGGCATTAACATCGACCCCCTGGCGTGCCATTTCCAGCACCACCCCGCCACCGAAGCAGTAACCGATTGCCGCGGTCCTGCTTGCATCCACGTCCGGCTGCCGGTTGAGGAATTCCAGTGCCGCCATGAAACGCGCCTTCATCAGTTCCGGGTCCTTGCCAATGGCCCCGGCAAACTTGCCGGCATCATCGGGATGCTCGGCCGTCCTGCCGTCACCGTACATGTCGATAGCCAGCGCGGTATAACCAAGTGCTGCAAGCATGTCAGCGCGTTTGCGCGCATAGGCATTGAGTCCCCACCACTCGTGCACGACCAGGATACCGGGACGTTTGCCCTGTACGGCGGTATCGGTGGCGAGATATCCCTTGAGCGTGACAGCGCCGGCCTGGTAACTGACTTCCTTGCCGGACACGGCTGCGTTCACTGTCATGCTGAGGACAAGCAGCAGACTGCCTGCGATGACTCTGTACATGCGACCTCCCGTGGCTGGGCTGCCGAATGGCAACCGTGACTGGTTTCATTATGCTGCCAACCGGCAGCCCCCGCCAGCCCCGGACGCAGGACTGCTGACACACAGGTCGGCTAACTGATAAGGTATTCACCTGCTTGATTGGACCAGGGAACAGACTGCATGGGTCGCTACCGCCCACCGGCACCGAAATCCTCACCCTATATCACCCGGCCCGGGCACGAGGCGCTGCAGGCCGAACTCAAGGCGCTCTGGATGCGCCGCACCGGCGTCACCCGGGCACTGACGGCCGCCGCGGCCGAAGGCGATCGCTCGGAGAATGCCGAGTATATCTACCGGAAAAAGGAACTGCGCGAGATTGACCGGCGCGTACGTTACCTGCAAAAACGCCTGCCGGAACTGAAGGTCGTCGATGCACCGCCAACCGACCGGCAACGGGTGTTCTTCGGGGCCCGGGTAACACTGGAGGATGAGCAGGGACAGGAATACGTGTACCGCGTGGTCGGCGCTGACGAATTCGATCCCGGCAAGGGCTGGATCAGCATGGACTCGCCCATGGCAAAGGCACTGATGCAGAAGACGCTGGACGACGAGGTCACGTTCGGCTATGTCATCACCGCGGTTCACTACACCGATCCGTAATTCAACGGTGGTGGCATACCGGTACCAGGCCGAATAAATTCGGCCCTACAAAGAACACTGCTGTAGGGTGGAATTCATTCCGCCAGGGTTAGCCCGAAGGGCGTAACCCGAAATTGCAGCTAATCCCCGTCCTTCAGCAGATCCTTGAGACCCGTGAACGGATTATGCGAAGCACCCGGCTCCTGTCGGCCACCACCACCGGCACTCCCCTGCGGTTCATCCAGGTAGCGCGCATGTTCGTTGTCATGGCAATACATGCACAGCAGTTCCCAGTTACTGCCGTCCGGTGGATTTCTGTCGTGATTATGGTCACGGTGATGCACGGTAAGCTCCCGCAGGTTCTCCCGGGTAAATTCACGGCTGCAGCGCCCGCATATCCAGGGAT
>QIFB01000001.1 GCA_003230545.1 Gammaproteobacteria bacterium | reverse complement strand
TGAATGCAGGGGGCATTTTCTTTTCACCTGTTGGCAACATTCCATTACCCACTACAATACCTGCAAAGCGATCTTCATTTTCAGCGGCGAGTCTTAGCCCAACGAGAGAGCCCCAGTCCTGACAAACCAGTGTCATATTCTTCAAATCAAGCGATTGAATAAAACCTTTCATCCAGTCCACGTGGACTTTAAACGAATAGTCACTAATCTTTTTTGGTTTATCCGATTTTCCAAATCCAATTAAATCCGGTGCAATGACACGGTACCCGGCTGACGCACAGGCTGGAATCATATGGCGATATAAATAGGACCATGTGGGCTCCCCATGTAGCATCAAAATAGGCCTGCCATCCCTGGGCCCCTCATCCACGTAGTGCATCCGAAGTTCATTAAGCTGGACATAATGAGGCTCGAATGGGTAATCCTTTAAACGATTAAACCTGTCTTCAGCTGTCCGATAATATTCCATTTGTTAATCAGTCCAGGGACACCCCGCCATAGGCGATACCCGTCAGATGAGCTACCTCCCGATCCCAGGTGGTCAGATCGTCGATGCAGAACTTGTTCAGATGATTATGACCGCAGGCCCGGGCCATTACCTGCATCAGTTCGGTGGAAGCGCGGAAAAAGTTGTTGAGTTGTTCAGCGCCTTTTTCTATCTTCAGGCGCTTGCGCAGATGGGGCTTCTGGGTGGCAATACCTACCGGGCAGTTATTGGTGTGACAAGCCCGCATACCCAGACAACCGATTGCCTGGATCGCAGAGTTGGAGACCGCGATGGCGTCGGCACCCAATGCCATCGCCTTGATAAAATCGGCAGGCAAACGTAATCCACCGGTGATCACCAGCGACACGTCGTTGCAGCCCTTGTTGTCCAGATAACGGCGGGCACGTGCCAGTGCCGGGATGGTGGGCACCGAAATGTTGTCGCGGAAGATGAGCGGTGCAGCACCGGTACCGCCGCCGCGGCCATCGAGGATGATGTAGTCGACACCGATTTGCAGTGCCGCCTCTATATCTCGTTCGATGTGCTGGGCAGAAAGCTTCACGCCAATGGGAATGCCTCCGGTTGCTTCGCGCACTTCCGCCGCGAAACGCCTATAGTCATCTACCGTGTCCCAGTCGGGAAAACGCGATGGCGAAATGGCCGCTTCACCTTCCTTGAGGCCGCGCACCTCCGCAATCCTGCCTTTTACTTTATTACCTGGCAGGTGACCACCGGTACCGGTCTTGGCGCCCTGGCCACATTTGAAATGAAAGGCCTGGCACTTTTGTACCTTATCCATGGAGTAGCCGAAACGGGCCGAGGCCAGTTCGTACAGATAGCGGGAATTAGCAGCTTGCTCGTTACTCAACATGCCACCCTCTCCGGAGCAGATGCCGGTACCTGCCATCTCGGCACCCATTGCCAGTGTCACTTTGGCCTCCTCAGACAGGGCGCCAAAGCTCATGTCTGAGACGAACAAAGGACGGTCCAGCACCAGGGGCTTATTGGCCTTTGGACCGATGACGACCCCGGTTCCGACGAGGTGTTCGTCCAGCAAGGGGACTTTGTGCAACTGTGCTGTCAATAACTGAATCTGTTCCCACTTGGGCAGCTCGTCCCGTGGGACGCCCATGGCATTGACCCGACCGTGGTGACCGACCTCTGACAGGCCGTGTTCAGCCAGGTGCTGGATATAGTGGGTGTGCGGCTCTTCCGACCCACCGTGTATATCCTTATACAAACCCTGGTAGGCATCCCGGTCGTAGGGCTGGGGGTTATCCACGGCCCAGACTCTGATCTCATCCTCATCGACCCAGACCTTGTCGCCCTCCACCCATGAATTGAATCGCTGTAGACGTTCCGAAGGATTGTAGGAGCTCACACCGGATTTGTAGCAGTAGTCCCAGTCATGCACGCCACACACCAGATTCCCACCTTCTATATGGCCATCCGCCATCAACGCGCCACGGTGCAAACAGCGTCCATAGAGCACAGAAACCTTTTCTTCTTCCTCTAAACGTATGGCAACAAGATCGACATCAGCGACCAGGGCATAAGTGGGCTTAAATGTTTCCAGTTCAGAGAAGGTGGCAATAGCGGTTTTGTGCATAGTGACGCTCCTCGACTTTAACTCTTAGTTGTAAATAGTGGATTCATTCAACTTCATTACTGCACCCTTAAAGTTGTTCGCTGATACAGGAAATTAACGGTACTATAGCAAATAATTCTACGCAGCTTGTGAGCTTATCTGATAAATCATTATGACCTGATATTTGTTTGTAGATTTCTGGTGTAATTGGATCAATAGATTTTGCTGGTCGATGTATCAACGTGGATTTAATGAGTGGAGGATTCCATGCGGAAGTGGTTCCTGGACATGAGCATCGCGAACCGGCTTGGCCTGGGATTCGGGGCACTCGTCTTTCTTATCGTCATATTCGGCCTTTCTGCTCTGTATCAAATGGACCGCCTCAAGCAACAGAGCGACACTCTATACCACCATCCGTTTACCGTAACCCGCTCCGTCGATGCGGCCGCGATCGAGGCTCTTAAAATACATCGCGAGATGAAAGACCTCGCTCACGCGATTGATCGCGACAAGATCCGCGCCCATGAGTCCCAGGTCTCCATGCACGATGAGGCCGCCCTGCGCCATCTCGAAACGGTGAAATCCCGGTTTCTGGGTGATCCGCAAATGGTAAAAAAAGTCTATCAGTTGTTGATTGATTGGCGACCGATTCGTGATGAAGTCATTCAATTGCGTCTCGCGGGAGACTTGGCTGCCGCCGATGCCATCACTCGTGGAAAGGGGGCGCACCACGTCGCACTCCTCGAAAACGAGTTCAAGGGACTCAGGGTATTTGCAGCGCGTAAGGCCAGCGACTCGCTGGCCAACGCAGAGTCGATCATGCGTAAATCGACTACGATTATCGGCATGACTCTCGCGGCTGCTGTGCTTCTTGGTATCGCCATTGCCGTCCCGATCACGCGCAGCATCCGTATCCCGCTCACCCGTCTTGATCGCGCCGCGGCCCAGGTTTCGAAAGGGGATCTGGATCAACAGGTGGTGGTTACTTCACAGGACGAGCTCGGGCGTCTCAGTTCAACTTTCAATTCCATGGTAGTCAGTATTCGAGAGCAGACGGAGGAGATTCAACGCAAGAACGAAGAGAATGAACGTCTGTTGCTCAACATACTGCCTGGTCCGATCGCCGATCGCCTGAAGCAGGGTGAAGAGACAATCGCCGATAATTTCCCCGAGGTAACGGTGCTCTTTGCGGACATCGTGGGCTTTACTGCATTAAGTGACAGCGTTTCCCCCAAAGACCTTGTGACAATGCTCAACCATCTCTTTACGGCATTCGACGAATCAGCGCACCGTCTGGGTATTGAGAAAATCAAGACAATCGGTGACTGCTACATGGCCGTTACCGGGCTTACAGTAGAGCTCGACAACCCGCCCGTGGCGATGGTGGTAATGGCTCATGAAATGCATCGTTCCATCGATCAGTTCAATGCACAGCATGGCACTTCATTACAGATCCGCATCGGAATCAACTGTGGGCCAATCGTTGCCGGTGTCATTGGCAAGTCGAAGTTCATCTATGACCTGTGGGGCAATACGGTGAATATAGCGAGCCGTATGGAGTCACACGGTGTTGCTGGCCAAACCCATGTCTCGGAGGCAGTTTACAAACGTGTCAAGGACCGCTTTAAGGTAGAACCACGAGGCGATATTGATATCAAGGGCAAGGGGCGAATGCCTACCTATTTGGTAAATGATGACGACTCCGCCACCAATCATCATTCCCCAAAGCGGTCATAATTCACTGTCGGTCAGCAACACCACACATAGAGATTAAAAAAAGCGCATTAATTCGTGGCACCTGATAAGGCAAGTAGCAGGCTTATCACCTCTAATAATGCGCCCCCCAGGTTATAATTCCTCTTTAATCTGTTTGATTGTCTGATCTGTTGTTTTAACTGAATTTGCGATCATCCGAACATTCGTCATGGCTGACGCGTATCCATCCAGGCCGGGTAGTTGAGCCGCTGCGACTGCATCAGAAACAACCAGCACTTCAAAACCTTGCTCCATGAATTCTCTCATGTGTGATTCCGTGCACAGGTTTGCTGACATACCCGCAAGAATTATCTGATCAATACCTCTTTTGCGTAGCTGCAATACCGTGTCATTTGAATCTGGTCCATAAAGCTTGTGAGGACTTGAAACATAAGTCTTGCCATTGTTGATGTACTTCTTGTATTGGGGCATCCAATCTGAACCAGAGCCGTCGAAACCCGTAAGATCTAGTTGGCCTGCTCGCTCAAACATATGCAGGTTGTGCATAGCCGATTCAAGTGCACCACCATGATGCCAATCAAGGTCGGACGGAAAGTAGTAATGTGGAGAAATAAACAGAGGGATGTCCATTTCACCCGCAATTTTCATTAAACGATCTATGTTTTCGACGGTTTTATTTTCTGTAACGTTCTTGCCAACCAAATGCCATGTAACACCTTTTGGACTAAGGAAATCAACTTGTGGATCGGTAATGACTATTGCAGTATGCCCCTTAACGAACTTGACGCCCGGGTCCGGTAGATCGCCAGCAACCGCATTAGCGGAACTGAATAGGACGCTTGATACTACGGTTATTACTGTTAACACTTGAACTAATTTGTTCATAAAATATCTCCGATTAAAATGCATTTGATATTTTCTATAACCAGACTCACTGTAAGAAAGCTAGAATACCTGAGTAATCTAGTCAAGTATTTGCGCTTATCATCACCATGGCTGCGATGGAAGAGCATAAGGATGGCCCCTATGTGTGCTGCAGACGAATGTCTGCCATGGCAGTCGTTCTCTCTCGTTTAGTGATAGTTAATATAAGCGTCGGTGGATTCAACTGATCGACGCAACACTTGCCTGCAGTTTATCTGCGGGTGTTTCATATCCCAAGGTTTTTCTGGGACGCTGATTCAGCTTTCGAGCGACTTTGTTTAACTCGGCCTGTGAATACACAGACAGGTCTGCCCCTTTCGGGAAATACTGGCGCAGCAGTCGGTTCGTATTTTCATTCGTGCCGCGCTGCCATGGGCTTCGTGGATCACAAAAGTAGACTTGGGTATCCGTCGCCAGGGTGAATGTCTTATGGTCGGCCAGCTCCATGCCCCGATCCCATGTCAGTGATTGGCGAAGCTGTTTTGGAAGCTTACGGACCTGTTTGCTCAGGGCCGTAACCACGCTGTTGGTATCTTTGCCTTTGACTTTAACGAGCATCGTAAAGCGTGACTGGCGTTCAACCAGTGTCGCAATATGCGACGCAGCAAAACCGGCAATGAGGTCACCTTCCCAGTGACCAGGAACCGCACGATCTTCGACCTCCGGTGGTCGTTCAGCAATAGAGATGCCGTCGACGATCTGACCACGACCGGCGCCTCGAAGGCTACTGCATCTCGATTGACGAAAGGCGCGCTGGGTACGTAAATGCTTCTGAAGCTCTTTTTTCAGTACACCGCGTGTCTGAACGAAAATACTTTTATAGATGGTTTCGTGTGACATACGCAGCGTCTCATCATCAGGATACGCACACTTTAACCAGCCTGATATCTGTTCAGGGGACCAATCTAGCGCTAACTTGTTCGCAACTAGCCGCCTCAGCTTACCATTCTGAGCAAGCCGGCATAATTTGGGGCGACAGGTTCGCTCCCACGCCTTCTCGTCCGCTTGGATAGCACGATAGTGACGTTGGCCGCCGTTGCGGGCGATCTCACGGCTGATCGTCGATGGCGAGCGCTGTAGTACTTTGGCAATCTGACGCAGCGTGTACCCAGCCGATAGCCCACGCGAAATCTCTTCGCGCTCCGCCAGCGTGAGCGCATTGGGGGAGCGTTTGCGGAGCGGCGGTGTGAAGCCGCCGTATCGTCTCAAAACACGGAAAACCGATTTCCGATCTGATGCGAGGGCGCGGCTAATGTCGATGATCGATTCCCCATCGCGCCAACGCTGCCAAAGTTCTGACTTCTGGACACCCGTCATGCCCAGTCTGCCTGATTGTGCCATACCCTATTCCTCCAAATCCTTAATTAAAACATAGGGTGTTGCACTGACCGGTTGAATCCACCTCGACTAAAGGACCGGGTTGAGGCGGAATCCGGACTTACAGTCTGGCATTGTCTTCCAGATCAAATTTAAACTACTACGCATGAATTAACCCCGGATTCCGCTTCGCTCCACCCGGGCTACACGCTAGTATTTGCGTTGCTGAATATCAGGAAAAAATGTGCTCTAACCCCGGTTAAACCATGCGCATCTACATGCAAATCCCGCCGGCGGGTGACAAGGCGCCACGCTACTATCATCTGCACCTACAGGAAGACCTGCTGGAGGGCTGGAACCTGGTGCGCGAATGGGGTTACCAGGGCAGCAGCGGCCGGGTGCGGCGCGAACATTTCGAAGCGCGCGAGCAGGCCGAGGCCGCGCTGCTGCGGGTGCGCGACGAGCAGTTGAAGCGCGGCTACCAGGTGGTCTTCATGGAGGCGCAATCCGACTGATACCCGCCTGCATACCCCTGAAATCCCAGTGGAAAAATCGGTCGTCCCAAATTGAACCCCCGCGCCGGCGGCGCTATACTGTTCGGCCTTTTGGCCGTGGCTCAAACAGCTGCTGTCAGACTGAACGGAATACGATATAACCTATTGCAATATAAGCGTTTTTATTGTCCGCGCCAGCGCCGCTGACCCGCGCCCGGACAGGGGACGCCGCACAACCGGGAAGTAGCCAATGAAGCACGGCAGTTTGCCGCCCCGCCAGGGCCTGTACGACCCAGCCAATGAGCACGACGCCTGTGGCGTGGGCTTCGTTGCCAACGTCAAGGGCCGCAAGAGTCACGCGATCGTCCGCCAGGGCTTGCAGATCCTGGAAAACCTGACCCACCGCGGCGCCGTGGGTGCCGACCCGCTGGCCGGCGACGGTGCCGGCATCCTGATGCAGATCCCCGACAAGTTCCTGCGCGCGGAATGCGCCGGTCTCGGCATGACCCTGCCGGACCCTGGCGACTACGGCGTCGGCGCCATCTTCCTGCCGCAGGTTGATGCTACCCGGGCACACTGCGAACAGTTGCTTGAAAAGACCATCGCCGCCGAGGGCCAGCAACTCATCGGCTGGCGCGATGTGCCGACCGACAACGCCGGCATTGGTGCGGGTGTCAGGGCTGTGGAACCGGTAGTGCGCCAGCTGTTCATCAAGCGTGGTGACAGCTGCACGACCGAAGACAGCTTCGAACGCAAGCTGTTCGTCATCCGCAAGCAAGTGGAGAATGCCCTGCAGGGCTCCGACCTTGAGGGCAGTGAATGTTTTTACGTGCCCTCCATGTCCTGTCGCACGCTGTCCTACAAGGGCATGCTGCTGGCCAACCAGGTGGACCGCTACTACGCTGATCTCAATGACGAGCGCGTCGTCTCGGCACTGGCGCTGGTGCACCAGCGCTTTTCCACCAACACATTTCCTTCCTGGGATCTGGCGCAGCCGTTCCGGATGATCGCGCACAACGGCGAGATCAATACGCTGCGCGGCAACATCAACTGGATGAACGCGCGCCGCCACTCAATGGCCTCGGAACTGTTCGGCGCTGACCTGGAAAAACTCTGGCCACTGATCGCCGAGGGCCAGTCCGACTCTGCCTGTTTCGACAATGCACTGGAACTGCTGGTCACCGGCGGCTACTCGATGGCGCATGCCATGATGCTGCTGATCCCGGAGGCCTGGGCCGGCAACCCGCTGATGGATGAGCAGCGCCGCGCCTTTTACGAATACCATGCCGCAGTCATGGAGCCGTGGGACGGGCCCGCGGCCGTGGCGTTTACCGACGGCCGCCAGATCGGTGCTACCCTCGACCGCAACGGTCTGCGCCCGGCACGCTACCTGATCACCGATGATGACCTGGTGGTGATGGCCTCGGAGATGGGCGTCCTCGATATCCCCGAGGAGCACATTGTCAAGAAATGGCGCCTGCAGCCCGGCAAGATGTTCCTGATCGATACCGACGAGGGCCGCATCATCGACGACGCCGAGCTCAAGGCTGAGCTGGCCGGCAGCCACGCGTACCAGCAGTGGCTCGACAAGACCCAGATCCGGCTGCAAAACCTGCCGGGCGAGGTCAGCCCGATGGTGCCGGACCATGACACCCTGCTGGACCGGCAACAGGCCTTTGGCTACACCCAGGAGGACCTCAAGCTCCTGATGACGCCCATGGCTGTGACCGGCCAGGAGGCCATCGGCTCCATGGGCGCAGACAACCCGATCGCCGTGCTGTCCGGCAAACCGAAACCGCTGGCGAACTATTTCAAGCAGAACTTTGCACAGGTCACCAACCCGCCGATCGACCCGATCCGCGAGGAACTGGTGATGTCGCTGGTCTCGCTGATCGGACCGCGCCCGAACCTGCTGGGCCACGAATCCACCGGCAAGCACATGCGCCTCGAGGTCAGCCAGCCGATCCTGACCAATACCGATATCGAGCGCATCCGCCACATCGAGGACCACACCGGCGGCGCCTTCCGCACCCGCACCCTGGATATTTGCTATCCCGCCACGCAGGGCGCCGACGGCATGCAGGCCGCGGTGGATGCGGTCTGCAAGCAGGCCGAGCAGGCGGTCGGTGAAGGCTATAACATCCTGATCCTGTCCGACCGTGCCGTCGATGTCGACCACATCGCCATCCCGGCACTGCTGGCGACCGCGGCCGTGCACCATCACCTGGTACGCACCGGCCTGCGCACCGAGTCCGGCCTGGTGGTCGAGACCGGTGCCGCGCGCGAGGTACACCAGTTCGCGACGCTGGCCGGTTACGGTGCCGAGGCCATCAACCCGTACCTGGCATTTGAATCACTGGTCGCGATCCGCGACCGGCTGCCTGAAAAACTCAGCGTCGATGAAATCCAGACACGCTACATCAAGGCCATTGGCAAGGGACTGTTCAAGGTCATGTCGAAGATGGGCATTTCCACCTACCAGTCCTACTGCGGCGCCCAGATCTTCGATGCCGTCGGCCTGTCGAGCGAGTTCATCAACAACTATTTTACCGGTACCGCCACCACCATCGAGGGCGCCGGGCTGGCCGAGATCGCGGCCGAGACCGTGCACTGGCACCGCGATGCCTGGAGCAACGCACCGGTCTACCGCGACAAGCTCGATGTCGGCGGCGACTACGCCTTCCGGCTGCGCGGCGAGGACCACATGTGGACGCCGGAATCGATCGCGAAACTGCAACATGCCACGCGCGCCAACAATCCCGAGACCTACCGCGAGTATGCGCAACTGGAACAGAATCAGCACCTGCTCACCCTGCGCGGCCTGTTCGAATTCACCTTTGCCAAAAAGGCGGTGCCGCTGGACGAGGTGGAACCGGCGAAAGAAATCGTCAAGCGCTTTGCCACCGGTGCCATGTCGTTCGGCTCGATTTCCTACGAGGCGCATACCACACTGGCAATTGCCATGAACCGCATCGGCGGCAAATCGAACACCGGTGAGGGCGGCGAATTGCCGGAACGTTTTCAGCCGCTGGCAAACGGTGATTCGAAACGCTCCGCCATCAAGCAGGTGGCATCCGGGCGCTTCGGTGTCACCACCGAATACCTCGCCAATGCCGATATGATCCAGATCAAGATGGCGCAGGGAGCGAAGCCCGGCGAAGGCGGGCAGCTGCCCGGACACAAGGTGGATGCGGTCATCGCCAAGGTGCGGCATTCGACCCCGGGGGTCGGGCTGATTTCGCCGCCACCGCATCACGATATCTATTCCATCGAGGATCTGGCGCAGCTGATCCACGACCTCAAGAACGCCAACCCGCGCGCGGATATCAGCGTCAAGCTGGTGTCCGAGGTCGGCGTCGGCACCGTCGCCGCGGGCGTGTCCAAGGCGCATGCCGACCATGTCACCATTGCCGGCCATGACGGCGGCACCGGCGCCAGCCCGCTGACCTCGATCAAGCATGCCGGCAGTCCCTGGGAAATCGGGCTGGCCGAGACCCACCAGACGCTGGTGCTCAACAACTTGCGCGGGCGCATCGCGGTACAGGTCGACGGCGGCATGCGCACCGGCCGCGACGTCGTCGTCGGCGCTCTGCTGGGCGCCGATGAATTCGGCTTCGCCACCGCACCACTGATCGTTGAAGGCTGCATCATGATGCGCAAGTGCCACCTCAACACCTGCCCGGTTGGTGTGGCCACACAGGACCCGGAACTGCGCAAGCGCTTTACCGGCAAGCCGGAACACGTGGTTAATTACTTCTTCTTCGTGGCCGAGGAAATCCGCGAGCTGATGGCGAAGCTTGGCTACCGCAGCTTCGACGACATGATCGGCCAGTCGCAGCACCTCAACATGCGCCGCGCCATCGGTCACTGGAAGGCGCACGGGCTCGACTACTCGCGCATCCTGCACAAGCCGGAGGCCGGCCCCGACATTGCGCTTTACAAGACCGAGGCGCAGGACCACGGGCTCGACAAGGCGCTTGATAACGAATTCATTAAACAGGCGCAGCCGGCGCTGGAGAACGGCACGGCCGTGAACATCGACCTGCCAGTCTGCAACACCAACCGCACTGTCGGCACCATGCTCTCAGGCGAGGTCGCGCAGCGCTACGGCCACGCGGGCCTGCCGGAAGACACCATCAGCATCACCCTGCGCGGCACAGCCGGACAGAGTTTCGGTGCCTTCGTGGCACACGGTGTCAGCCTGGAGCTCATCGGCGAAGGCAACGACTACGTTGGCAAGGGTCTTTCCGGCGGCCGCCTGGTGGTCTACCCGCCACCCGAATCACCGATCGTGCCCGAGGAAAACATCATCGTCGGCAACACGGTACTGTACGGCGGCATCAGCGGCGAATGCTACTTCCGCGGCGTGGCCGGCGAGCGCTTCGCGGTACGTAACTCCGGCGTGACCGCCGTGGTCGAGGGTGTCGGCGATCACGGCTGTGAATACATGACCGGCGGCATCGTGGTGGTGCTCGGCGATTCCGGTCGCAACTTCGCGGCCGGCATGAGCGGCGGTATCGCCTACGTGCTCGACGAGCGCGGTGATTTCGAACAGCGCTGCAACCTCGCCATGGTAGAACTCGAACCGGTACCGGCCGAGGACGACGCGCTGGAACAACTCGACCACCAGGGCGGCGACCTGGAAACCCACGGGCGCGTCGATATCCACCACGACATGACCCGCTATGACGCGCAGCGTCTGAAGGGGCTGATCGAGAAACACGTGCACTACACCGACAGCAGCCGCGGCCGCCAGATACTGGAAAACTGGAACAGCTACCTGCCGAAGTTCGTCAAGGTCATGCCGGTCGACTACCGGCGCGCGCTGCAGGAAATGCAGGCCGCACAATCCGCGACATCACAGGCCGCCGGGGGGGTGCGTTAAATGGGCAAGCCAACCGGATTCATGGAATACGAGCGGCTCGAGCGCAGCTTCAAACCGCCGGCCGACCGCGTACAGCACTTCCGGGAATTCGTCATTCCGCTGGAAGATGCCGAGGTCAGTCTGCAGGGTGCGCGCTGCATGGACTGCGGCATCCCGTTCTGTCACGAGGGCTGCCCGGTCAACAATATCATCCCGGACTGGAACGACCTGGTGTACCAGGGAAACTGGGAAGAGGCCGCTACGGTACTGCATTCCACCAATAACTTCCCGGAGTTCACCGGGCGCATCTGCCCGGCACCCTGCGAGGCGGCTTGCACCCTGAACATCGATGACAACCCGGTCACCATCAAGACCATCGAGTGTGCGATCATCGACAAGGCCTGGGAAAACAACCAGGTCACACCGCAGATCGCGGCACACAAAACCGGTAAGCGTGTAGCGGTGGTCGGTTCCGGCCCCGCCGGCATGGCCTGTGCGCAACAACTGGCGCGCGCCGGTCACGAGGTCGCAGTGTTCGAGAAGAGTGACCGCATCGGTGGTCTGCTGCGCTACGGCATTCCCGATTTCAAAATGGAGAAATACATCATCGACCGGCGCATGACTCAGATGCAGGCCGAGGGCGTGACCTTCCATACCGAAACCCATGTCGGCGGCAACCTGCCGGCCAAACAGCTGCTGGCTGAATACGATGCCGTGGCCCTGACCGGCGGCTCCGAACACCCGCGCGACCTCGAGGTCCCCGGCCGCGAACTGAACGGCGTGCATTTCGCCATGACCTTCCTGCCACAACAGAACAAGCGCAATGCCGGTGACGATATCGACCCGGGCGTTGCCCTCACGGCAAAAGACAAGCACGTTGTCGTCATCGGCGGCGGTGACACCGGTTCCGACTGTATCGGCACCTCGTTCCGCCAGGGCGCCGTGTCCGTCACCCAGCTGGAAATCCTGCCGCAACCGCCGGAAAAGGAAAACAAGGCACTGACCTGGCCGAACTGGCCACTGAAACTGCGCACCTCCAGCTCCCAGGAAGAAGGCGCGGAACGCGACTGGGCCGTGACCACCCGAACCATCGAGGGCAAGGATGGCCAGGTCACCGCCATCAACTGCGTGCGGCTGGAGTGGAAACAGGACACGCACGGCGCCTGGAACATGGAAGAGATCCCGGGCAGTGAATTCCAGCTCAAGGCCGACCTGGTGCTGCTGGCGATGGGCTTTATGCACCCGGTGTTCGAGGGCATGCTGGAGGAACTCGGCATTGCACTCGACTCGCGCGGCAACGTCAAGGGCAGCACCGAGGGCGACAGGGCCTACTACACCTCGCTCGACAAGGTGTTCAGCGCCGGCGACATGCGCCGCGGCCAGTCGCTGGTGGTATGGGCGATCCGTGAGGGCCGCCAGTGCGCCCGCTCCATAGACGAGTACCTGACGGGGTCATCTGATTTGCCGAGATAAAGCCTATCTCGCACAGTACGTAGGATGCGGTGAGTGAAACGAACCGCATCAGATGCGACATGATGCGCATCGCAATGCTCAGCGTGCGAGAGCAAGGGGGTCAGATCCTAGTTTTCGCGCTAATATACGCAAACCGGGGTTAAGCCGGCCACGATTGACTGATAAGGTTTCGTATATTAGCGAAAACTAGGATCTGACCCCCTGACCCGCGTGCGATTACTTTTACTCTAACAGGATCATGCAACCACTCCAGAATGATCGACTTCTGAAGGCCCTGCTCCGCGAACCCGTGGACGTTACCCCGGTGTGGATGATGCGTCAGGCCGGGCGTTACCTGCCGGAATACCGCAAGGTGCGCACCCAGGCCGGCAGCTTCATGGACCTGTGCACCAACCCCGAACTCGCCTGCGAAGTCACCCTGCAACCGGTGGAACGCTTCCCGCTCGATGCTGCCATCCTGTTCTCCGATATCCTCACCATCCCCGATGCCATGGGACTCGGGCTGTACTTCGAGGAAGGCGAGGGTCCGCGCTTCTCAAATCCCGTGCGCAGCGAGGCCGACGTCAATGCCCTGCCGGTGCCGGACCCGGAAGACGAACTGCGTTACGTCATGGATGCGGTGCGCCTGATCCGGCGCGTGCTCGATAATCGCCTCCCCCTGATTGGCTTTTCCGGCAGTCCGTGGACACTGGCGACCTACATGGTGGAAGGCGCTTCAACGAAAACGTTTTCACGGGTCAAGGCGATGCTCTATAACGAGCCGCTGGTACTGCACCGCCTGCTCGACACGCTGGCGCAATCGGTTACCGCGTATCTCAACGCGCAGATCGCGGCCGGCGCACAGACCGTGATGATCTTCGACACCTGGGGCGGCGTGCTGACGCCACCGGACTACGCCGAGTTTTCACTGCAGTACATGCAGCAAATCGTCAGTGGCCTGGTGCGTGAGGCTGAAGGCCGCAAGGTGCCGGTGATTCTGTTTACCAAGGGCGGCTGCCAGTGGCTGGAAGCCATGGCTGATACCGGCTGCGATGCACTTGGCATCGACTGGTCGACCGATCTCGCCGCTGCGCGCCGGCGTGTCGGCAACCGCGTGGCGTTACAGGGGAACCTCGACCCGGCCGTGCTCTATTCAGCCCCGGATATCATCCGTGACAAGGTGGCCGGTGTCCTCGAGGCCTTTGGTGAAGGTCCCGGCCACATCTTCAACCTCGGCCACGGCATCAACCCGGATGTTGATCCTGAACATGCCGGCGTGCTGGTCAATGCCGTGCATGAACTCTCAAAACGGGGGTCAGATCCCAGTTTCCGCTAATATTAGCGGAAACTGGGATCTGACCCCTCATATTTCGCTCAGCAGCGACTCCACCATCCCCTGCGCCTGGCTGGCGTAACCGCCGCCGAACAGGTTGAAGTGATTGAGGATGTGGTACAGGTTATAGAGCGTCTTGCGGATTTTATAACCCGGATCGATCGGCCAGGCGGAATTGTAGGCGGCATAGAAGTCGCGGCCAAAACCCCCGAACAGTTCCGTCATGGCAAGATCGGCCTCGCGGTCACCGTAATAGACCGCCGGGTCGAAGATCGCCGGCTCACCCTCTAATGTATAGGCCTGGTTGCCGGACCAGAGGTCACCGTGCAGTAGTGACGCCTCGGGTGTGTAACTGGTGAACAGGACATCAAAGTCCGCCATCAGCCGCTCGCCCTGTGATACCAGCCGCCCCGGGCAGCCGTGGCGGGCGGCAAGTTCAAACTGGAACTGCAGCCGGTGTTCGCGGTAGAACGCGATCCAGTCATCCGAAAGTGTATTGATCTGCGGCGTGGAACCGATGGTGTTGTCGCGGTGCCAGCCGAACCGGTCCTGTGTGATGCGGTGCAGGGCTGCCAGCCCCTCCCCGAGGGCTGCCGGATCGCCGTGGCCGCCGAGGGCAAGGTTTTCCATGACGATGTACGACGAACTGCCATCTTCACCGTAGCAGACCGGCTCCGGGATATGCAGCACCGCGCACTGGCGCAGGGCCTGCAGGCCCTCGAATTCCGCAGCGAACATGTCGACCTGCGCAACTGTGTTGAGCTTTACGAAAAAGGTGTCGTCGCCATAGTCGATGCGCTGCGCCTGGTTGATGCAGCCGCCGCCGACGGAACCCTGCCGCAGTTCGGCCCTGGTGCCGGTGGCAGCGGCGAGATCGGCGGCGATGGTTTCCCAGAGTGACATCGGTTTATTCCTCGCAATCTCTGTAGTATTCGTAGGGCGCAATGTATTGCGCCGCGTGGGACCTCTATCGGTGCAATACGCTGCGCTATTGCACCCTACGTTCTACATATTAATCACCTTCAGCAACCGTGCCTGCGTCATGCGCCCGAGGCCCAGCTCATCGCACACCGCCGCCAGCGCATCAGCATTCACCTTGCGGCGCTGCACGTCACGAATGCCGACCTGCAGGTCCGGGTCAATCGCGATTTCGGTCAACTGGCGTGCCAACCGGGCCGTGTCTTCGTGTTCCGCCAGCAAGCCATGAA
>QIFB01000209.1 GCA_003230545.1 Gammaproteobacteria bacterium | reverse complement strand
GCTTTCTTCTCGTCTGACCCGACGGTCTCCACGAGGCCAGCGACATCGCCCTGATCGTTGTGAAGTCTTCGGTATACCCGAACTATGTAACTTTCCATTGAAAGGTCTCACTGTTGTAATTGTTATTCCGCTTTTATTCTTGATGAAAGATACTGCGCCCACCTTGCTTACAGATGACTTACAGATTGGGAAATTCGCGGAAATGCAAGAGACCTGCCGGTGGCCGGGGCAGGAAATTCAGGACAGAGGACGGCATGCCTGCTGGCAAGGCATGCCAGCTAAAACGGGAGGCTTAAATACCTCAAGACGAAATAATCCGGTTACCCGGGGAGAAGGTGAGACCGAAGCTGGCCTGGGCCATGGGCCCTGACCGTAGATCAGACAGGAGAAAAAAGATCAGGCCGGCAGTTTCTGCAGGCGGGCGTTCTTGAGTGACCGGTAGATGGCGTCGGTTTCCGGCTCAGGCTGAAGACCGAGCACGACGGACAGGATCTGGCGGCACCGGCGATAGACCGACATGCCTTCCGAGATACGGTGTGTCTCCAGGCAACACAGCATCAGGCGCTGGTAGAACACCTCGATCAGGTCATCAACCTCCAGTCCTTTTTGATAACACTGGATGGCCTTGTCCCAGAAGCCGTGTATTTCCCAGTAACGCCCGACATCCAGCAGATTGTAGATAAACTTGCTGCGCAAACGCTCGCGTAGTGACACGGACCAGGGCGTCATGTCTTCCCTTGCAAGAAAATGGTTCTGATAGAGGCCAAGCATACGGTCTGTCAGCTGGTCCAGCTGGTAGGCATCCTTGCCGGTCGCATCCCGGGTGCGGATACGTTGCACCTGGCCGAGCAGTCTTTCAAATGCCCACACGTCAATCCAGCAACAGCTCGAATCCAGGGATACTTTACCGTCACTGAGTAGCAGGACCGGTTCATTCTCGAACAGCTTGCGCAGGCGATACAGGGTCGTATCAAATGACCGCTTCGCCGTATCACCATCTGCATCCGGCCAGAGGATGGCCGTCAGGCTGCTGACGCTGACCTCCCGGCCGCCCAGCGCAATGAGTGTTTTCAGGAACAGCAGCGGGCGTTGCGGTACCTTGCGCCCGTACTCGAGCGGCTTGCCCTTATGCAGGACGGAAAAGCGTCCCAGCGTGTAGATAATCACAGGCCAGGTATAGCCTTCATTTTTCAGTGTGGGGAATTGCCGGATAACCGCATCCAGGCGCCGTGATGGTTGCACCCGGTTGTCAGACTTGCGTCGAGCAAGCGCGAGTTCATCAACTTCGTTCGAGCGGAGCTGTTCGAAACCCTGCAAGGGCAGTTGCTTTGCCATCGTATTCTTACTCAGGTAAACCGGACTGGTTTACTTGGCACCCCCTGCTGAAATATTCGTTGTACTTATTCGTCCAATAGTACCAAAGATAGTATGGGAAATGGAAATATCTCAATCTGCATTTTCTATCAGATATTTCCTACCGGTGGCCCGCGTCCTGCCGGAGAGGGATTGGTCGGGGCGAGAGGATTCGAACCTCCGACCACCTGCACCCCATGCAGGTGCGCTACCAGGCTGCGCTACGCCCCGAAAGGAAATGGCTGCGTCACCGCGTTCCTCGCGATGACGGGGGTTACATCAGATGTAGCCCGGATGAAGCGTAGCGTAATCCGGGAAGCTTGCAAACCTGTCCCGGATTCCGGCCGCTGGCCTGCATCCGGGCTACCTCAGCGTTTCAGCAACTGCAGGACGTCCTCGAGTTCGAGTCGCACCTGGTGGACGATCTGCTGGCTCTGGGTGACGTCTTCCCGGGCATCTTCACCGGACATCTTCTGGCGGGCACCGCCGATGGTGAACCCCTGCTCGTAGAGCAGGCTGCGGATCTGCCGGATCATCAGCACATCCTGGCGCTGGTAATAGCGGCGATTGCCACGACGCTTTACCGGCTTGAGTTGCGGAAACTCCTGTTCCCAGTAACGCAGGACATGCGGCTTGACGCCACACAGGTCGCTGACTTCACCAATGGTGAAATAGCGTTTACCGGGAATTGCTGGAAGCTCGTTGTTATTGCTCGCTTCCAGCATAGGCCTCTACCCTTGCCTTGAGTTTCTGGCCTGATCTGAAGGTGACCACGCGGCGTGCTGAAATGGGGATCTCTTCACCGGTTTTCGGGTTCCGTCCGGGCCGCTCGTTTTTCTCGCGTAAATCAAAATTTCCGAAACCGGAAAGCTTGACCTGCCGGCCGTGCTCCAGCGCCATGCGGATTTCCTCGAAGAAGAGTTCTACCAGTTCCTTGGCCTCGCGCTTGTTGAGCCCGAGTTCTTCAAACAGTCTTTCTGCCATATCGGCTTTTGTCAGTGCCATTCTTCTACTCTCTTAATTGTGCCCCGAATTTCCCCCTGAGACCGTCGGTCACCCGGGTGACGACCGCCTCGACATCTTCATCTGTTAGTGTGCGGGAAGAATCCTGTAGAATCAAGCCAAAAGCGATGCTTTTTCGCCCTGTTTCTATCCCTTCCCCCTGGTAGACATCAAATATCACCATGTCCCTGAGGAGCTCGCCCCCCAGTTCCGTAACCGCACTCTGCAGGTCACCGGCCGGCAGTTCACTGTCGACCACCATCGCGAGGTCACGACGTATCGACGGGTAGCGTGAAATTGCCTGGAACTGCACGAGCTCCGTATTTTTCAGTGCGTCAACTTCAAGTTCGAACAAAAAAGTTTCCGGGTCCAGGTCATGGTTACCGGCAATTGCCGGGTGAATCCGTCCCAGCCAGCCGGCCTCCCGGTCATTCAGTTTAATCACGGCGGTTTGACCCGGGTGCAGGGCCGGATGCGACCCATGCACAATCTGGCAGTGCTGCGTCTTGTCGGCAAGCGACAGCAGCATTTCCACGTGGCTGCGTACATCATAGAAATCGACCGGTGCTGAATGACCGCCCCAGTGCTCCGGGTACCGACTGCCAACAAGGACACCACCAATGACATAATCCTGCATGATTTCATTATCCTGCGTACGAAACCTCAAGCCATGTTCAAACAATCGCAGGCGGCTGACCTGGCGCTTGCGATTTTGCTGCAGGGCCATCAGCAGGCCCGGCCAGAGGCTGGTACGCATATCGGCCAGCTCCGATGAAATCGGGTTGGCCAGTGATACCGGCTGGCAATCGGGGCTCAATACTGACTGCAATGCCGGATCGACAAAGCTGTAGGTAATGGCTTCCTGGTAACCCTGGTCCACCAGGGCTTCCGAGAGCCGATCAATACTTACCGTGGACCCGGATGCGGCCTGCATCGTCAGCGTACCCGTCAGCGAACAGGACGGCAGCCGGTCATAGCCGTATACCCGACCAACCTCCTCCACCAGGTCCGCCTCGATCGCGATATCAAACCGGAAGGATGGCGGTGTAACCTCCCAGCCAGCATCGGTTGTTTTTACCTGCATTCCCAGCCGTTCAAGAATGTCGGTCACCTCGCCGGGTTCCGGCACCATGCCGAGCACCCGACCGATGCGGTCATTGCGCAGGGTAACCGGCTCACGCCCGGGCAACTGTGCAGCCGCGACTACCTCGATCACCGGGCCGGCCTGCCCGCCGGTAACCTCCTGCAACAGCCGGGTCGCACGCTGCATCGCACGGTGCTGCAGTTCAAAATCCACGCCACGTTCAAAGCGGTGTGATGAATCGGTATGCATGGCGTAGTTTCGCGCACGCCCGGCAATGACTTCCGGAGAAAACCAGGCGCATTCCAGGAACAGATCGGTGGTTGTTTTGCTGATCCCGGAATCGATGCCCCCCATGATGCCGGCAATCGCCAGTGTCTTATCGTGATCGGCAATCACCAGCGTGTCACTGTCGAGTGACACGCTGCGCCCATCCAGCAGGGTCAGTTCCTCGCCCTCACGTGCATGGCGAACACAGATACCGCCGCTGAGCCGGCCGAGATCGAATGCATGCATGGGCTGGCCCAGCTCCAGCAATACGTAATTGGTCACGTCCACCACCGGATCGATGCTACGCAGACCGCTGCGGCGCAGCCGTTCCTGCATCCACATCGGCGTGGTAACGCCCGGGTCAATCCCGCGGATGACGCGCCCCAGGTAACGCGGGCAGGCCTCCGGGGCCTGGACATCGATGTCAAACCGGTCCGGGATGGCTTCCGGCACCGGGTCGATGGCAATGGAGGTGACCGGGCATCTTGTCAATGCACCGACCTCGCGCGCAATGCCCTCGACCCCGAGACAATCACCACGGTTCGGGGTCAGGTCCACCTCGATCATGCAGTCATCCAGCCCCAGCAGTTCCTGAACGCGGCTTCCGGTGGCAGCCCCGCCAGGCAGTTCCAGCAGGCCCTGGTGATCCTCCCCCATGCCGAGTTCGCGCGCCGAGCACAGCATGCCATGCGACTCGACACCGCGCAGTTTTGACTTTTTGATCTTCAGGTCACCCGGCAGGCAGGCGCCGACCAGTGCCAGCGGGTACTTGCCCCCGGCGGCAACATTGGGCGCACCGCACACGATCTGCAAGGCTTGCTCCTGCCCGGCATCCACGCGGCACACGCGCAGCTTGTCGGCATCCGGGTGTGGCTCCACGGACAGCACTTCACCCACGACCACGTCAGTGGCGGCTGCACCGGCCGGCTCGACCGAATCGACTTCCAGTCCGGCCATGGTGAGCTGTTCCACCAGCTCTTCCGTCGAGACCGGCGGGTCGACCCATTCCCGCAACCATTGTTCGCTGAATTTCATTAATATCTCAAAATTTTCTAAAACCATTCTCACACAGAGACGCACAGGTGCAGAGTACATCATTTATATTTCTGATCGTCCTGTTCACTCTCTCCTCCTCAGACCGCAGGATGTGGTGAGTGAAACGAACCGCATCGGACAGAACTGATGCGCATCGCTACGCTCAGTGCATCCTACGATTTTATTGCGCCGTGGCGCCTCTGCGCGAGACAAAACATTATTTTCAATTAAACTGTCTGAGAAATGCCATATCATTCTCGAAAAACAGGCGCAGGTCGTTCACGCCGTAGCGCAGCATCGCGAGGCGCTCCACGCCCATGCCGAAGGCCAGCCCGGTATAGCGCTCGTTGTCGATACCCGCATACTCGAATACCTTCGGGTGCACCATCCCGCACCCCAGCACTTCCAGCCAGCCACTCTGGCCACACACACGGCAACCGCTGCCGGAACACATGACGCACTGGATATCGACCTCTGCCGAGGGCTCGGTAAACGGAAAATACGAGGGGCGGAAACGCACACGCAGATCGTCACGCTCAAAAAAGCGGTGCAGGAATTCGTTGAGCATGCCCTTGAGATTCGCGAAGCTGACCTGTTCATCGATCAGCAACCCCTCGACCTGGTGAAACATCGGCGTATGCGTCAGGTCGGAATCACAGCGATAGACGCGCCCCGGCGCAATAATCCGCAGCGGCGGCTGGTGTGCCTCCATGACACGCACCTGTACCGGCGAGGTATGTGTGCGCAGCAGGGTATGCGCATCGAAATAAAAGGTATCGTGCATGGCGCGGGCCGGGTGATGGGCCGGAATATTCAGCGCCTCGAAGTTGTGGTAATCGTCTTCGATCTCCGGCCCTTCGACGACCGTAAAGCCGAGTGGCGTGAACAGCCGCTCGATGCGCTTCATGGTGCGCGTGACCGGGTGCAGCCCCCCCGGGGGGCTACCGCGTCCCGGCAGGGTCACATCGATGGCATCCTGTTCCAGCTGTGCATCCAGCAGCCGATCCTGCAGTACCTGTTGGCGCACCTCGATGGCCTGCTGGACCGTTTGCTTGACGCGGTTGATGGCCTGGCCGGCGGCCGGGCGTTCCTCCGGGGGCAGGCTGCCAAGCTGCTTGAGCTGGAGGGTCAGCTGACCCTTCTTGCCAAGGTAGCCGACACGCACCTCGTCAAGTGCCGCTGGATCACCGGCAGCAGCAACGGCCTGCAGTGCTGTTTGTTCCAGTTCCTCGAGTTCAGACACCTGCATCTCACTCCAGTTTATGTAGCCCGGATGGAGGCCATTCGGCCGGAATCCGGGGAATTGTTCAAATAAAGCCCCGGATTCCGCTACGCTGCATCCGGGCTACATCTATTTCCACTGTTTACAAACAAAAAAGGGAAAGGCTCTCACCTTTCCCCTTTGTTGGCATCTGCTGCAATCGGGGCTATGCAGACAAACCGGTCTTGGCTTTATCCGCCAGGGCACTAAAACCCGCCTTGTCAAACACAGCAAGGTCGGCAAGCATCTTGCGATCAACCTCGACCTCGGCCTTGTTAAGTCCGTCAATCATGCGGCTGTAAGACAGGCCGTTTTCCCGTGCAGCGGCATTGATGCGGACGATCCACAGCGCCCGGAACTGGCGCTTGCGCTGGCGGCGGTCTCGGTAGGCATACTGGCCTGCCTTGATAACGGCCTGCTTGGCAACGCGGAACACCTTGTGGCGTGCGCCATAATAACCTTTAGCCTTGCCGAGCACCTTCTTGTGGCGGGCACGGGCATTGACACCACGTTTTACTCTGGACATTGCTTGATTACTCCTGGATAAGCCTGATCAACTGAAGGGCAACATACGGCGCACCAGCGCGACATCCGCTTTATGCACCTCGGCCGGCGAACCCAGCTGACGTTTACGCTTGCTGCTCTTTTTCGTCAGAATATGACGAAGATGCGACTGGCCCCGCTTGAAGCCACCCGAGCCGGTTTTCCTGAAGCGCTTGGCCGCTCCGCGATTGGTCTTTAACTTTGGCATTTCCGTACTACTCCAAACTGTAAATTAGATTTCGTCATTGCGAGGAGCAAAGCGACGAAGCAATCTCCTGACAACAGCACCACAATATCAAGATTGCTTCGCTTCGCTCGCCATGACGTGAACCTGGTTCATGTCACTTGTGCTTTTTCGGTGCCAGCACCATGACCATCAGACGCCCTTCCATTTTCGGTTCCTGCTCGACAACCCCCAGTTCCTCGAGGTCGACCTTGAGCCGGTCCATCATTTCCATCCCCAGCTCCTGGT
The DNA here is from genome assembly GCA_003230545.1 of Gammaproteobacteria bacterium. Lineage (GTDB taxonomy): Bacteria > Pseudomonadota > Gammaproteobacteria > UBA9214 > UBA9214 > SZUA-186. The sequence goes on along the minus strand of QIFB01000209.1, from coordinate 2,542 downwards.
GGGCCATTTCCCGGCCCCGGAACCGCAGGGTCACCTTGACCCGGTCGCCGACATCCAGAAACTCGGTCAGCTTGCGCAGCTTGATATTGTAGTCACCGATATCGGTACCCGGCCGAAACTTGATTTCCTTGACCTGGGTCTGTTTCTGTTTCTTCCTGGACTGCTGCAGTTTCTTGCTGGCTTCAAACCGGAACTTGCCGTAATCCATGATGCGGCAAACGGGGGGCTCGGCATTCGGCGATATTTCAACCAGGTCGAGCCGTGCCTCTTCAGCTGCCTGTTTTGCTTCCTCAATGGAAACAATCCCGAGCTGTTCACCTTCCTGATCAATGACCCGTACCTCGGGGGAAAGTATGGTGTCGTTTACCCGATGTTGCGGTTTTCTTGCAGCGATGTTTATTCCTCCAAAACAGTACGGCCGCGGCTCGCGATCTCGTCCTGCAGGGCTTTGGTTAATCTGTCCAGCTCGAAGCTGCCAAGATCCCTGCCGTCTCGCGTGCGCACGGCCACGGTACCGGCTTCAGTTTCCCGGTCGCCGATTACCAGCAGATAGGGAACCCGTTGAATTGTGTGCTCGCGGATTTTAAAGCCGATCTTCTCATTTCTCAAGTCTGAATTGACCCTCAGACCCTTATTTTTCAAGGCTTCTTCCACTTTCCGGCCATATTCGGCCTGCCGGTCGGTGATATTCAGGATCACGGCCTGGATCGGAGCCAGCCACAGCGGCAGCGCCCCGGCGTAATGCTCGATCAGAATCCCGATAAAACGCTCCAGCGATCCGAGGATAGCCCGGTGCAGCATCACCGGTACCTGCTTGCTGCCGTCCTTGGCAATATAGTGGGCCCCGAGACGTTCCGGCATGGAAAAATCCAGCTGGATGGTGCCCAGTTGCCAGACCCGCTCCAGGCAGTCCTTTAGATTGAATTCGATCTTTGGCCCGTAGAAGGCCCCCTCCCCCGGCTGCAGCCCCCAGTCCAGCTGTTTGTGGTCCAGTACTGCCTGCAGGGACTGCTCTGCCTTGTCCCACAATGCATCTGCGCCGACCCGTTGCTCGGGACGGGTCGAAAACTTCACGCTGATGTCTTCGAAACCGAAATCCGCATACACCTCAAACAGCAGATCAATAAAGGCGGAGACTTCATCCTGAATCTGGTCTTCGGTACAAAAAATGTGCGCATCATCCTGCACAAAATTCCGGACCCGCATCAATCCATGCAGGGTACCGGAGGGTTCATTGCGTGTGCACGAACCGAATTCCGCCAGCCGCAACGGCAGGTCCCGATAACTCTTCAGGCCCTGGTTATAGATCTGGATGTGGGCCGGGCAATTCATTGGTTTGATGGCATAGGTCCGGTTCTCGGACTCGGTGGTAAACATATCGTCCTGGAATTTCTCCCAGTGACCGGATTTCTCCCACAGGGAGCGGTCAATGATGTGCGGTGTGTGAATCTCCTGGTAACCGTGCTCTCGCAACTGGTCGCGAATATAATTCTGGATCACCAGGTAAATTCGCCAACCGCTGTCATGCCAGAACACCATGCCCGGCGCCTCTTCCTGGGTATGAAACAGGTCCATCACCTTGCCGAGTTTTCGATGGTCGCGTTTCTCCGCCTCTTCCAGCCGCTGCAGGTAGGCCTTGAGTTCCTTCTTGTCGCGCCAGGCGGTGCCATAGATGCGTTGCAGCATTTCGTTGCCGGAATCCCCGCGCCAGTAGGCGCCTGCCAGCTTCATCAGCTTGAAGCCCTTGCCCAGCTTGCCGGTACTCGGCAGATGCGGCCCGCGGCAGACATCGAACCAGTCGCCCTGGCGGTACACCGAGATCGCCTCGCCTTCCGGGATGTCCTTGATAATCTCGACCTTGTAGTCCTCGCCGATGTCACCGAATTTTCGGATCAACTCATCCCGGTCCCAGACCTCGCGCTCCAGCGGCAGGTCCCGCTTGACGATCTCGTGCATGCGCTGCTCGATTCTCTCCAGGTCCGCGGGAGCAAACGGCTCTTCACGGGCAAAATCGTAGTAAAAACCGTTCTCGATGGCGGGGCCGATGGTGACCTGGGTGCCGGGATAGAGTTCCTGCACGGCCTGCGCCATGACGTGCGCGGCATCATGGCGCAGCAGCTCGAGTGCCTCGTCGTTTTTCGAGGTGATGATCGCGAGCTCCGCATCCTGCTCGATGACATGGCTGGTATCGACCAACACATCATCGATCCTGCCGGCCAGCGCTGCCTTCGCGAGGCCCGGGCCAATATCGGCGGCGACCTCATGCACGGTTACCGGTTGGTCGAATTCACGGCTGCTGCCGTCAGGGAGGGTGATTACAGGCATGGCAATGTCTCCAGTGGTGACCGATACGAGGGGCCACTTGTTTTATACAGTTTCGTCACTGCGTTCCCCGCAATGACGTGGTAGTTGGTAGGCGCGATTGGATTCGAACCAACGACCCCCACCATGTCAAGGTGGTGCTCTAACCAACTGAGCTACGCGCCTGCAGACCGGGAAAGATACCGGCACTTTCAGATGGTTGCAACATTATGTGGTCATG
>QIFB01000066.1 GCA_003230545.1 Gammaproteobacteria bacterium | reverse complement strand
GTCTGTGACTCAGTCACTGAGGCTTGTGTGTGACCGAGTCACAGCTGTCGAAACCCGGGACAATACTTGAAAACTACATACTGGTTATACGCGGCAGTATTCGTATCCAGATGCTGACGCAAAGCGGTCGCGAAGTAGTTCTCTACCGTATCACCCCGGGTGAAGGGTGTGTGCTCGGCACGGCCTGCATGATCAGCGGTGAGCCGTTCCCGGCTGAAGGCGTCACGGAAGAAGAAACACAGGTACTTGCACTGACTGCCAACGAGTTTGAAGAGGCACTCAACGAGTCAGCACAGTTCCACCGCCTGGTGTTCATGACGATTGGCCGGCGACTGGGCAATGTCATTTCCAGAATCGAACTGCTCTGCTCACCGGATATAGACCGCAGACTGGCTGAAATACTCCTCGAGATGCATCGCGATCCTTCCGGGAAAATCACGACCACTCACTATGAGCTGGCCATCCAGCCGGGTAGTGTGCGCGAGGTCATATCACGGCATTTAAAACGATTTGAAATGAACGGCTGGCTGCAACCTGGCCGGGGTACCATTCAGGTCAACCACGCTTGCCGATCAGCTCGATCGGGTAGCCGTCCGGGTCTTCGATAAACGCAATCACGGTGGTACCGGCATTCATGGGCCCCGCATCACGGATCACCTTGCCGCCACGGCCTTTCAGTTCGGTGACCGCCTCGTAGACATCACCGACCTCGATGGCAATGTGCCCGTAACCACTGCCCAGGTCGTAGTGGTCGGTGTCCCAGTTATAAGTCAGCTCGATGACGGTGTTGTCAGACTCGTCGCCGTAACCGACGAACGCCAGGGTAAATTTCCCGTCCGGATAATCTCTCTGCCGCAACAGCTGCATGCCCAGCACACTGGTGTAGAACTCGATCGAGCGCTCGAGGTTGCCGACGCGCAACATGGTGTGAAGCATTCGCATCCATGTCCTCCTTTACCGAGACATGAAACCTTGTCATTGCGAGCGTAGCGAAGCAATCTCTTGATTCGGAGCTACATCACCTTGAGATTGCTTCGTCGCTTCGCTCCTCGCAGTGACGAGTAAGTCAGTGGTTCCTTACTTGTTTTTCCGGCGCGAGTCGATGCGCAGCCGCAGGGCATTCAGCTTGATAAAGCCCTCGGCGTCCTGCTGGTCATAGGCGCCGGCGTCATCCTCGAAGGTGGCAATGCGCTCGTCGAACAGGCTGTCGGTCTCCGACTGACGCCCGACCAGGATCACGTTGCCCTTGTACAGTTTCAGCCGCACATTGCCATTGACGTGCTCCTGCGAGGCATCGATCATCTGCTGCAGCAACTTGCGCTCCGGACTCCACCAGTAGCCGTTGTAGACCATGCTCGCATAACGCGGCATGAGTTCGTCCTTCAGGTGTGCCGCCTCGCGGTCCAGCGTCAGCGATTCCATGGCACGGTGTGCCTTCAGCAGGATGGTCCCGGCCGGGGTCTCATAGCAACCGCGGGATTTCATGCCAACGTAGCGGTTTTCAACAATATCCGCGCGCCCCACGCCGTTGGCGCCGCCGATCCTGTTGAGGGTCTCCATCACCTGCCCTGGCGTGACCGCACTGCCATCGATGGCCACGGCATCGCCGCGCTCAAAGGTAATCTCAACTACCGTTGACTGGTCCGGGGCCTTTTCGGGCGCCACGGTCCACAGCCACATGTCATCTTCCGGTTCCGCCCACGGGTCCTCCAGGATGCCACCCTCGTAGGAGATATGCAGGGAATTGGCATCCATTGAATACGGCGACTGCTTGCCCTGCTTGTGCTCCACCGGAATGTCGTGCTTTGCCGCATAGTCGAGCAGCTTCTGCCGCGAGGTCAGGTCCCACTCGCGCCATGGAGCGATAATCCTTATATCCGGGTTCAGTGCATAGGCGCCGAGTTCGAAGCGTACCTGGTCGTTGCCCTTGCCGGTAGCGCCGTGTGCAATGGCATCGGCACCGGTCTCCCGCGCGATCTCCACCAGCCGCTTCGCAATCAGCGGGCGCGCGATTGAAGTACCCAGCAGGTATTCACCTTCATAGAGCGTGTTGGCGCGGAACATGGGAAACACATAATCGCGCGCAAACTCTTCCTTGAGAGACTCGATGTAGATTTCCCGCACGCCAAGCCCCTGTGCCTTGGCGCGCGCCAGCTCGATCTCCTCGCCCTGGCCAATGTCGGCCGTAAAGGTAACAACCTCGCACTGGTAGATTTCCTCCAGCCACTTGAGGATGACCGAGGTATCCAGCCCGCCGGAATAGGCGAGCACAACTTTCTTGATGGATGACATCAGCTGACTTTCGCTTTTTTCCGGCTGCGGCGCAAGCGTGACAGCAGGCGGCGCGCCAGATCACCGAACAGCTCGGTCTGGGTGGGATGGGCATGGATGGCCTCGGCCACCTGCTGCAGTGTCAGCCCGGCCGATACCAGCATCGTCGCCTCACCGATCAGGGTGTCGGCATGGTCGGCCAGGAAGTGCACGCCGACAATGCGCTGTGTTGCCTTGTCGGCAACAATTTTTATCATGCCATGCGTTTCATGGTTGATCATTGCCTTGGCATCGATACTCATCGGTACCTTCACCTCGGCGGCGTCCATCCCGTTGGCCTTTGCCTGCTCCACCGACAGGCCGACGAAGGCCACCTGCGGGCGCGAGAAAATTACGCCGCAGTCCTTGTCCTGGTCGTATCTCATGTTTTCGCCAAGGATAGTGGCCGCGGCGACCCGGCCCTGTTGCGCCGCGGTGTGTGCCAGCATCAGGCCGCCGATCACGTCACCGACTGCGAAGATGTGCGGTACGCTGGTATGGCAGCGGGAATCCGTCGTCACCATACTGTTGTCACTGGCAACCCCGGCTGCGGCCAGGTCGAGACCGTCGAGTACCGGGCGCTTACCCGTCGCCATAATGACGTAGTCCACTGTCAGGCTGCGCTTTTTGCCGTCGGCATCGGTATAGGCGAGCTTCATGGCGCCCGGCGTCCCGCTGATCTTGCTGACGGCCGCCGAGGTATGCACCTCCAGGCGTGGTTCATCGTTCAGAACCTCTGCCAGCGCCTGGGCAATTTCCGGTTCGACCTCGGCGAGGATGCGCTCCTGCGCCTCGAGCAGGGTGACTCTGCTGCCGAAGTCCTGGAAGATCTGCGCCATTTCCACGCCAATGGCGCCGGCACCGATCACGGCGATCTTTTTCGGCGGCGCATCCAGTGCCCACACGGTATCCGAGGTCAGCACCCCGCCGCTCTCCAGTCCCTCATGCGCACCGGGGATTGGTGGCACGAACGGTGGCGCACCGGTGGCGATGACGGCACAGCCAAAGCTGACCGTGTCCTTGCCGGCTGACTCCGGGATGACGGCACGCGTGTGCGGATCCTTCTGGTTGGTGGTCTTGTTGATCGCGAGGGTATGGTCGTCGATGAAACGCCCGAAGCCCTGGATGTAATCGATGCGTACACCCTTGTCGGTCTTGAGCGCCATCTCACCCCGGGTTTCGAGCACCTTGCGGCGGTGCGCCTCGAGATCCTTCCACACCAGTTTTGCCCGGTTGGTACCGGTCACCCCGAGCGCAGCATCCTCCGCGCGGTCGCGGATGCGATCGGCTGCGGCACGCCAGGCCTTGGAGGGGATGCAGCCGCGCCACAGGCATTCACCACCCGGAAACGGGGAATCGTTGATAATCGCCACTTTCAGCTTGTGGGCCACCAGGTCACGCGCGCAGTCTTCGCCACCTGGCCCGCCACCGACGACAACGACGTCGTAGTCCCAGTTGCCCTCGGGTATCGCCGAACCGCCGGGGCCCATCCAGTCGAACGGTTGCTCGACGAGACCTTTAAGTGAATACAGGTATTTCGCCACATCCGTACCGTTGATGACCCGGTGGTCCGCGGTAATGGTGAAGGCACTGCCCTTGTCGGTGTTTGAGGAAATCGCCAGGATCGCGGCCAACCCCGGTGTGGCAATGGCATCAAAGTAACTGACGTCGAACATGCCCATATTGGAAATCTGGAAGGTGGCGCCGGTAAATTCCTCGGGATTCAGGTGACGGGTCCGTGCACGCGCCACCAGGTCTTTCCAGTCGGTGTTCAGCTCGGCCAGTTCGCGGGTTTCACAGCTACGCAGGATCGGCACCACCAGGCCACCATCATCCGCGGCCACGGCCATGCCGATATCCACCTGGTCACGTTCGATCAGCTTGTCATCCGGCTGGTAACACCAGTTCATCTTCGGGTGCTGCTGCATGGCCAGTCCACAAGCCTTCGCAATGGCGACGGTCACCGAGATACCGGCCTGCTTCGCCGCACTCATCAGGGACTCGAGATGGATATGCGAGGTCACCCGGAAGGTCGGCATCGAGATCGAGGAGGCCATGGCGCGCGCAATGGCCTTCTCCATGGACTTCATGGGCCGGCCGTTGCCGGGTACCGCAACCTCGTAGGGCGCCGGTGCCCGCTGGATGTCCGCTGCGGTGATGACGCCGCCCGGCCCGGAACCACTAAGGCGGTCGAGGTCGGTGTTCAGCTGTCCCGCCAGCTTGCGCGCCAGCGGTGAGGCCTTGCCGCCTTGCGGGCGCGGTGTGGGACCCGCACCGGTTGGCGCTGCGGGTGCAGGCGACGCCGGTGCTGCTGCCGGCTGCTCAACCGGCGCGGCTGCGGCCACAGGCTCCGGGCTGTGTTCGGCCTCGCTGTCATCGACCTCGTCCGCGGAATCCACCAGGTAGCCGATGGCATGCGTGACTGCCACGACGGCATCAATCGGCGCAATCGGCCCGGACAGGTAGCCATCACGAAACACCTCGACATCCATGACTGCCTTGTCGGTCTCTACCGTGGCCACGATGTCTCCGCGCGCTACCTGGTCACCGATATTCTTCTCCCAGCTGACGATCACACCTTCCGTCATGGTGTCGGAGAGCTGGGGCATCTTGATTACATAGGGTTCAGCCATGGTGATCTATCTATACACCGAACATCCTGCGCACCGCCTCGACCACGTCGTTGGCGTCCGGCAGGGCCGTCTTTTCCATTGCATGGTTGTAGGGAATCGGTACATTCAGGGCCGACACCCGGACCGGGGCGGTATCCAGCTCGAAAAAGCATTCCTCGTTGAGGATTGCCATCACCTCGGCGCCCACACCAACGGCCGGCTCAGCCTCTTCGACAATGACGGCGCGGTGCGTCTTCGTCACCGAGTTGCGGATGCCCTCGCGGTCCAGCGGGCTCAGCGTGAACAGGTCGATCACCTCCGCCTCGACGCCGTGGTTTTTCGACAGCAGCTCTGCCGCCTCCAGGCACCAGTGCACGGAAATGTTGTAGCCGAACAGGGTAACGTCCCGGCCCTGGCGGGCGACCTCCGAGCCTTCGAGGGGATGGAAATATTCTTCCTCCGGGACCTCGCCCTTCATGTTGTACATCAGCTCGTGTTCATTGATAAACACCGGGTCATTGCAGCGCACGGCCGATTTCAGCATCCCGTAGGCCTGGCGCGGATTCGAGGGGGTCACGACGCGCAGCCCGGCAATCCCCATGAATACCTTCTCCATGCGTGCCGAGTGCTGCGAACCCAGCTGGTGCGCAATGCCACCGGGTGAGCGCACCACGATGGGGGCTTCGAGCTGGCCACCCGACATGTAGCGTACCTTGGCCGCCGTATTGAACAGCTGGTCCATGGCCAGCCAGGCAAAGTTCACCGACATGATCTCGATGATCGGGCGTACCCCCAGGAACGAGGCGCCGATACCCAGGCCGGTGTAACCGTTTTCGGAAATCGGCGTATCGATAATGCGTTCCTGTCCGTACTTGTCATACAGGCCCAGCGTCGCCTTGTAGGTGCCGCCAACCACACCGACATCCTCGCCCATGACGATTACCATTTTGTCATGGGCAAGCTCCTCGTCATGCGCGCGGCGCACGGCCTCCCAGAACATGATCTCGGTCATGGGGCACCCCCGCCCCGCACCCAGGGGTCGTTCTCGGCCAGCACGTAGCGTTCTACTTCAGAAATATGCGGCTCGGGCGACTGCTCGGCAAAGGCAATCACCTCATTCTCGATATAGTCGAGGATCTCGGTATCCATGTCCTTGAAGTCATCTGCCGTCATGTTGCCTTCATCGATCAGGCGGTCGCGCAACATGATGACCGGATCACGTTTGCTCCACATGCGCTCTTCCGCCTTGGCGCGGTAGGCGTTGGAGTCCGACATGGAATGACCCCGGTAACGATAGGTCATCAGCTCCAGGAAATACGGCCCCTTGCCGGAGCGTACATGCCTGATGGCCTTCATTGCCGCCTTGTAGACCAGCTCGACATCCTGACCGTCTTCCTGGTGTGAGGGAATATCGTAGCCGGACACCCGCTTGTACTGGTCAACCACCGCGGTGGAACGGTCGATCCGCGTACCGATACCGTAATGGTTGTTCTCACAGACATACAGCACCGGCAGGTTCCAGAGCTTGGCCATGTTCAGTGACTCGTGGAAGGTGCCCTGGTTGTTGGCGGCATCCCCCAGAAAACAGATGCTGATTTCATCGCCACCCCGCATCTGGATCCCCTTGGCGATACCGGCCGCGAGCGGGAACGGCCCGCCCACCAGTGCATAGCCGCCCATGAAGCGGTTCCTCACATCGAAGATATGCATGGAGCCACCGCGGCCCTTGCTGACACCGGTCTCCTTGGCATACAGCTCGGCCATCACTTTCCTGGGATCGGCACCCCACTTGATGGCATGGATATGGTCCCGGTAGCTGGTGATGACGTAGTCCCGGTCCGCGTCGGCGGCTTCCAGCACGCCGTGCGCACAGGCCTCTTCACCCGGATACAGGTGCAGGAACCCGCCAATATTGCGCTCCACGTAGGCTTCGTAGCAGCGTTCCTCGAAGCGCCGCGCAAACAGCATTTCTCTCAGCAGGCGTTTTTTGGTATCGATTTTCATGTGCTTGATCAGTGAGTCATGGTATTGACGACGGGAAGCTGTCCATCTCCCTGACATCAAGGGAGACAGCGGTATCCGAATTACAGCAAGCGCGATATGATCAGTGTTTTACGCGAACAGGTCAAGGCAAAAAGTATGGAAATACCCTACCGGCACACCGAAAAAATCAATATTAATCAACATACAACAGATGCCGATGCCAGGCGTCTGGACAGCTTCCGGGTGGCATTGCTGGTATTGCCGGAGCACCCGCGCAAGACTCACTGGGAGCGATTGCCATACAGCACCACCCTGAAGCCGCGCTTCCAGGCAATGCGGCGGCGCGACAAGAGTCGACACCGGCTGGTCACCGACCTGCCCAACCGGAACGCGACGCACACCGTCGTGCAGACCATCGACCCGAATGCCAGCAGCTTCGAAATACTCACGACAGCGCGCGAGCTGGCCAGCGCCGTGCGCGGGCATGATCCGGCAGCCGTGCTGGTGCAGGTCGCGGGGTTTGCGCAGGCCACGGCCGAACACCTGATCAATTGCCTGGCGACCGCCCTGCTGGCGTCGGTCTGCCCCATGCCGAGCTTTAAAAGCAAGCCGGCGCCAGACGCAAAGCTCAACCGCATTGACTGCTACGGGGTGGAGCAACCGGTCGACCTGGCGGCCGTCCGGGCGGAAGTGATCGGCAATCACCTGGCACGCTGGCTGTCCGTGCTGCCATCCAGCGAACTGACCCCGACGAGCTACCGGAAATTTGTGGAAACGCTGGCCGGCAGGGAGGGCTGGCAAATGAACTTCCTGGATACGAAGGCACTGAAGCGGAAGCAGGCCGGCGCGTTTCTCGCCGTCGCACAGGCCAGCCCGGTCGATGATGCCGGCATTATCCACCTGCGCTACCGGCCGAAGACCCGCGGTGGCAAACGCCTTGCGCTGGTCGGCAAGGGCATCTGTTTTGACACCGGTGGCGTGAATGTAAAACCGGCGCGCTCTATGAATGGTATGCACGAGGACATGCAGGGCAGCGCCGTCGCACTCGGCACCCTGCTGGCGCTGAGCCGCCTCGAGACAGACCACCCGGTCGACTGCTGGCTGGCGCTGGCGCAGAACCACATCGGCAGCAGGGCCTACAAGCCCAACGACGTGGTGACGGCCAGCAACGGCACGACCATCGAAGTCATCCACACCGATGCCGAGGGACGCATGGTGCTGGCTGACACCCTGGTGCAGGCCGGCAAAGAGAAACCGCACACCCTGATCGATTATGCGACCCTGACCGGCGCCTGCATCTATTCACTGTCATCGCGCTACAGTGGCGTCTTCAGCAACCGCGATGCCCTGCACGCGGTATTGATCAACGCCGGAAAAGACAGCGGCGAACGCGTCTGGCCGTTCCCGCTCGACAAGGATTTTGATGAATCCATCAAATCAAAGATTGCCGATACCAAACAGTGCACGCTGGAGGGGGATGCCGACCATATCCTGGCCGCACGTTTCCTGAGCCGTTTCGTGGATGACGACATCAACTGGGTCCACGTGGATCTTGCCGCCAGCAACCACAAGGGCGGGCTCGGGCACATCCCGACCGACACCACCGGCTTCGGGGTGCGCTTCTCGCTCAACCTGCTGCGGCAGCAGGGACTCATGGATAACACATGGAACTGACCCTGGCCCGGCCGGATGACTGGCACCTGCACGTACGTGACGGTGCAGCACTGGCGTCGGTCGTCCCGCATACCGCCAGGCAGTTCGGACGCGCCATCATCATGCCCAACCTGTCGCCACCGGTCACCACGACGGACCAGTCACTGGCCTACCGGGAACGCATCCTTGCAGCCGTGCCGGAAGGGTCCGGCTTTGCACCCCTGATGACGCTGTACCTGACGGACAACACGTCCGCTGACGAAATTTCCAGGGCCAGGTCGAGCGGTCATGTGCATGCCGTCAAGCTCTACCCGGCCGGGGCAACCACGCACTCGGATGCCGGGGTCACCGATATCAACAAGACTCATGCAGTCCTTGCAGCAATGGAAGAACATGGCCTGCCGTTACTGGTGCATGCAGAGTCCACGGACCCGGACGTGGATGTATTTGACCGCGAGGCGGTGTTCATCGAGCAGCACCTCGAAGCGATCGTGGAAAAATTCCCCGGCCTGAAAATCGTGCTGGAACATGTCACGACGCGGGACGGCATCGAGTTTGTCAACACAGCACCGGACACCGTGGCCGCCACCATTACGGCCCATCATCTGCTGCTGAACCGCAATGCCATGTTTGCCGGCGGTCTGCGTCCGCACAGCTATTGCCTCCCGGTACTGAAACGCGAGCAACACCGGGAAGCACTGATCAGCGCTGCGACCGGTGGCAACAAAAAATTTTTCCTGGGCACCGATAGTGCACCGCACTCAAGAGAGGCCAAGGAAGCAGCATGTGGCTGCGCCGGCATCTATAGCGCACACGCGGCGCTGGAACTGTATGCGCAAGCGTTCGAGGCAGCCGGCGCACTGGACCGGCTGGAAGACTTTGCCAGCCGGTACGGGGCGGATTTACCGCACAACAACGGCACTATTATCCTGCGGAAAACCGACTGGCAGGTACCGGAGGATTACCCGCTTGGGAATGCAAGCCTGGTCCCGCTGTTTGCCGGCGAGACTTTGCACTGGAAGGTCAGGACAACATAAATTCTGTAGGACCGGCGCCCTCGCCGGGAATATTTGGAATTCCCCGCGAGGGCGCGGGTCCTACACCGGGAATATTCGGGATTCCCCTTAAATGCAGTGTTCATGGATTCCCGCCGGAGCCGGTCCCCGCGAAGGCGGGGACGGGAATGACGAAGAGAGCAATCAATAAACCGGCTTCACCGTATAACCGCGCCGGTCGAGCCCCCTGGTCACCCGGCAGATGCAGGGCACCGACCGCAACAAAGGCATTGCCTGCTTGCAGGTGTGGCTGCATGCGCTCCACCATGGTCCGGTTCCGATCGATAATCAGGCGCTGCTCAAGATCCCTGGAAACAGCGGGATCGCCATCCTTCATGTAGCGTTCATTGAGTGCCAGCATGCCGGCCAGGTCGCGGCGCTTGTATAACACCAGTACTTCCGCATTCATCCGGTCAATCTTGTCCAGGTTATCGACAGCGTCCCTGAGCAGCTGGATCTGGTCACTCTCCGCCATCGAATCAAAGATGTCGAGCTGCTCCTGGATGGTCTCCAGGCCATGGAGCTGTTTACCTGCCTCCTGTGCCTGCTGGTAAAGCACCAGGTCCAGCAGCATTCCCGTTTTCGGTGGCGGCACGGACAGGATGATCGCCGCCGCCCAGGGTTTCATACGCTCAAGCACGAGTTCCGGGATGCCCCGGCTCTGGATTGCCTGTGCTGTCTTTTTGTAAAGTGACGGACCGATTACTCCGGACAGGGTGCGCCCGTCCGTCATCAGCATGGCCGTGCTTGAATAGATCATCGCGTTCATATCCATCTTGATTTCCAGGATAACGCTGCCGGAGCGGTTAAATGCCTGCTGGACCGGCGGCGCCAGCTGCACGACCTCCGGGTCTTCCGAGTGCACCGTGCCAAACAGGTAGCTGGTGGCCATACCCGGTTTGCTAATCTCCCACAACAGCCCGTGGCCCCAACGCGCGTCTGCCGCTGACACAACAGACACACACAGCAACACCGAACACAGGAAAAACTGCAATTTCAAGAAAACGGATTTACGCATACTGATCACCATTTCAAACTCCAGGGAACTTTGATTAATTTCAGTTTGTCATCCCGGCGCATGCCGGGATCCGGAAAAATCAATCACATGGATTCCGGCTTCCGCGGAATGACGACACATCAGACCGTCCTTACATATACTGGACGGATGTTATTACCACAGCACCGGGATTGTGACTACTGTCGGCAGTACACCGGGGTTTCTTCACAATCCCCTCGCGGTTCCGGTATGCTTGATGCATGTCAGAAAATAACCCGACACCGCCAATGGCGAAACGCTTTCGCGGCTTCCTGCCCGTTGTCATCGATGTAGAAACAGCAGGATTTAACCCGAAAAGAGACGCCCTGCTGGAAATAGCGGCGGTCACCTTGCAGCTTGACGATCACGGCTACCTGCAGCGATCGGAGACCATTTCCAGCCATGTAGAGCCGTTCCCGGGCGCCAACCTGGAGCAGGAATCGCTCGAATTCACCGGTATTGACCCCTATCACCCGTTCCGCATGGCAAAACCGGAACAGGAAGCCCTGGAGATGATTTTCAGGTCGGTCCGCAGGGCCATCAAGGAAGGCGGCTGCAACCGGGCCATCCTGGTGGGACATAATTCAGCATTTGACCTGTCATTCCTGAATGCCGCCGTTGACCGCACCGGCATCAAGCGCAACCCGTTTCATCCGTTCAGTACCTTTGACACGGTCACGCTGGCTGGTCTAGCCTATGGTCAAACCGTACTGGCACGGGCAGTTCAGGCGGCCGGGTTTGACTGGAACAGCGACAAGGCCCATTCCGCTGTTTATGATACGGAGCGAACTGCCGACCTGTTTTGTACCATTATCAATCGCTGGCACGATTACAGTGGCGGCTTGATTTCAATGCCTTCCCAGGCTGTTTAACAGGTAACAGATATGACAACACCCGAACTGGACGAACAGATATTGCAGTCCCATACCGGCCTGATCCACCGGGTCGTTATGCATTGCAACAACCCGGGATCGGTTCCCGATATTGAGCAGGTACTGCAGCAGGCCGAGGAGAACGAATGGGCCCGGCTGGTCGCAGTGATCCGTGACATCATGTCGGGCAACCGGGACGAATCCATCCTGCCCGGTCTTGATGATGAAGACAAGGTCATTGTCGAATCCATTCTGCGGGGCCTGCAGGACCCGAGCACCCTGCCGGAACTGGAAACCGACTTTGACTCTGAAATGGCCGCCCCCGGCATAGCCGGACTGGTTCATGCGGCCCGCAACGGCAATGCACAGGCCCTGCAGATTATCGCCAACATGGCCAAGCAGATGCTGCAGGCCGGTGGTGACATGGGCATCCTCGCGGGACGCATCCGCCCGCTGGTGGAAGGTGAACGCGACGCCGACAAGCTGACAGAGAATATGACCGACAAAGGTCAGAAACTGATTACGGATATCCTGGAAGAATTACTGAAGCTGGAAGCGAGTTAGAGGAAACCATTCCCCGCGAGGCGCGGGTCCTACCCGGGGTTCAGTCAAGGTTTGCAGGACCGGCCCTTTATGCCCATTGGGGTACCGGCCGGGAATGCCTTTCCCCGCGAGGCACGGGTCCTGCGATCTGTCCTGATTGTCTAGGCAGCGCCTTTCTCAACCGCGTTCTTGACCATCTGCTGCAACTCACCCTTCTGGTACAACTCGAGGGTAATATCGCAGCCACCAACCAGTTCGCCGTTGATGTAAACCTGCGGGAACGTTGGCCAGTTCGCATAGCCCGGCAGGTTTTCAAACACCTCGGGATCGGCAAGCACGTTCACATGGGCAAACTCTTCTCCGCAGGCCATCAACGCCTGGGCAGTCCGGCTTGAGTAGCCACACTGCGGAATCTGCGGGGTACCCTTCATAAAGATTACCACCGGGTTTTCTTTTACGGCCGCCTCTATGCGCTCCAGAATATCCATTACTTGCCACCTCGTACAGTAAGTTTCACGTTAAACATAGTTTACCTGCGCCAGCCCACCGTAATAAAGGCATTTTTCAAGGGGTAATGCGGTCAACATTGCGTTGCAGCCAGAATTCCAGCAGGGCCAGGTGCCATAACTTGCTCCCAAGGATCGGGGTGTAGTGCTGGTCCGGCTCAGCCAGTAATTGGTCCACGTGGCTGCGCCGGTACAACCCCCGGTTGCGGCACTGTTCGGAACACAACACAGAACGGATAAATTCCAGCACTTCACCGCGAATGAATTTCAGCGCCGGTACCGGGAAATACCCCTTGGGCCGGTCAATGATGATATCCGGCAGCAGGTCGCGGGCGATCATCTTCAAAACATGTTTGCCACCGGACTTGAGCTTGATCTCCGGGGGAATCCGGATAGCCAGCTCCACCAGCTCATGATCAAGAAACGGCACGCGTGCCTCAAGACCCCAGGCCATGGTCATGTTATCCACCCGTTTCACCGGGTCATCCACAACCAGCGTCGTCACATCCCAGCTCAGCACCTGATTGAGAAAATCACTGGCCCCGGTACTGCACAGCCCGTGCTGTACACGTGCCCTGGTATAATCCTGTCCATGGAATTCCGTGGTAACCGCCGCGGCCAGTTCCTCGTGGTCGCGGTCAAAATACAATGCGGCAAACCGGTCGATATCGGCATCTCCAGCCTCCTGTAGCTGCGAATACCAGAAATATCCACCGAACACCTCGTCAGCCCCCTGCCCGCACTGGACCACCTTGACGTCCTGCGACACGCGTTCACCCAGCAGATAGAAAGCAACGGCATCCTGCCCGACCATGGGCTCGGACATGGCATCGACCGCCTCCGGCAGACGCGCCAGCACTTCCCGGTTGGGAATCGTGAAGCGCCGGTGCTGCGTGCCATACAGCTCGGCGACGAGGTCCGAATACGCGAACTCCTCGCCCTTCTCCTCCAGCTCGTTTTCAAAACCGACAGAAAACGTAAACAGCTCGCTCTGACCGGCCTCTGCCAGCAGAGCAACCAGCAGGCTGGAATCAAGCCCGCCCGACAGCAGGATCCCGACCGGTACATCGGCAATAGTGCGGCGGCGCTCGACCGCGCGCACCAGCGCCTCGTGGGTTGCCTCGATCCATTCCCACTCGCTGTTCGCGGGCGTCCCCCGGCTCGCATCCAGTCGCCAGTAACGCGTGGTTTCCATACGACCATCCGCGGTGACGGTCATGGAATGTGCCGGCGGCAACTTGCGCAGACCACGCAGCAGCGTGCGCGGGGCCGGCACTACCGCGTGCAATGTGAGGTGATGATGCAGGGCCACCGGATCAATACCGGTATCGACATTGCCGGCCGCCAGCAGTGCCTGACTGGTAGAGGCAAACCGCAGTCCGTTCCGGGTAACACTGTAATACAACGGCTTGATGCCAAACCGGTCACGCGCGAGAAACAGGGTCTGTTTGTTCAGGTCCCGGATCGCGAAGGCAAACATGCCGTGCAGATGTCGGGGGCAATCCTCACCCCATTCCGCCCAGGCCTTCAGAATGACCTCGCTGTCGCCCCTGGAGAAAAACCGGTAACCCTTACCGCGCAGCTGCTCCCTGAGCTCGCGGTAATTGTAGATAGTGCCATTGAACACCAGCACCAGCCCGAGTTCCTTGTCGACCATGGGCTGACTGGAGCGTACGGACAGGTCAATGATGGACAGTCGCCGGTGCCCCAGGGCAACCGGTCCGTCTGTATACGTTCCCTCATCATCCGGACCACGCCGCTCGAGGCGTGCCACCATGTCCGTGATGGTCCGTGGATCCGGACGTGCGCCATCAAAGCGCAGTTCACCGCATATGCCGCACATACTGATTAGTTACGCAAGCTGCCCCAGCCGCCACCGCCCGGTGTAGCAATACTGAGCCGCTCACCGGCGCCGATCTCGAAACTTGTCTTTGCAGGCAAGATGCTGCCGGCCTTGCGGTTCTCGCCCGCCGCCCCGGCGCTGCCCCCGTCAAGCCCCCAGGGCCGGTGACGACGACGCTCGGTCAGCAGGGTCACCGTGGCCGGCTCGAGGAACTGGTATTCACGCACCAGCCCGTCACCGCCCCGGTGCCGGCCGCTGCCGCCCGACCCGTCACGCAAGCGATACTGCAACAGGCGCAGCGGAAAATTCATTTCCAGCACTTCAATGGGTGTATTCAGCGTATTGGTCATGTGCGATTGTGTTGCGCTCAATCCGTCAAAGCGGCAGCCGGCCCCCATGCCACCGCCGATGGTTTCATAATAATCCCAGGATCTGCCGGTGTGGCGCGACCCCATCGCCAGGTTATTCATCGTGCCCTGGCTGGCGGACGGTATACGCTCCGGCAGTGCACGCGCAAGTGCGCCCATGACCACATCGACCACCCGGCTGCTGGTTTCAACATTTCCTGCCGCCACGGCCGCGGGACGGTTGGCATTCAGCAGACAGCCGGCCGGTGCCACAATGTGGATATTCCGGAAACTGCCGGCACACGCCGGGGTCTGTACCGGCATCAGGCAGCGGAACACATAATACACACCTGCCGCAGTAACCGGGAGCGGACAATTGATATTGCCCGGCACCTGGCTGGCGGTACCGCTGAAATCCACTTCAATAGAATCACCGGCAACCCGGATGGTGACCTCGATGCGAATATCCCGGGTGCCCGTCCCGTCATCATCCATGACATCGGAGAAGTGATAGTGACCGTCCGGGATTGCGCGCAGTGAGCGCTGCGCAAGCCGTGCCCCGTAATCATTGACCGCCGCCAGCGCTGCTGCGAATTGCGCGGTACCGGGATGGCTTGCCAGGCCAACAAGGCGCTTGATGCCGGTGCGGTTGGCACTGACCTGGGCAGCCAGATCCCCTTCCATCTGCCGCGGACTGGCCGTCGCGGCGACAATCCTGTCCATGGTGGCCGCAACCCTCTCACCGGCATGCATCAGCAACATCGGCGGGATCACCAGGCCTTCCTCATCCAGGCTGCGCGATACCGGCATGGAGCCCGGGCTGTGCGCCCCGATATCCGCATGATGGGCCCGGTTGGCAACAAACGCCGTCAGGACATCCTGCACAAACACCGGAGCGACCAGGGTGATATCCGGGAGATGCGTCCCGCCCAGGTAGGGATCGTTGACGATCAGCATGTCGCCATCCACCCATTCCGTTCCGGCAACAAGATCGCGCATGGCCCAGGCCATGCTGCCGAGGTGTACCGGGATATGCGCGGCCTGCGCACATAACTCGCCCCGGGCATCGAACACGGCACAGGAGAAATCCAGCCGGTCCTTGATATTGGGAGAAAAGGCGGCGCGCCGCAGCACCGCCCCCATTTCGTCACAGGCCGCATTGATGCGGCTGGCAAATACGCTGAGTTCTATAGCATCCATCCCGCACCCCTGCGAAGCCTGATCTGAGTGTTGTAAGTATATGCTTTTTTTACAGAAATTCTGCTAACCGCTATATTGCATTATGGAAGGCCCTGCCTTATGCTCCCATTCCTGAGTAATTTAGTCACCTATTTAACCAAGTCGCACTCAACAGCGGCGCGAGGAGCCTCCACCATGAACCCGTTAACCTCCATCACGGGAACCATTATTTCCGGTTTTGTCCTGGCGATTCTCATTGTTCTTGGCCTCGGCACATCCGGCCTGAATCTCTGGTCACTCGAAGTCTGGGCGCATGTGCTTGCGGGTATCACCTGGATCGGCCTGCTCTATTACTTCAACTTCGTCCAGGTTCCCGCCGTCGGCGAGGCACTCGGGGATGAAGGCGGCCCCGGCCCCGCCGCGATCAACAAGTATGTCGCACCGCGTGCCCTGGTGTGGTTCCGCTGGAGTGCCGTCGCCACCTGGCTGACCGGTGCCGCGGCACTGGAAACCATGGGTATCGGCCTGGTGAATGCCTTCACCCTGGCGGAAGGGGCAGTGATCATCGGGATTGGCGCCTGGCTCGGCACCATCATGCTGTTCAACGTGTGGGGACTGATCTGGCCGAACCAGAAAAAGATCCTTGGCATGGTGGAAGCCAGTGCCGACGAGATCGCCG
>QIFB01000088.1 GCA_003230545.1 Gammaproteobacteria bacterium | reverse complement strand
TCGCATTCACTGCCTGGACAATGATCGGGATACCGGCAAGCCGCCCGACGGTGTCGGTCGAACTCAATATCCGGTCACGCATACGTGCCCCGTGCTGCTGAAACTTCACCGCCTTGGCGCGCAGCATCAGGTGCGGAAAGTCCACGTTCCATTCATGCGGCGGCACATAGGGACACTTGGTCATGTAACACATGTCGCACAGGTAACAATGGTCCACGACCTTCCAGTAGACCTCGCGCGGCACACCGTCGAGCTCCATGGTATCCGATTCGTCGATGGCGTCAAACAGGGTGGGAAAAGCGTTGCACAGGCTGAAACAGCGCCGGCACCCATGGCAAATGTCAAAGACCCGCTCAAGTTCGCTGAACAGGTCCTCCTCGTTATAGAACTGTTCACTGAGCCAGTCCAGCGGGTGGCGCGTGGGGGCCTCGAGACTGCCCTCGCGGGTTCCTTCAGTGGGTGATGACATGGATCAATCCCTGTGAATTCCTCAACAATCCCTTCCAAACTACAAGGGGCCGGTAACCCGGCCCCTTGTCACTATTACCGGTCAGGTACTAGTCGTCCAGTGCATCCAGAGCTTTCTGAAAGCGGTTGGCGTGCGAGCGCTCGGCCTTGGCCAGTGTCTCGAACCAGTCGGCGATTTCATCGAAACCCTCGTCGCGGGCGGATTTCGCCATACCCGGGTACATATCGGTGTACTCGTGGGTCTCGCCCGCAATCGCGGCCTTCAGGTTGTCGCCGGTACCGCCGATCGGCAGCCCGGTCGCCGGATCACCAACCTGCTCCAGGTATTCGAGGTGACCATGGGCATGGCCGGTTTCGCCTTCCGCCGTGGAGCGGAACACGGCCGCCACGTCATTGTAGCCCTCGACATCGGCCTTGGAAGCAAAGTACAGGTAACGGCGGTTGGCCTGGGATTCACCGGAGAACGCGTCTTTCAGATTCTGTTCAGTGGAACTGCCTTTCAAGTCCATAGTTGTTTCCTCATGATAAAAGTAACCAATTCACTTGCCCGGGTCCCGGCCCTTAATGTTTAGACCCTGTCTAATCAGTAGGATAGTATGCCAATCTGGACTAGTCAAGCTACCGTTTGTCTGGCGGAATAAATTCCGCCCTACAATACCGTTCTTTGTAGGGCCGAATTTATTCGGCCGGGTGCAAACTGCCCCACTACCCAAATTCCGGCCAGGCAGTGCCTGGCTGAACCCCGTCCAATACAGGGTTAATTTGACCGTTATCAGTAAGCTGGGGTAACGTAATCCGATTCAACCCAAGATTCAAGCATGGCAAAAAAACCGCAACCACCGGTACCCTTCGAGCAGTCCCTCAAGGAACTGGAAACTCTGGTAGAAAAGATGGAACAGGGAGACCTGAGCCTGGAGGATTCGCTGGCGCATTTTGAGCGCGGTGTGCAACTGACCCGCGCCTGCCAGCAGGCACTGAAAGCCGCGGAACAGAAAGTTGAAACCCTGTTGAAAAAAAACGGCCAGGAAGCAGTCGTTCCATTCGACAGTGAAGACACCTGATCCTCCCCTGCAGGCCTTCATGGCGAGCTGCCAGGCACGCCTTGAAAGAAGCCTGTCACACTGGCTGCCTGCCGCAGGCACTCACCCGTCCATATTGCACGAATCGATGCGCTACGCGGTGCTGGACGGCGGCAAGCGCATTCGTCCGACCCTGGTCTACGCCAGTGGCCGGGCGGTCGGCAGTGAACCGGAGTTGCTCGACGATCCGGCTTCGGCCATCGAATTCATGCATGCCTACTCACTGGTGCACGATGACCTGCCGGCCATGGATGACGATGACCTGCGGCGCGGCAAGCCCAGCTGTCACAAGGCCTATGGGGAAGCGACGGCGATACTTGCCGGCGATGCCCTGCAGTCGCTGGCTTTTTACGTGCTTGGGCATGGCAACACCGCCCTCACTGACCAGGCCCGCCACCACATGATTGAAGCACTGGCGCTCGCTGCCGGTTCGCGCGGCATGGCCGGCGGACAGTGTATAGACCTGGCGGCTGCCGGACAGGAACTCGATATTGCCGAGCTTGAGGACATGCACATCCACAAGACCGGCGCACTGATCCGCTGCAGTGTCGTCCTGGGCGCACTGACCAATGCGCAACTGGAACCGGACGTCCTCGGAAAACTTGACCACTATGCCAAGTGTATCGGACTCGCATTCCAGATCCGCGACGACATTCTCGATGAAGAAGGCGAGACCGGCACACTCGGGAAGCGCTCCGGCTCCGACCGCTCGTCAGGCAAATCGACCTATCCGGCCCTCATCGGACTGGATGCCGCAAAACAACGGGCCGATGAACTGCACGAGGAAGCCATGGACAGCCTGTCCGGGCTCGGGGAGCCGGCCGATCCACTGCGCTGGATTTCTCTTTATATTATTGAAAGAGATCGGTAATTCTGGCCACCGGCCCGGTTAAGCAATTGAAATGCAAACACTGTCAGGGTAATATCCGACTAATCCACTCAGGATTACAGGACTCCCCCGGGAGCAAAACCCGAGCCCCGACACCATGAAATCAACCGAACTCGCACAGCAACAAACCGGGACCATCGCGGATGTGCAAAACAGTGCAGACACGCGGCGCATCCCCATAGACAAGGTCGGCATCAAAGACATCCGGCACCCGGTACGTGTCAAGGACCGCTCCGGGGGTGAACAGCACACCATCGCAACCTTCAACATGTACGTTAACCTGCCCCATAATTTCAAGGGCACGCACATGTCACGTTTCGTCGAGGTCCTCAACCTGCACGAGCGCGAGATCACGGTCGACTCCTTCAAGGAAATGTTGCACGAGATGACCGGTCGGCTGGAAGCCGAAGCCGGTCACATCGAAATGAGTTTCAACTATTTCATCAACAAGGCGGCCCCGGTGACCGGCGTGAAAAGCCTGATGGATTACGACGTCAGCCTGATCGGTGAAATCAACGAGGGCCAGGCCAGTATGAACATCAAGGTCATGGTCCCGGTCACCAGCCTGTGCCCCTGCTCGAAGAAGATTTCCGATTATGGTGCACACAACCAGCGTTCACACGTCACGGTTACTGCCGGAACCACGGGCTTTGTCTGGATTGAAGACCTGATCGACATGGTCGAGTCCCATGCATCCTGTGAACTTTACGGCTTGCTCAAGCGCCCGGATGAAAAATACGTCACGGAAACCGCGTATGACAACCCGAAGTTTGTCGAGGACATGGTGCGCGACATTGCCGCCAGCCTGAATGATGACGACCGCATTGCTTCCTATATAGTGGAATCAGAAAACTTCGAGTCCATCCACAATCACTCGGCCTATGCCCTGATCGAGCACAATAAGGAAGCGGACTGAGTACAACGGGTTTCAGAGCACATTTTCTGCTCTGCAGGACCGGCGCCTCGCCGGGAAACTGTAGGACCGGCGCCTCGCCGGGAAACAACCGGGTTCCCCGCGGGGCGCGGGTCCTACATAAACAGCACCGTAGCCCGGATGCAGCGCAGCGGAATCCGGGAAACAGAGTTTCCCGTCAATACTTCTTCCGCAGCGTCATCAAGCGCCCGTCATTGGTGATTTCCAGCCGCCCGAGATAGGACATGCCCAGCAATACCTTTGCCGGTTGCGGCCCTTCCAGCACCACGCCGTCAACGTTTCTCAACATGATTTCCCCGACCTTGACGGTGTCCAGCTTCACCGCCCAGGCGCGCTCGACCTGTGATGCCGTTGTCACCGCAGTCGGGTTACCGACCACCCGGTAGTCAATTCCCAGCCGGCGGGCCGCGGCCGCATTCATGGCTACCTGGGTGGCGCCGGTATCCACCAGGAAAGTTACCGGCAGCCCGTTGATACTCCCGACCGTTGAATACATTCCGGAATTGTTGCGCATGATCTGCACTGCCTGCGATACCGGAGGCTTGCTGTGCGCACTCACCCGGCCGTCGAGGGTCCCGCGTATCGGTTTCCCGTCGACCTCGAGCACCGCCGCCTCGCTGTCCGCAGACAACAGCCGGACCCCTTCCGGGCTGGTCTCCCCGATACGGAGGATCCGTTGCCGACCATCGATCGTGACCACTGCCCGGTCCTTGAACAGGCCGACCACGCGAATATCGGGTGCCGCGAACGCAGCCGTTGCAGCAGCAAACAGTGCTGTGACCAGAAGGAATTTTCTGGATAATGTCATTAAATACTCCGAATAACGGTAACCCATTATGAAACCTCTGCAGATATTTCGCCACATCGAATGCGAGGGGCCCGGCTATCTCGCCGAGGTACTGGCGCAGCACGGGGTACCCTGGCAGCTGGTCGCCATTGACCGGGATGACCCCGTGCCGGAAACCACGGACGGCTGCAGCGGTCTGGTGTTCATGGGCGGCCCCATGAGCGTCAACGACGACCTTGCCTGGATCGGGCAGGAACTGGACCTGATCCGGCAAGCGCGCGACCGCAACCTCCCGGTCCTCGGCCACTGTCTCGGCGGGCAGCTGATCTGCAAGGCGCTCTGTGGCGAGGTCAGCGCCAACCCGGTTCGTGAAATCGGCTGGCAGCCGGTGAGAAAAAGCGGTTCGAATGCTGCTGCAGACTGGCTGGGCGGTTTAACTGACGGTGTTGAACTGTTCCACTGGCACGGCGAGACCTTCTCGATACCGGCCGGGGCCGAGCTGCTGCTGGAAAATGACTGGTGCGCCCACCAGGCCTTTGCCATTGGCAACATCCTCGCCCTGCAGTGCCACGTGGAAATGACCGCGCCCATGGTTGGCGAGTGGGCTGAACTGTACAAGGATGAACTGGACGACCCGTCACCGGCAGTGCAGTCCGCAACGGAAATCAACCGGGACCTTGAAGCACGGATTACCGCCATGCAGGCCGTGGCGAAACCACTCTACCAGCGCTGGCTCAGGCCGTTGCTGGACCGTTAAAAACAGATATCGCGCAACGCCGCCAGCTACGATAATTACTCACGCAGGGCGCAATAAATGCAATGCATTGCGCCGTATGGTCAACACCTGCGGTGCAATACGCTGCGCTATTGCACCCTACAAAATGACGTACAGCAACTGTATAACCAGCGCTGCAAATACTCCGGCCAGCAGGTCATCCAGCATGATACCGAGACCACCCTCGACCTGCCGGTCGCACCAGCGGATCGGCCAGGGCTTGGCGATGTCGAACAGACGGAACAGCACAAAGCCCACCAGTACCCACTCCCATCCTCCGGGCGCAGCCATCATGGTGATGAGGTAACCGACGACCTCGTCCCAGACTATGGCCGGGTGGTCATGCATGCCGAGTCGCCGCATCATCCAGGCACACACCGGGATGCCAACCAGGAACAACAGGCCGGTCACCGTCGCATACACCGGCATGGTCAGGTTCTGCATGAGCAGATACACGGGTATGGCTGCCAGCGTGCCGGCCGTGCCGGGGGCGATGGGCGTCAGCCCGCTGCCGAATCCCAGTGCAAGGAACCCGGCGGGATGCAGCAGCAGCCGCGGCGGGACGCGGTCAGTCCGTTCCATTGGTATCGCTGAAATGCCGGTACCCGCTGCTGGACGGGGTGTAGCGACTGCCGTCTTCCCGGGCACAGCGGATACCCGGTTCCCCCTCGATGACGCCGATCACGGTCATCGGGCAGGGAATCCCGGCAAGGGTGGCTTCCGCACCCGCCCTGTTGTCCTCGGGAATACAACAACACAACTCGTAGTCATCACCGGCACCCAGCGGCAGGTCCCGGCCCAGTTCCACGCTGTCGGGTCCGGCCGTCTCCAGTGCCGCGAGAAAATCGGCCGAGCGCGGCAGCTTGTCCACGTGCAGTGCGGCACCGAGTCCGTCGGGTTCCAGCAAGTGACCGAGGTCGGCCAGCAGGCCATCGGAGATATCGATCATCGCAGTGGCATGGTCACGCAACGCAATGCCCGCCGCGATGCACGGCTCCGGGAAATCAAGCCGCTGCCGTAACGGTGCGTCACCCGTCAATGCAAGGTGCAGCGCCAGCCCGGCATCACCAAGTGTGCCGGTCACACAGACGAGGTCACCCGGACGTGCACCCTGCCGGCGTACTGCCCTGCCTGCCGGTACGAAACCGTGCGCCTGCACCGTGACCGTTAACGGGCCATGGGTAATATCACCGCCCACCAGTTGTACCTGATAGCGCTCAGCCAGTTCAAAAAATCCCCGCGAGAATTGCTCCAGCCAGGTCGTGTCACTTTCCGGCAAGGTCAGTGACAGTGTTGCCCAGGCAGGCGCCGCGCCCATGGCGGCCAGGTCACTCAGGTTGACGGCCAGTGCCTTGTGACCGATGGCCGCCGCTGGCGTGTCTTCCGGGAAGTGGATGCCGGCCACCAGGGTATCCATGCACACGACCAGTTCATGACCCGCGGGTACCGCAAGCAGGGCCGCATCATCACCGACACCGGCAATGACATCCTCGCGCCCGGAACCGGCGGGCGTGAACCAGCGACGGATAATTTCAAATTCTGATGCGGCCGCGGTCAGAATCAGAGTCCGTTGGCCTGCCGGTTTTTGTGTGCATACTCGTCCGGCCTGAGGTGCTGTGCGGCCTTGTCGAGCACGCCGTTAACGAATGCATGGCCCTGCTCGGCACCGAATTTTCTGGCCAGCGCCACGGCCTCGTTGATGGTGACGCGATAGGGAATATCGGAACGTGACAGCAACTCATAAATGCCAATACGCAGAATGGCACGTTCCACCGGATCCAGCTGCTCAAACGGACGATCAATATATTCCGACAGTTTTTGATCAATAGTTTCAATGCTGTCGGATACATCCCTTAGTGTCTTGTTAAAGTAGGATGTATCCGCCCTCGAAAAGTCCTCGGCCTCCAGGAACTGCGCCCTGATCGCGCTGACCTGCTCGCCGGACAGGTCCCACTGGTACAGGGCCTGCATGGTATAGCGGCGTGCGCGGGCACGTTCATGGGCGACATGTTTCATGTGACCGGGCCGGCTCAGGTCTCCAGCCCGCGCAGCAGGCTGATCATCTCGATCGCGGACAGCGCCGCCTCGCCACCCTTGTTGCCGGCCTTGGTCCCGGCCCGCTCGATGGCCTGTTCAATGGTATCGACGGTCAGGACACCGAAGGCAACCGGGATACCATGCTGCATCATCACGGCCGACAAGCCACGGGTGCATTCACCAGCCACGTATTCAAAGTGAGGCGTGCCGCCACGGATCACCGCACCGAGTGCAATGATGGCATCGAATCGCTTCGAGGCTGCCAGCCGCTGGGCGGCCAGTGGCATTTCGTATGCGCCCGGCACCCTGACGATCTGCAGGTCGCGCTCATCGGCTCCATGACGCTTCAGGGTATCAAGCGCGCCCGCCAGCAGGCTTTCGACCACGAAGCTGTTGAACCGCGATACCAGCAGTGCAATGCGCGCATCGCGCACCACGAGCTCCCCTTCCACAACAGTAATGTCATTCATGATGCTTTCCTTATTAACAACTCATAGTACGTAGGTTGAGTTAGTTCGCGTAGCCCGGATGAAGGCCGCAGGCCGTAATCCGGGAAACAGCGTCTGTCATCTCCCGGATTTCGCTGCGCTGCATCCGGGCTACACGCCAGTTCTTAACTACGATACATACTCGACCACTTCCAGTCCGAAGCCGGCAATGCCATGCACAATCTTGGGGGCACTCAGCACACGCATTTTCCGAACACCGAGGTCCGCAATAATCTGTGCGCCCACGCCATAAGTGCGCAACTCGTCAGGTTTGTTACTCGCCGGGGCCTCCTCTGACTCACTCGGAACATGATACGAGTTCAGCTGCCCGACGATGGCATCTGCGGGTTCCTGCGGCCGCAGGATAACCACCACACCCTTGCCCTCCCGGGCCACGCGCTGCAATGCCTGCCGCAATGGCCAGTGGTGACTCCCGGTCCTGGCATCCAGCAGGTCACTCAACGGGTTCTGCAACTGCACGCGCACCAGCATCGGCTCGTCCGGGTCAATATCGCCCATGACCAGCGCGAGGTGCACGGCACCATCAATGGAATCAAGATAGGCGTGTGACCGGAATACCCCGTGTTCCGTTGTCAGGTCGGTCTCGGCCACGCGCTCGACAGTCTTCTCGTTTTCAATGCGGTAACGGATCAGGTCCTCGATGGTCCCGATCTTGAGACCGTGCTCGCGCGCGTAGATCTCCAGGTCCGGGCGCCGCGCCAGGTCGCCATCCTCCCTGAGGATTTCCACGATCACGGCCGCCGGCTCCAGGCCTGCCAGCCGCGCCAGGTCGCACCCGGCCTCGGTATGCCCGGCACGCGTCAGTACCCCGCCCGGCAGCGCCATCAACGGAAACACATGACCCGGCTGCACAATGTCCTGCGGACCGGCACCCGGGTCTACCGCTGCCTGTATCGTGCGTGCGCGATCGTGTGCGGAGATGCCCGTGGTAACACCCTCGGCCGCTTCAATGGACAGGGTGAAATTTGTCGCCTGTTTTGACTGGTTGCTGTTCACCATCAGCGCGAGGTCGAGTTGTTCGCAGCGTTCGCGGGTCAGTGTCAGACAAATCAGGCCGCGGCCATAACTGGCCATGAAATTAATATCTTCCGGACGCACGCAAGGCGCCGCCATGACGAGGTCGCCCTCGTTCTCGCGGTCTTCGTCATCCATCAGGATCACCATGCGTCCGGCACGGATGTCCTCGATGATTTCCTCTACGCTGTTCAGCGACATCACTGTTGTCCCGCGTTTTGCATAAACGACATTATCCACTATCGACGTCCAGGCTTCACGATTATATGCAAAGCGGTAGTCGCTCAATTTTGCACCGAATATGTCTGGCGGAATAAATTCCGCCCTACAATACCAATCCCCGGGGCCGGATACAGGCCGAATTAATTCGGCCCGTTAAAACCCGCGCCATCAACGGCAAAAGAATTGGTGTTATTCCGACTTCCCGCCAAACCCGCTGGCCTCGAGAATCTCGCGGGTCAACCTCCCGGAGGTACCCGGCTGCGCAGCCTTGTCACCCAGCAGCAGGCGCTCCAGGTAGCGCGCCACCAGATCAACCTCCAGGTTAACCTTGCATCCCGGGCGACAGTCACCCAGCGTGGTCTCCACGAGCGTATGCGGCACGATATTCAACCCGAAGACCGCGCCGTCCACCTGATTGACCGTCAGGCTGACGCCATCAACGCAGATAGAACCCTTGGTGGCGATATAGCGCGCCAGTTCAGCCGGCGCCTCGATGGCAAAACGGACGGAGCGACTGTCAGCAGCACGTGACACTACAGCACCGATCCCGTCCACGTGGCCGCTGACCAGGTGGCCACCCAGCGGGGTGCTGAGCGTCAGCGCCTTTTCCAGGTTCACGGCAGCATTGACCGCCAGGTCACCGGTCACGGTACACGCGAGTGTCTCGCCGGACACGTCGGCGCTGAAGCCGGTGTCCGTAATATCGGTGGCCGTCAGGCAGACACCACTGACCGCGATACTGTCACCGGTGGTAACCTCCGCAAGCGGCAGCTTGCCGGTGTTAATGGTGATGCGCAGATCACCGCCACGCGGTTCCAGCGCAGCAACGGTTCCAGTGGCCTGTATGATTCCTGTAAACATGATCGATTCGGTTGTTAAGGATTCCTGGTTAATGGTAGCCCGGATGTAGCGCAGCGGAATCCGGGAAGCCCGCCCCGGATACCGGCCTGTTGTTCACCGTCGCGGTGATCCGCCAGTCCTGTCCGACAGCCCGCACATCGCTAATCACCAATTGAATACGGTCCTCCATGTGCTCCAGTCCCGGTAATGCGAACAGGCCGCGGGCCGCATCACCCATCAGGTGTGGCGCCATGTAGATCAGCAGCTCGTCCACCAGGCCGGCCTGCAGCAAGGCGCCCGACAGGGTCGCCCCCGCCTCGACA
This sequence comes from Gammaproteobacteria bacterium, assembly GCA_003230545.1. Taxonomy (GTDB): domain Bacteria; phylum Pseudomonadota; class Gammaproteobacteria; order UBA9214; family UBA9214; genus SZUA-186. Next base: position 859 of record QIFB01000088.1, on the reverse strand, counting down.
TGCACCTCGTTGATCTCCAGGCTGCCGAGGTGCTGCAGCACGGCTGCCAGGTCAAGTTGCCCGGATGTTAGTGGTACGCGGACTACTGAAACTGCATTACTCTCAAAGTCCGGCTTCACCGTCGTACCTTCGCCTGTGAAAATCAGTGTTTCACCGGGCAGTCCCAGCAACCTGGCCGTTGCCGGTAACCGCAAGCGGCTGTCGAGGACAACCCGCAGCGGTTGTTTGATATCAGCTGCATCCACACCCTCCAGGCGCGCCGTCAGTGAGGGATCATCGGCCAGCACCGTGCCGATGCCGGTCAGAATAGCGGAACTGCGCGCCCGCAGCCGGTGCACGTCCGCACGTGCCGCGCTGCCGGTTATCCACTGGCTCTCGCCGCTGCTCATGGCAGTGCGGCCGTCCAGGCTCATTGCCAGTTTGCAGCGCACCCATGGCCGTCCGCTGTGCATGCGCCGTTCAAACCCCGGGTTCAACCGGACGGCCGCGTCGGCGAGTATGCCGGACTCGACCGTGATACCGGCCGCCTGCAAGAGACCGGCGCCTTCCCCGGCAACCCGCGGGTTGGGGTCCTGCATGGCAAACACGACACGCTGCATCCCGGCCCTGATCAGCGCTCCGGTGCATGGTGGTGTGCGGCCCTGGTGACAACAGGGTTCCAGCGTCACATAGGCGGTCGAATCCGCGGCCTCGCTGCCGGCCTGCTCGAGCGCATTGATCTCGGCATGCGGGCCACCGGCGAATTCATGCCAGCCCTCGCCAATGACCTGACCGTCTTTCACCAGTACGCAGCCAACGCGCGGGTTCGGATCGGTGGTATACAGTCCGCGTGCGGCAAGGCGCAGGGCACGGGCCATGT
>QIFB01000146.1 GCA_003230545.1 Gammaproteobacteria bacterium | reverse complement strand
ATAAAAATCTGCATCAGCAGTGATTGCTGGCTCGGTGACTTGACGTTGACCTCGACATTGTTGTTCAACAGGTCATCCAGCATCTTGGGGTCTTCGGGTGGCGTCTGGGTGGTGAACTGGGTGCCGTCGTCGCGCGTGCCTTCCACGGTATGCTCATCAATTTCCACGCGGCTTACGTTGCCCTGCTGCACTTCGGTAATAAATTCCGAATAGGTGATTGTCTGGGTGCTGGTCCGGGACGGGCCGAAGTTGTTGAATACCGACATCAATACGACGGCAATGACTACCCAGAGAACCATATTTTTTACAAGATCGTTCAAACCAACTACCTCGAATACTGTGGGGGAACTACGGATGTCCTTACCCCGTGTTGTCGACGGGCGACAGACGCTACTTTAAAAACATTATGACATATCCACTGCCCGATAGTGCCGCGCCAGCACGTAGACCTCGCGGCTTTTCGGACGCGATGCCCGGGGCTTGCGTACTTTGACCAGCTGGTACTGTGCGCGCAGTGTCCCTGCCAGGGCATCAAAACCCTCGCCCTGGAAGGCCTTGAACAGCAAATCCCCACCCTTTCGCAGGACACTACCCGCAAAATCAACGGCCAGTTCGGCCAGGTACATACTGCGTGGCTGGTCGATGGCGCCCATACCGCTGATATTGGGCGCCAGATCCGACATTACAAGGTCTACCCGGTTACTACCAAGAGTTTCCATAAGCGAATCAAGGGGTTCGTTTTCGGTAAAATCCCCCAGCAGGATCTCCACCCCGTCCAGCGGCTCCATTGGCAGGATATCCAGTGCAATCATCCGGCCCTTGCCCTTGAGCTGCCTGGCGGCGTATTGCGACCAGCCACCCGGTGCCGCGCCCAGGTCGACCAGTGTCATCCCAGGCCGAATAATGCGGTCCTTCTGCTGGATCTCCTCCAACTTGTAAACCGCACGCGACCGGTAGCCCTCGCGCCGGGCGCGCTTGACGTATTCATCATCAAAATGGGATTTCAGCCAGCGCTGACTGCTCTTGCTTCTTGCCACGGCCACGATCTCCCGGTGTCACTGTCGATCAACATCCCCGTATAATGCCACGCATACCGGTAACACCAACAGACAGATGCCACTCAGCGAACAGCAAAAACGTGATTTCCGCACCCGGGGACACGCCCTTAAACCGGTGGTCACCATCGGCAGTACCGGTTTGAGTGATGCGGTCATCCGGGAACTTGACCTGTCGCTGGAACACCATGAACTGATGAAGATCCGCATCAGCGGTGCCGGGCGTGACGAGCGCGGCAACCTGATCAGTGCCGTGTGCACGGCCTGTGGCGCGGAAACCGTACAGGCCATCGGCAACATCGCGCTGGTCTACCGCAAGGCGAAGGACAGGTAGGACCCGCGCCCCGCGGGGAAAAGCTTTCCCGGCCGGCACCCCAATGGGCATAAAGGGCCGGTCGACAATTGTAGGACCCGCGCCCCGCGGGGAAAGACATTCCCGGCCGGGGGGCCGGTCCTACGACGACGCCCCATGCAGTTTCGTTGGATCCCGCCATATCACCAGCAACACCAGTCCCAGCACACAGTTCACCAGGTAGACACCACTCGCCAGGCCGTGCAACAGCCCGAAGCGCGGGCTCGCCACCTGGCCGGCCACACGCAATTCGGTAATCATCGGTGCCAGCACATACTCACCGAGTACCACCAGTACCATCATGGCAACCACCAGCAGCAGCGGCCAGCGTCTTGCGTGACAGGTCCGCTGCAGCCAGCCAAGGAGTAACAGCATACTGGCGCACACCAGCCCGATCCAGCTCATGGTGGTAAACAGGGAACCGGCGATCGTGCCGGCCGTTGCGGTATCGGGCAGCTCCACAAACAGCGTCGGTGCCACTACCAGCCCGACCACCCACAGGCCGCCGATCCAGAGCGTCAACAGGATGCGTTCAAGTGCGGGTACGATTGCAGGCATGTTTTTCAGGTAGCCCGGATGCAGGCCCGGAGGGCCGGAATCCGGGGAGAAACGTGTGAAGATTGCCCCGGATTCCACTACGCTTCATCCGGGCTACGGTGTCTTCAAACGTAACGGACTTCAATAATCTCCAGGCTGCGCTCGCCGCCCGGCACCTGCACGGCAACGACATCCCCTTCCATCTTCGTGATCAGTGCGCGGGCAATCGGGGAATTCACCGAGATCATGCCGACCTTGATATCAGCTTCGTCCTCGCCAACGATCTGGTAGACAATGGTTTCCTCTGTATCCTCGTCGATCATTTCGACGGTACAGCCAAACACCACCTTGCCATTCGCATTCAGGGTGGTGATATCAACGACATGGGCATGGCTCAACTTGCCCTCGATCTCCTTGATACGGCCCTCGGCAAAACTCTGCTGTTCACGCGCCGCGTGATACTCGGCATTTTCCTTCAGGTCACCATGGGCACGGGCCTCGGCAATCGCCTGGATGATACGCGGGCGATCCACTGTCTTTAACTGCACGAGTTCCGCGCGCAGCTTTCCCGCTCCCCGTGCAGTAATCGGAACCTTGGTTGTCATGTAATGTACTCCTGGTGCAGCGTCTGCAGGCAGTTGACCGTCTGCGTGTCGAGATACTCCAGTGCCTTGCCCATGGCCTGGGCGCCGGCAATGGTCGTACTGTAGGACACCTTGTGATGCAGCGCCGCCCTGCGAATTGTAAAGGAATCGGCAATTGCCTGCTTGCCTTCCGTGGTATTCACGATCAGGTCAACCTGACCGTTCTTGATCATGTCCACGATATGCGGGCGCCCCTCATGCACCTTGTTGACGACCGCACAATTGACACCGGCCGTATTGATTGCCGCCGCGGTACCACGAGTTGCCACCAGCCGGTAACCCCGGGCAACAAGGTCACCGGCCAGTTCAACGGCCGCCGCCCGGTCAGTCTTGCGTACACTGATCAGCGCGGTCCCGCTGGCTGGCACGGCGTTCCCGGCACCGAGCTGGGCCTTGGCAAAGGCCTCGCCGAACGTGTGGCCGATACCCATGACCTCGCCCGTGGATTTCATCTCGGGACCAAGCAATGGATCGACCCCCTGAAACTTGATAAACGGAAATACGGCCTCCTTGACCGAGTAGAAACCCGGATTGTTACGCGGGGTAAGCAGCCCCTGCTCCTTCAGGGTCTTGCCCGTCATAACACGTGCCGCGACCTTGGCCAGCGGCAGCGAGGTGGCCTTCGAGACGAACGGCACGGTGCGCGAGGCCCGCGGGTTGACCTCGATGACATAGATATCATCACCCTTGACCGCAAACTGGGTGTTCATCAAACCGCGCACATCCAGTTCCCTTGCCATCTGTTCCACCTGGTCACGCAGGCGCTGCTGGATGTCTTCGCCCAGCGTATACGGCGGCAACGAACAGGCGGAATCACCGGAATGCACACCGGCCTCCTCGATGTGTTCCATGATGCCGCCGATCAGCACATCCTCACCGTCATACACGGCATCGACATCCACCTCGACGGCCTCGTTGAGAAACCGGTCCAGCAGCACCGGTGAATCATTCGATACACTGACGGCCTCGTGCATGTAGCGGTCCAGGTCCTCCGCGCTGTAGACGATTTCCATGGCGCGCCCGCCGAGGACATAGGAAGGCCTGACCACCAGCGGGTAACCGATTTCCTCTGCCAGCGCGATGGCCTGCTCAGCCGAGGAGGCCGTGCGGTTCGGTGGCTGCAGCAGCCCGAGGCGCTGGATCATCTGCTGAAAGCGCTCGCGGTTCTCGGCATGATCGATGGCATCTGCCGAAGTACCGATGACCGGCGCGCCGCTGGCCTCGAGTCCGCCTGACAACTTCAATGGTGTCTGACCACCGTACTGGACGATGACGCCTTTCGGCTGCTCCACGTGAATGATTTCCAGTACATCTTCCAGCGTCAACGGCTCGAAGTAGAGACGGTCGGACGTGTCATAGTCGGTCGAAACCGTTTCCGGGTTGCAGTTCACCATGATGGTCTCGAAACCGTCCTCGCGGCAGGCCATGGCCGCGTGCACACAGCAGTAGTCAAACTCGATCCCCTGGCCGATGCGGTTCGGGCCACCGCCCAGCACCATGATCTTGTCACGCGCCGTCGGCTGTGCCTCGCATTCCTCTTCATAGGTTGAATACAGATAGGCCGTTGCAGTGGCAAACTCTGCGGCGCAGGTATCGACCCGCTTGAATACCGGACGCACACCAAGCTCGTGACGGCGCCGGCGCACCATGTCTTCAGCCTCACCCAGCAGTGTCGCCAGCCGCGAATCCGCAAACCCCTTGCGTTTGAGTTCGCGCAGCCGGTCGGCATCCAGGGCGGCCAGTCCCTGTTTTCGCACCTCGGCCTCCAGCGCGACCAGCTCCCCAATCTGGGACAGAAACCACGGATCGATTGCCGTCAGGCCGAACAGATCCTCAACCGACAGTCCGGCACGAAAGCCGTCAGCCACCTGCCACAGGCGCTCCGGCCGCGGCAGACCGAGCTCCCTGACCAGCTCTTCACGGGCATTTTCAGTGTCGAGGTCAACCAGTTCATTCAGGCCATCGACCCCGGTTTCCAGCCCGCGCAACGCCTTTTGCAGGGACTCCTGGAAGGTCCGGCCGATCGCCATGACTTCGCCGACGGATTTCATCTGCGTTCCCAGCAGACGCTCGGCCTGCGGAAATTTTTCAAAGGTAAACCGCGGAATCTTGGTCACCACGTAGTCAATCGTTGGCTCGAACGAGGCCGGGGTCGCCCCGCCGGTGATCTCGTTTTGCAGTTCGTCCAGGGTGTAACCCACGGCCAGCTTGGCGGCCACCTTGGCGATCGGAAAACCGGTGGCCTTGGAGGCCAGCGCGGAAGAACGCGACACGCGCGGGTTCATCTCGATAATGATCATCTGGCCATCGTCCGGGTTGATGGCAAACTGCACATTGGACCCCCCGGTTTCCACCCCGATCTTGCGCAACACGGCAATCGAGGCATTGCGCATGATCTGGTATTCCTTGTCAGTCAGGGTCTGCGCCGGCGCCACGGTAATCGAGTCACCGGTATGCACACCCATCGGGTCCAGGTTCTCGATCGAACAGATGATAATGCAGTTGTCGTTGCAGTCACGCACCACCTCCATTTCGTACTCTTTCCAGCCCAGCACCGATTCCTCCAGCAAAACCTCGGTAGTCGGTGACAGGTCGAGCCCGTGTTCGCAGATATTCGCGAACTCTTCCTTGTTATAGGCAATCCCTCCACCGCTGCCGCCGAGGGTGAACGACGGCCGGATAATAATCGGGAAGCCGATCGATGCCTGCACCTGGTTGGCCTCTTCCATGCTGTGTGCGACCGCAGCCCGCGGTGTTGCCAGGCCAATGTCGGTCATGGCATCACGGAACAGGCCACGGTCCTCGGCCATGTCGATGGCCTCGCGGCTGGCGCCGATGAGGTCCACGCCGTATTCCTCGAGCACGCCCTCGCGTACCAGGTCGAGCGCGCAGTTCAGACCGGTCTGTCCGCCCATGGTGGGCAGCAGCGCATCCGGGCGTTCCTTCTCGATGATGCGCGCCACGGTCTTCCAGTTCACCGGTTCGATATACACGGCATCGGCCGTATCCGGGTCCGTCATAATGGTCGCCGGATTGGAATTAACCAGCACCACACGGTAACCCTCCTCGCGCAGCGCCTTGCAGGCCTGGACGCCGGAATAGTCGAACTCGCACGCCTGGCCGATCACAATCGGGCCTGCGCCGATAATCATAATGCTTTTAATGTCAGTACGTTTTGGCATTTTCTTAAAGTATCCCGGATGGAGTTAACGTAGCCCGGATGGAGGCCGGAGGCCGTAATCCGGGAAGCGTGTTTCAAACAAGCCCCGGATTCCGCTGCGCTCCATCCGGGCTACTCCTGTTTCTCCAGCATGTCGATAAACCGGTCGAACAACGGCGCCACGTCATGCGGCCCGGGGCTGGCCTCGGGATGTCCCTGGAAACTGAACGCCGGGCAGTCGGTACGCGCGATGCCCTGCAACGAGCCGTCGAACAGTGAGCGGTGCGTCGGCACAAGATTCCCGGGCAGGCTGTCTTCATCCACGGCAAAGCCGTGATTCTGGCTGGTGATCATTACCTGCTGGCTGGCCAGATCCTGCACCGGGTGGTTGGCGCCGTGATGCCCGAATTTCATCTTCACCGTGCTGGCGCCGCTGGCAAGCGCCAGCAGTTGGTGCCCAAGACAGATCCCGAAAACCGGTATCCCGGTATTGAGCAGTTCGCGGATCGCGGTAATGGCATAGTCACACGGCTCCGGGTCACCGGGCCCGTTCGACAGGAAGATACCATCGGGCTGCAGTGCCAGAACTTCTGTTGCCGGCGTCTGCGCGGGCACCACGGTCAGGCGACAACCGCGATCTGCGAACATGCGCAGGATGTTGCGCTTCACCCCGAAGTCGTAGGCAACCACGTGCCAGGTCGCTGCACCGGCGGGCGCCGGTTCCGGCAAGCCGTGTTCCAGTGACCAGCTGCCCTGCGACCAGGGATAGGACTCCCGGGTACACACTTCTTTTGCGAGATCCATGCCCTTGAGTCCGGGAAAATCCTGCGCTACGGCAACCGCCGCCTGCTCATCGAGTGCATCCCCGGCCATGAGGCAGCCATTCTGGGCGCCCCGCTCGCGCAGGATGCGCGTCAGCCGCCGGGTGTCGATATCGGCAATGCCGAGTACCTTGCGCTCTGAAAGATAGTCATCGAGTGCCGCCTGGCTGCGGAAATTACTGAGTCGTGGTGGCAGATCGCGGATCACCAGCCCGGCGCAATGAATGGTTTCGGCTTCCTCGTCTTCCGGGTTGGTGCCCACGTTGCCGATGTGGGGGTAAGTCAGGGTAACGATCTGGCGTGCGTAGGAGGGATCGGTCAGAATCTCCTGGTAGCCGGTCATGGCCGTGTTGAACACCACCTCGCCGCTGATCTGACCTTCAATACCAATAGAAACGCCCCGGAACAGACTTCCGTCTTGCAAAGCCAACAGGGCCGGTTTCCTCAAGAAGACCTCCGCGTCTGACGTAGAAAACGGGAGGGCCCCGTGCGGAACCATCCCGTTTTGGATACTGCGATGTACTGCTCGAAATCCGGCGGGGATTGTAATTGATTCGGGGCGGGGCTGTCTACGCGGGAGGGCATTCCCCGCGGGGCGCGGGTCCTACAGGGATCACAACCTGTTCCCGGCGGGGGCGCCGGTCCTACGGGGGACGTTAATCAATCGAAGGGTAGGACCGGCGCCCTCGCCGGGAAGTGGAGGGTCAGCGCAGACCCAGAACGTCCTGCATATCATAGAGCCCTGTCTCCTGCTCCATGATCCAGCCGGCTGCCCGGACAGCCCCGTTCGCGAAGGTCATGCGGCTGGATGCCTTGTGGGTAATTTCGACGCACTCCCCGGTCCCGGCAAACAGCACCGTGTGGTCGCCGACGATATCACCGGCGCGAATGGTCTCGAAGCCGATGGTATTGCGGTCGCGTTCGCCGGTATGCCCTTCCCGTCCATAGACGGCACAATCCTTCAGGTCCCGGCCAAGGGCCTCCGCCACCACCTCACCCATGCGCAGTGCCGTGCCGGAAGGTGCGTCCACCTTGTGGCGGTGATGCGCCTCGATGACCTCGATATCAACTTCGTCACCCAGCACCCGTGCCGCTGTGTCCAGCAGCTTCAGGCACAGGTTTACACCCACGCTCATGTTGGGTGCGAACACGATGGCGATGTCTCTGGAAGCGGCGGCAATATCCGCCTTCTGGTGTTCGGAAAAACCGGTGGTGCCAATGACCATGTGGCGACCGGCCTGACGACAGGCGGCCAGATTTGCCAGGGTCGGCTCCGGCCGGGTGAAATCAATGAGTACATCGAAATCATCGATGACGGCGTTGATATCGCTGCCTACCAGAATACCCAGTTTGCCAGGTCCGGCCAGTTCACCCGCATCACTGCCGAGCAGTGAACTCTCAGGGTGTTCCAGTGCGACCGTGACCTGCATGCCCTCCATTTGCTGGCAGGCCTCGACCAGGCTGCGACCCATGCGGCCGGCGGCGCCGGTAACTGCGACTCGTGTCATGGATGCGGAGTTTACAGCAATGTAGCCCGCAGGATGCGGTGAGAGAAACGAACCGCATCGATGAGGTATAGGATGCGCATCACTGCGTTCAGCGCCCTACGGTCCTCCATCCGGGCTACGGTTGAGTACGGTTTATCAGCCCGCCAGGCCGTCGAAAAACTTTTTCACGCCATCCATCCATGAACTGGCCTGCGGGTTATGCCGGCTGTCCCCTTGTTCTATCTCGCTGGCGAATTCCTGCAGGATGTCCTTCTGCTTGCGGTTCAGCTTGACCGGTATCTCGACATTGACCTTGCAGATCAGGTCGCCCACCGGGCCACCGCGTACCGGCTTCACGCCCTTGCCCCGCATGCGGAACATCTTGCCGGTCTGGGTCTCGGCCGGAATCTTCAGGTTGACGCGCCCGTTGAGCGTGGGCACTTCCAGTTCACCGCCAAGTGCCGCCGTGATGAAGCTGATGGGCACCTCGCAATAAAGATGGCTTTCCTCGCGCTGGAAGATGGAGTGCTGTCTGACCTGCACCTGGACATAGAGATCACCGGGCGGCCCGCCGGCCTCGCCGGCCTCACCTTCACCGGCCAGCCGGATCCGGTCACCGCTATCCACGCCAGACGGCACCTTGACCGACAGGGTCTTGCGTTCCTCCACCCGTCCATGGCCATGGCATTGCTGGCACGGGTCTGAAATGACGGTGCCGTTGCCCTGGCAGCGCGGACAGGTCTGTTGCAGGGAAAAGAAGCCCTGCTGCATACGCACCTGGCCGTGACCACCGCAGGTGGTACAGGTGGTCGGGCTGCTGCCTTTTTTGGCGCCGGAGCCGTCACAGGCATCGCAACTGACCTGGGTCGGTACCCGGATCTTAACGGTAGTACCGGCGACGGCAGCTTCCAGGGAAAGATCCAGGTTGTAGCGCAGGTCGGAACCGCGGTAGACCCGCTGACCGCCACCACCGCCCCGGCCACCGCCGAAGATGTCACCAAACACATCACCGAAGATGTCACCGACACTGGCACCCGCACCGGCTGCCCCGGCGCCATAGCCGCCACCCATGGACGGGTCGACACCGGCATGCCCGAACTGATCATACGCAGCACGCTTCCGGGAATCATTGAGGATCTCGTAGGCCTCCTTGCATTCCTTGAAGCTTTCCTCGGCACCCTTGTTGTCCGGATTGCGGTCCGGGTGGTGTTTCTGCGCAGCACGCCGGTAGGCCTTCTTCAGTTCGGCCTCGCTGGCGTTCTTCGAGATGCCCAGTACCTCGTAGTAATCACGTTTTGACATTTGGGTTCTTTCTTGCGTCGCCCTTGTAAACGGTTACCCCGGGTTGCGGCGCTACACGCCTGCATCCGGGCTGCTCCAATAACTTGTAGCCCGGATGAAGCACAGCAAAATCCGGGGCCTTGTTTGAAACAAGTCCCCCGGATTCCGGCTTGCGGCCTCCATCCGGGCTATCTCCCGCCCCCGTTGAAGGGAACAGGAATCTCTTTTACCAGCCGTTACTTGCTGTCGGCGTCCTTGACCTCTTCAAACTCGGCATCGACCACGTCCTCCGCAGAGGCTTCGGCTTCTGCACCGGCCTCCGGTGCCGCATCGCCCTGCTGGGCCGCCTGTTCCTTGTAGACGCGCTCGGCCAACTTGCCGGATTTTTCACCCAGCTCTTTGGTCTTCGCCTCGATGGCTTCCTTGTCATCACCCTTGATGGCTTCCTGCAGGGCCTCGATCGCGGCCGTAATTTCGGTCTTCTCGCCCTCTTCCACCTTGTCACCAAGGTCCTCGAGCGACTTGTTGGTGGCATGGATCAGGCCATCCGCCTGGTTGCGCGTATCGATCAGCTCGTGGAACTTGCGGTCCTCATCCGCATGCGCCTCGGCATCCGTCACCATCTGGTCGATCTCTTCATCCGACAGGCCACTG
>QIFB01000030.1 GCA_003230545.1 Gammaproteobacteria bacterium | reverse complement strand
GCCGACAGGTGTGGCATTCACTGGTTAGCGTTGGTGCCTGTTTTACGGAATTACTGCCCATGTCATGCCGGGGCTTCTAATTACCCGGGAAGCTCTGATTGAGTTGTCATTGCGAGGAACGTAGTGACGAAGCAATCTCCAACTGGTTGATCATTGTTTGACAAGATTGCTTCGCTCGCGCCCTGAAGGATGGCGACAGCCATCCTGAGGAAGTGCCCTTGGGGTGCCATGACGAGGCACTGAATTAACCAGAGGTTCCCTTAATCTGCCTTGCGCAGGATCAGTGTGCCGTTGGTGCCGCCAAAGCCGAAGGAATTCGACATGGCCGCCTCGATTTTCATGTCCCGGGCCGTGTTCGGTACATAGTCGAGGTCACATTCCGGATCGGGGTTGTCGAGGTTGATAGTTGGCGGCGCCACCTGGTCACGCAGCGCAAGTGTCGTAAACACGGCTTCCACGCCGCCGGTGGCACCGAGCAGGTGCCCGGTCATCGACTTGGTGGAACTGACCGCCACCCCGGCTGCCGCATCACCGAACACGCTCTTGATGGCCAGGGTCTCGGCAAGGTCACCGGCCGGCGTCGAGGTGCCGTGTGCATTGATGTAGTCAATCTCATCGATGTTCAATCCGGCATCCCTCATGGCATTGCGCATGCAATTCGCTGCGCCTTCACCGCCAGCGGCCGGCTGGGTCATGTGAAAAGCATCACCGCTCATGCCGAACCCGGCGATTTCCGCATGGATCGTAGCGCCGCGCTTGCTTGCCTGCTCGTATTCCTCGAGTATCAGGATTCCGGCTCCGTCACTAAGCACGAATCCGTCCCGGTCCCGGTCCCAGGGCCGGCTGGCGGCCTCGGGATCATCGTTGCGTGTCGACAGGGCTCGCGCCGCGGCGAATCCGCCAAGACCGGTCGGACAGGTCGCCATTTCCGCCCCGCCGGCCATCATGATATCGGCGTCACCATAGGCAATCATGCGTGCCGCCACGCCGATGTTGTGGGTTGCCGTGGTGCAGGCTGTGGCAATGGCGATGTTCGGTCCCTTCATCCCGTAGGTGATGGACAGGTTGCCGCTGATCATATTGATGATGTTGGCCGGCACAAAGAACGGGGAAATCTTGCGTGGCCCGCTATCCAGGAACGACTGGTAAGCGGTCTCGATTCCCGGCAAGCCGCCGATCCCGGAACCGATGGCCAGGCCGGCACGGTGTGCATTGCTTTCGGTTATTTCCAGGCCGGAGTCCTCGAACGCCTGTGCCCCGGCGGCAATCCCGTAGTGGATGAACTGCGCCATCTTGCGGGCGTCCCTGGAGGGCATGTATTGCGTAACGTCGAAATCATGGATCTCGCCACCAAAGCGGACCGGGAATTCCGATACGTCAAAATGGGTAATGGGACGAATCCCGCTATTACCTGCCCGGATATTTTCCCAGGCTGTTTCAACCGTGTTACCTACAGGAGAAACAATCCCGAGTCCGGTAATAACAACGCGTCTCTTGGACAATGCCTAACTCCTGCAAGCTCCCCGAAAACAGGCAAGCCAGGATTCTGAAAATAACAAGGCCGCACCTTTTAAAAGGTGCGGCCGGAATTCGACTGGGATGCTATCAACCCAGGTGGGCGCTTACGTAATCAATCGCCTGCTGGACGGTAGTAATCTTTTCAGCTTCCTCGTCAGGAATTTCGCACTCGAATTCTTCTTCAAGGGCCATGACCAGTTCAACGGTGTCCAGAGAATCGGCGCCGAGATCATCGACAAAGGAAGCGGCATTTGTGACCTCGTCTTCCTTAACCCCCAGTTGCTCAACAACTATCTTCTTGACGCGCTCATCAACATTGCTCATTTCGGGTCATTCCTCTCATTTGATTAGGGCAGCCTGCGCTGCGCGGGTATTGTAATTAATGCGTGATGCAAGTTACAAGTTGGCCTGCAGGGCCCATTTTTGCCCTGCGGATGCAGCCGTCGGAGCCACCCGGCGATTCATCAAAAATATCTGTGAATATAATATATTTATCAATTAGTTATATACTATAACTCATGTGGTTACGTGGATGCCGGCGATCACCGCCTCAGGCCATGTACATGCCGCCATTGACATGGATGGTTTCGCCGGTGATATAGCCGGCATCGGTGGATGCGAGAAAAGCAACGGCATTGGCAATATCACCGACAGCGCCCAGGCGCGCCAGTGGAATCTGCTCGAGCAGGCGCTCGCGCTGTTCTGCCGGCAAGGCACGGGTCATGTCGGTATCAATAAACCCGGGCGCCACGGTATTCGCGGTAATCCCGCGGGACCCGACCTCGCGCGCCAGTGACTTGGTAAACCCGATGACACCGGCCTTGGTTGCCGCGTAATTTGCCTGTCCGGGATTACCGGTCGCGCCGATCACAGAGGTAATGGTAATGATGCGCCCGCGCTTCGCCTTCATCATGCCGCGCAGGCATGCCTTGCTCATACGGAATGCAGATGTCAGATTGGTCCGGATAACATCGTCCCATTCCGCGTCCTTCATGCGCATAAGCAGATTGTCGCGCGTGATACCGGCATTGTTAACCAGCACGGTCGGTGTTCCATGACGGTCCTGTACATTCTTCATAAAAGTTGCAATGGAGTCCGGATCAGTCACATCGAGCACCTTGCCGGCGCCCTCGATGTTGTTCTCCGCGAGCAGTGCAGCAATACCCTCCGCACCCGATTCACTCGTTGCCGTACCGACAACGGTCGCACCACGCTTGCCGAGTTCCAGTGCAATTGCCTGGCCGATGCCGCGGCTTGCGCCGGTCACCAGGCAAAGCTCCTTGTTCATTGACATGACTGTCTCCCGTATTTGAGTTGTAGCCCGGATGAAGGCCGCAGGCCGGAATCCGGGATTGCTGCATTATCTTCCCGGGTTCCGGCCTGCGGCCTTCATCCGGGCTACGATGATCAAGAGGTCATCATCGCTTTTGCAAGGGTATCCGGATCATAGACCGGCAATGCAGCCAGCGACCTGTCGATACGCTTGCATAGGCCCGCCAGCACCTTGCCGGGACCGGCCTCGATAACCCGGCTGACGCCACGGCCGGCCATGGACTCGATCGTCCTGACCCATTGCACGGGACTGTAAAGCTGGCGCTCCAGCCCGTCACGAATGGCATCCGGACTGTCGTGCGCAACCACGTCAACGTTCTGAATGACAGGGATACCCGGTGAGCGGAACTGCGTGGCACGCAGGCGTTCGGCAAAGCGCTCCGCCGCCGGCTGCATCAAGTCACAATGCGACGGCACACTGACCGGCAACTGAACCGCCCGTTTTGCACCCTGTTCCTTTGCCAGCTCCATGGCGCGTTGGACGGCAGCAGTCTCGCCGGCGATCACCACCTGCCCCGGGGAATTAAAGTTGACCGCTGTCACTACCTGCCCCCCGGCCGCCTGCTCGCAGACTGCAGCAACGCTTGTATCCTCCAGTCCGAGAATGGCTGCCATGGCACCACTGCCCGCGGGCACCGCAGCCTGCATGCAGCGGCCACGCCCGGCGACCAGGCTGATGGCATCGGGGAGTGCCAGTGCACCGGCACACACCAGCGCCGTGTATTCTCCAAGACTGTGCCCCGCCATGACAGCGGGTACGGCACCCCCCTCGGCCTGCCACACGCGCCATACGGACACACCGGCTGCGAGCATCGCCGGCTGGGTCCGGTCTGTCAGGTTAAGCGCTTCTGCCGGGCCGTCCTGCGCCAGCGCCCACAGGTCGTAACCCAGCACATCGCTGGCTTCCTCGAAGGTATCGGTGACCACGGCATGCAGTTCAGCGAGTTCCGCCAGCATGCCGACCGCCTGGGAGCCCTGCCCGGGGAAGACCATGCCGAGCGTTGATTCCGTGTTTTCAGCCATGTTTGATTGTCTTTACCTGATCATTACATAAATGCAGGCGGAGATGACGACCGGGTTTCAGGCATCCCGGCATCAGTATTTCAACAGCGCCGAACCCCAGGTAAAACCACCGCCGAAGGCCTCCATCAGCAGAGTCTCGCCACGCTGGATACGGCCGTCGCGTACCGCGACATCCAGCGCCAGTGGCACGGATGCGGCCGAGGTGTTGCCGTGCTCGTCCACGGTCACCACCACGTGGTCCATCGACATCTTCAGTTTTTTTGCCGTCGCCTGGATGATGCGGATATTTGCCTGGTGCGGGATCAGCCAGTCCACGTCCGATTTTTCCATGTGGTTCGCGGCCAGTGTTTCGTCCACGATCCGCCCCAGGGTATTGACTGCCATCTTGAAGACTTCATTGCCCTGCATCTGCACGTAGGCTTGGCCCGCCTGCACCTTGTCATAACCGGATGAAATGCCGGCCGGTACTGTCAACAGGTGTTCATAACTCCCGTCGGCATGCAGGTGCGTAGACAGAATGCCCGGTTCCTCGCTGGCCTCGAGTATCACTGCACCCGCGCCGTCACCAAACAGGATGCCGGTGCCGCGATCATTCCAGTCAACAATGCGCGACAGCGTTTCCGTGCCGACGACCAGCGCACAGCGGGCGCTGCCGGTACGGATGAACTTGTCCGCAATAGCCAGCGCATAAATAAAACCGGTACACACCGCCTGCACATCGAACGCCGCCGTCCCGTGAATATCCAGGCGTTGCTGCAGCAGGCAGGCAGTACTCGGAAACACCCGGTCCGGGGTTGTCGTGGCCAGTACGATCAGATCGACCTGGCGCGGTGTGCGCCCGGCGGCCTGCATGGCCAGGGTCGCAGCCTCCTCGGCCAGGTCGCAGGCGGTTTCACCGCCGGCAGCAATATGACGTTTGGAGATGCCGGTCCGTTCACGAATCCATTCGTCGCTGGTATCCATGATCTTTTCCAGGTCATGGTTGGTCAGCACCTTTTCCGGGAGGTAACTGCCGGTACCGGTAATACGTGAATAAATCATTGTATCTGCCCCTGGTCGAGGTAGTGGTGCAGTCGGTCACTGATGCGCTCCGGCACCGATTCACGCACCTGGATCGTCGCTACCTTGATCGCGTTGCTGAATGAAAGCACGTCGGCTCTGCCGTGGCTCTTGATGACAATCCCTTTCAGGCCCAGCAGGCTGGCGCCATTATAGCGCCGTGGATCGATCCTGCGGCGAAATGCCTTCAGCACAGGCATTGCGATCAGTGCAGCCAGCCGGGTCAGGATATTCCGGCTGAATTCCTGGCGGACGAACTGCGCAATCATCTCAGCTATCCCTTCAGCCGTCTTGAGTGACACATTGCCCACGAACCCGTCACAGACGATGACATCATAGCCACCCTTGAAGATGTTATCGCCCTCGGCATAACCCGTGTAGTTCAGATTGCTGTTACTGAGCAATTGCGCCGCTTCCTTGACCTGCTCGTTTCCCTTGATGTCTTCTTCACCGATATTCAGCAGACCGATGCTCGGGTTACGGTTGCTGTCCACGGCCTCGGAAAGCACCGAGCCCATCACGGCAAACTGCAGCAGGTTTTCCGCCGCACTGTCGACGTTGGCGCCGAGATCGAGCATCCAGGTATGTGACTCCAGGTTGGGCAGTGCGGTGCAGATCGCAGGGCGGTCGATGCCGGGCAGCATCTTCAGGACAAACCGGGCCGTCGCCATCAGCGCACCGGTATTGCCGGCGCTGACGCAGGCATGTGCCGTGCCATCCTTGACCAGATTGATGGCCACGCGCATGGAGGAATCCTTCTTGTTGCGCATGGCATGCTGCGGCAGTTCATCCATCTCCACTTTCTGGCTGGCATGATGAATGGTGATCCGGTCGCTGCCGGGCGCCTGGGTATGTTCGAGTGAATGCCGCAGGATATCCTCGTTGCCGACAAGGATGATACTCAGATCGGGATGCTGGCCAATTGCGCGAACTGCGGCCGGGACGATGACGTCGGGACCGAAGTCACCGCCCATGGCGTCGAGCGCAATGGTAACTCCTGCGCTCATGAAGAAAGACCAGGATACACGGAGGTATTCAAATCAGCGGTGAGTAACTTCCCGGGCTCGGGTTCGATCCCGGAACGTCTGCCCCGTTGTGCGGTTATCAGTCGATTTCCCTGTCGATAACCTTGCGGCCACGATAGTAGCCGTCCGGGCTGACATGGTGGCGAAGGTGCGTTTCACCCGTGGTGGGTTCGATGACAACGCGGCCTCTCCCAGCTTGTCATGTGAACGGCGCATGCCGCGCCTGGATGGCGTCTTGCGGTTCTGTTGAACGGCCATGGTATTGACTCCTTAATTACGTATTACTGTTTCTGTTTCAGTTGCTCCAGCACGGCAAACGGGTTGTCCCGTTGCGCATCAGCTGACGCATGATAATCTGCGGTGACTTCCCTGCAGTTAACCATACCCTCGTGTAACGGGGCGATGGGCAGGGCCAGCAACACTTCGTCCGAAATCACTTCGGCAAGCAATGCGGGTTCCGCTGCAACAATCAACGGTTCGAACCGGTCTGTCAGGTACTGCACATCATCCGGGTTCTGCACCAGCCCCAGCCGGAATTTCACGTTGAGCGGATAATCCATCGATTCCAGGCAACGCTGGCATTGCAATTCCAGCATGCCCCTGATCGAGCCCGTCAGGTAGCGCGTCCCCTCCTGGTCCCGGCCAAATTCGAGTATCACTTCAAGTTCACTCGCCACGGAGGACGTCAGTGGTATTACCCTTGTCAGGCTGGCCAGTGGTATCCGGCCCCTGATGACACGTCCCGCCTCGGCAGCTGCATACAGATCGAGGCGATCCGGCAGGTGGTCTTTCATAACCTGCGTATACTATATGGTGGTCAGAAACGTGTCAAAGAAAAACCCCGGGATTTTCATACACTTTTCACAGGATCTTAGTATTTTTACAATACCTGCGTATGATTCCCTGCATTGAAACCGGGGAATCGACATGAATTCGTCATCACGCCGGCTCATCCTGGCCTCGACCTCACCGTTCCGCAGGGAACTGCTGACGCGCCTCGGTGTGAGCTTCGAGACGGCTGCACCGGAAGTGGATGAAACCCGCCGGGAGAACGAGTCCGCCACCGAACTGGTGGCCCGGCTAGCGGCCGCCAAGGCCCGTGCCGTTGGCGCCTGGGAACCGGGCCTGGTCATTGGCTCCGACCAGGTGGCCACCCTCGGGGAGACCGTACTTGGAAAACCGGGCAGCCATGAGCAGGCCATGGAGCAGTTGCTGCTGCTGTCGGGTCATGCCGTCACCTTCCAGACCGGACTGTGCCTGCTGGACAGCGAGAACGATACGCAACAGCTGGATGTGGTTCCCTTCACGGTGCATTTCCGGGAACTGGATGCAGCGCAGATTGACCGTTACCTGCGGCATGACCAGCCCTACAACTGCGCCGGCAGCTTCAAATCGGAAGGGCTGGGAATCACACTGTTCAAGCGCATGGAGGGCGACGACCCGTCAGCGCTGATCGGACTGCCGCTGATCCGCCTGACCGCGATGCTGGAAAACGCCGGGGTACTGCTTCCCTGAAAGGCACCTCCCCTGATGGAGCAGGTTGCACCTTTTGAGCAAAGCTACTCGAGCCCCAGAGGAATAGCTCAAGACTCGCTGCAAGTACATCCATGTAAGCTCGATGGCCGCATCCCTGCGGCCAACGGTCTTGAGCCATCCCTCTGGACCCCGAGCAACCGTGCAGCTCATTGCGTCCGGCAATCCGGTGTGCCCGGCAGACGCCCATGTCAGGGACATCGGCTTCAGGGATGAAGCCGTTGAGCGTACATGGATGTATTTACAGCGTTCCCTGACGTGGGCGTCTGCCGGGGACAGCGGATGCACGCTCAAGAGGTGCAACCTGCTCCATCAGGGGCGAGATTCAACGAATCGAACCGGTTCCGCTGTTGATGATGTCACCCAGGCTGCGCGCCATGGCCACCCCGATGCGGTCACTGAGACGCTCGATCAGGTCCGGCCCCTTGGTGAATTCGACAATTTCCTTGGCCCCGATAATCTCACGGGCCACGTAACTGCTGCTGCCGATGGCATCCACCAGTCCGAGCTCGATGCCTTCATCCCCGGTCCAGACCAGGCCGGTGTAGAGTTGTGAATCATCCTTCAGGCGATCACCGCGCCCTTCCCTGACCGCGGTCTTGAATTGCTCGTGAATACTGCCCAGCAGCTTCTTGATATGTTCGACATCGGCGAGCTTCGAGGGCAGAAACGGGTCCAGAAAACCCTTGTTTTCACCCGCCGTATACAGGCGCCGTTCAACGCCCAGTTTCTTCATGGAATCCACGAACCCGAAGCTGTCCATGCGCACCCCGATGGAACCGATAATGCTGGCACTGTCGACGTAGATATCATCCGCCGCCGCCGCAACGTAATAGCAGCCCGAGGCACAGATATCGGTGACCACGGCGTACAGTGGTGTATCCGGGTTTTCCTCCCGGAGCCGCTTGATCTCGTCGTAGATATAACCGGACTGGACCGGACTGCCGCCGGGTGAATTGAGCCGCAGAATGACACCGGCGGTCCTGGTGTCCTCGAATGCATCCTGCAAGCCCTCGATAACATCTTCGGCATTTGCCTCGGACTCATCCGAGATAACGCCGCGCATATCAACCAGCGCCGTGTGCTGCTTACCGGTCTTGTCCATTGCCGGCCACTCTGCCGGCCAGTACAACAGCAGGAGCGCACCGAAATACAGCGCCAGCAGGCACTTGAAAAATACGCTCCAGCGACGCGTCCGGCGCTGTTCGTTAATGGAGGCAAATGCGAGCCGGTTGACCAGGTCCCGGTGCCAGTTGTCCTTGCCGCTCAGGGCCTCATCCAGTGATTCGAAACCGGGGGACCGTCGCTTTGACTGTTCTCCGGTTGTTTCGTTGTCTGACATAGTTTTTACCGTAATGTGAGATCGGGGTTAATCGGGAATTATACCGGCACGACGCAACCAGTCCGGCAGTTCAGCAATATGTCGCAGACTGGTCAGTGGTGCATGCCGGGCCAGCCGTTCCTTGCTGTGCACACCGCAGGTCACCGCAACCTTGCCAGCACCGGCATTGGTTGCCATCTCCATATCATACTCGGTATCGCCAACCATGATAGTCTGCGCCGGCTGCACGTCCAGCGCCTGCATCACATCGACCAGCATTTGCGGGTGCGGTTTTGAAGGCGCCTCGTCAGCACAGCGCGTGGCATCGAACATGCCGGTAAGTCCGGTCTCACCCAGTACGCGTTCCAGGCCGCGGCGCGCCTTGCCGGTGGCCACCCCGAGCAACAGGTCGTGCTGCCGGCAGAACTCCAGCATGTCCGTTACCCCGTCGAATAGCTGCGAGGCAGCGGAATTGAACCAGTGACGCCGGTAATGCTCGACGAACACCTCGTGGAACGCAGCATCCTGACCGGGCACCAGCGTGTCGATGGCCTCGCGCAACCCCAGGCCGATGACATTCTTTACCGTCTCGTCATCCATGGCCTCCACTGACAGGTCACTGATGGCCGCGTGCAGGCAAGCAACAATCTGCGCCTCCGAATCCATCAGAGTACCGTCCCAGTCAAACACGACCAGACGGATATCGCCGGACAGCTCAGTCATCGCCTTGCCCTTCCAGGTTATCGAGCACCTGCTTCAGCTCATCCCCCAGCGGCGTGCTGACCGTCAGTATCTCGTCACTGCCAGGCTCGGTAAACTCAAGCAGTTGCGCATGCAGAAACAGCCGGCGCAGACCAAGGGCTTTCATGGTGCGATTGAATTCGGGATCCCCGTAGCGGGTGTCACCGGCCAGCGGGTAGCCAATGTGTGTGGCATGCACGCGGATCTGGTGAGTGCGGCCGGTGAGCAGGCCTACCTCGACCAGGCTGGCGGCAGCGTGAACGGTCACGGGATGGAACACCGTCTCGGCAGGCTTGCCATCGGCATCGACCCGGACCACCCGCTCGCCGCCCTGCAGTGTGTTCTTTTTGAGTGCTGCCGTCACCCGGCGGCGGCCTGCCGTCCAGCGACCACGCACCAGGGCCAGGTAGCGCTTGGTCATTTCCCCGTTGCGCAGTTGCTCATGCAGGGCGCGCAGGGCACTGCGCCGCTTGGCGATCATCAGGCAGCCCGAGGTATCACGGTCCAGCCGGTGTACCAGCTCGAGGTACGGTGCCTCCGGGCGCCGGGCCCGCAACGTCTCGATAATGCCATGACGGATACCGCTGCCGCCGTGGACGGCAATCCCTGACGGCTTGTCGATGACCAGCAAGCGGGGGTTTTCGAACACAATGCGCGTCTCGATATCCGCCAGCCAGTTTTCGGGTACTGCCACCGGCTGGACGGCCGCAACCCGAACCGGCGGTATGCGCACCCGGTCACCGGCCTTGACCTTGTAGCGGGGCTGGATGCGGCCGCTGTTGACCCGCACCTCGCCACGCCGCAGGATCCGGTAGATCCTGCTGCGCGGCACGCCCTTGAGATGCCGCGACAGAAAATTGTCGATGCGCTGCCCGGCATCCTCCCGGGACACCTCGACCAGGCGAACTTGCGGCGCTTGCTTGTCTGCAGCGGTTTCCATATCACAATGATAATGCATTGATTTTACAGCATGGCATTGTACCGCCTTGCCCGTCACGGTTCAGTGACCCTGATTGCGGGTAACCAGCAACGTTGTTATAGTCCCGGTTCGACGTGGACCGATTGCCTGATAATGGATCAGGTATTTCACGTACGAAAGACCTATTCAGTACTGAAGATTGCTTGCTGAAACGAGCAAATCTTCAGTGTGTTCGGTTAATTGCTGGACAAAACAACTGGTTTTATTACATTAACAACAAGCGCCCCCGTGATCCTGACACTGCAACTCATTCTTCTGAACACCATTCGTCGTTTCTGGCTGGCGGCTAACGCCCTGCCTGAGGATGCCTGGTGGTCACAGATTTCCGCGTACCGGATGCCTTGCTGCGTACCGGCCATGGTTGAGCGCATGAGAGATATAAAACATGAAAAGAATGCTCATCAATACCACGCAGCCCGAAGAGCTGCGTGTCGCCCTGGTCGACGGCCAGAAACTTTACGATCTTGATATTGAGGTCCCTTCCAAAGGCCAGAAAAAATCCAACGTCTACAAAGGTAAAATCACCCGCGTCGAACCCAGCCTGGAAGCGGCGTTTATAGACTACGGTGCCGAACGGCACGGTTTCCTGCCACTCAAGGAAGTCGCCCGCAGCTATTTTACGGAATCAGCCAGGGAAAGCAGCGGCCGGCAAAGCATCAAGGATGCCCTCAGGGAAGGCCAGGAACTGATCGTTCAGGTCGAGAAGGAAGAACGTGGCACCAAGGGCGCTGCCCTTACTACCTTTATCAGTCTTGCGGGACGTTACCTCGTCCTGATGCCCAACAACCCCCGTGCCGGGGGTGTGTCCCGCCGCATTCAGGGCGATGACCGCAACTTCATACGTGACGCCATGAGCGCCATGGACATTCCGGATGGCATGGGCATGATCGTGCGCACCGCCGGCGTCGACCGCAGCACCGAGGAATTGCAGTGGGATCTTGATTACCTCATCACCCTCTGGGACGCCATGGAAAAGGCCTCGGGTGACCGGCCAGCCCCGTTCCTGATCTACCAGGAAAGCAACGTCATTATCCGTGCGCTGCGTGACTACCTGCGCAAGGACATCGCGGAAATCCTGGTTGATGGCCAGGAGGTCTATGACAAGGCGCACGCCTTCATGAAGCAGGTGATGCCGCATAACCTCGAAAAGCTGAAACTCTACAAGGACTCAACGCCACTGTTCAACCGCTTCCAGATCGAGTCCCAGATCGAATCCGCATTCCAGCGTGAAGTCACCCTGCCATCCGGCGGTGCCATCGTCATCGACCATACCGAGGCACTGCTGTCGATCGACATCAACTCGGCACGCGCGACCAAGGGCAGTGACATCGAGGAAACCGCCCTGAATACCAACCTGGAAGCGGCAGATGAAGTGGCCAGGCAACTGCGCATTCGCGATCTGGGCGGACTGGTTGTCATCGACTTTATCGATATGCAGCCATCGCGCCACCTGCGCGAGGTGGAGAACCGCTTGCGCGATGCGTTGAAAATGGACCGTGCCCGGGTGCAGATTGGCCGGATTTCCCGTTTTGGCCTGCTCGAGATGTCACGCCAGCGTCTGCGCCCGTCACTGGGCGAGTCCAGCCATATTGTTTGTCCGCGCTGCACCGGCCAGGGAACCATTCGTGGTATTGAATCACTGTCGCTCTCGGTACTGCGCATCATCGAAGAAGAAGCGATGAAGGAAAACACCGTTCGCGTGGTGGCGCGTGTGCCGGTCGATGTCGGCACCTATCTGCTGAATGAAAAACGTGATCTGCTGGTGGACCTGGAAACACGGCATCATATGTCGGTGATGCTGATCCCCTCGCCAGCTCTGGAGACCCCCGGTTACGATATCCAGCGCATTCGTCGTGACGAGTTGCAGGAATCCCCGAGCGACCGCAGTTATCACCTGGTCGAGGCGGAACCCGAGGCCGATGCAGCACCCGAGACGGTTGCCGCACGGCCGGTTGCGGAACAACCGGCCGTTAAAACAATCGCCCCGGCATCACCGGCTCCGGAACGCAAACCGGTCAGCAAACCGGCAGCGCCCAAAAAACCGGGGCTGCTGCAACGCCTGTTCTCCAGCCTGTTTGGTAAGGCCGAAGAACAACCACAGCCCGTCAAACGTCATGACAGGCCCCGTCGCAGCCAGCAATCGACGCGCAGCCGTAGTGGCGGCAGTGCCCAACGGGAACATCGCAGCTCCCAGGGCCAGGGCAGGCGGCGTGACGGCGGCCAACGCCAGTCCACAAACCGGCAGCCACGCCGCGAAGGTGGCCAGAAAGAATCGAGAAACCGTTCCGCACAGGACAGCGGGGAGAAACCGACGGGTACCAGCGGGCCGAAAAAACCGCAAACGGCTGAATCAGGCAGCCAGCAAGCCGAACGTGGACGTGCTCCGCGCCGCGGCCGCCGTGGCGGACGGCGACGTTCATCGAGCCAGAACCGCAACCCGGATACTCAGCAAAATCCGCAAACCGGCAATAACCAGGCCGTACAGGACACCGGCAACCAGGCTCCCCCTGCAGGCAATTCCGGGGAAAACAAGGACGGGAATGTAAAGACGCCGGCAACCCCGGAGACCCGGACAACCAGCAGCAAACCAGCGAACACTGACAGCGGGAATCCAACTACCAGCAGTGCACCAGCACCATCGACGCCGGTCCCGGTCGAACAGAAGCCGGCCACTGCAGCTGCGGAGCACAGTTCACCGGCTGCACCGGAAACCCGGTCAACAGAAAAGACACCGACACCCTGACCGTCCCCGCGCGGGTGGATTGATATCAGACGCCGTGCCGCTCGCGGATATCCGCGAGCAATCCACGGGAAGCCTGCTCGATCAGATCGAGCACACGTTCAAAACCGGTGATGCCGCCATAGTAGGGATCCGGGACTTCCTGCACATCGAGTTCCGGGGCAAACTCCAGGAACAGGCTCAATTTGTCTGCATGGCCTGACGGGCAGATGGACAACAGCTCGGCGTAGTTATCCCGGTCCATTGCGAGCACGTAATCAAACTCCTGGAAATCCGGTTCAGCCACTCGCCGGGCTTGCTGCCCCCCCAGGTCAATACCGCGTTTCATTGCCGCTACGCGGGCCCGTTCATCGGGCGCCTCACCGACGTGGTAGGCATAGGTTCCCGCGGAATCAATCTCGATAGCATCCGCCAGCGCCTCGCTGTTGACCAGGTGCTCGAAGACACCCTGCGCCGTCGGTGACCGGCAGATATTTCCCATGCACACAAACAGGACCTTGACCATCACACCACTCCATACCCGGTGTTATATTTTACACAAGCTGTAACCTGTAACTTAATGATACTTATTATTATTTTCCTGCATCAGACGTTCAACCAGCGCCAGATCCTCCGCGGTATCGACACCGGGACCCGGTACTTCAGTGGTAATGCCGACGTGGATTCGGTAACCGTGCCAGAGGACGCGCAACTGTTCCAGTTTTTCAAACACCTCCAGTGGTGACGGTTCGAGTTCACTGTAGTGTTTCAGAAATCCGGCACGGTAGGCGTACAGGCCGACATGGTGCAGCACCGGTTGGACACCGGCCATGCCGCTCCCCGTCTCATGCAGGTCGCGGTGCCAGGGGACCGGCGCCCGACTGAAATACATGGCATACCCTTCGCGATCCAGCACCACCTTGACCACGTGCGGGTCGGTCTCGTTGATGGATGATTCCAGCGGATAGGCCAGCGTTGTGATCGACGCCGGCTCATGTGCAGCCAGGTCACTCGCCACCTGGTCTATGAGAATGGCCGGCATCAACGGCTCATCGCCCTGTAGATTGACAATCATTGTATCGTCATCCCAGCCTCTTGCCACAGCCACCTCGGCAAGGCGCTCGGTGCCGGATGTATGTTCAGCGGATGTCATGCACACATCCGCCGGAAACCGGCGGGCTGCCGCCTCGACGCGTTCATCATCGGTAGCAATGACCACCTCGTCTGCCCCGCTCCCGGTAGCCCGCTCGTGAACATGCTGCAGCATGGGCCGGCCGGCCAGCTCAAGCAATGGCTTGCCGGGCAACCTCGACGATGCAAACCGTGCCGGAATAACAACTTTGAAAGATACACTCATACCGGGAGACGTCTATACCTCTTCCTCTGCAGGCAGTTTGCGCGCCTCTTCCTCGAGCATGACCGGGATATCATCCTTGATCGGGTAAGCAAGCCGATCGCCCTTGCAAACCAGCTCTCCCGCTTCCTTTCTGTAGACGAGCGGCCCCTTGCAGACCGGGCAGGCAAGAATATCCAGCAGTTTCTTATCCATATTCAACTCCGTCGTGGCTGCATTCAGGTGGCGACTACCCCTGGTGGCAATGTCTCTGTATCGAGCAATTCAAGGACCCGTGCACTGAAATCCGCTCCCATGTCGATTGTAACAGGGACATACCATGCGTTCTGCAGTCTGAACCCCCGACACTTTACAGCGTCCTTGGCGGTCATCAGTACCGGCAGGTCATCGTCGAAGTCCACATCGCGGGACGTGTAACCATGATGGTCAGGAAATACATGCTCTGCCACGTGCATACCCGCCTGCCGGAGCGCGCCAAAAAACCGCTCCGGGTTGCCAATGCCTGCCACGGCATGTACTTGCTGCCCGCGGAAATCTGCCAGCTCCCGGACATCATTTTCATTATTGAGCCTGAGCGCATGCGGGGTTCGCATCCGCATTGGATATTCACCGTGGTTACCCAGACCGTTGACTACCAGCAGATCTACCCGCCGGAGCCGGCTGGCGGGTTCGCGCAACGGACCTGCCGGCAGACAGAAGCCATTACCCAGCCGCCGCACACCGTCGATGACGGCGATTTCGATATCCCGCTGCAATGCATAATGCTGCAGTCCGTCGTCACTGATGATCACATCACAGCCGCTGTGTTCCAGCAGGGCCTGCGCGGCCTGTACCCGTTGTGGCCCGACGGCCATGGGGCAATTGCTCATACCGGCCAGCATGACGGCCTCGTCACCGACCATGACCGGATCACTGTCGGCACGCACCTGCTGCGGCCAGTGACGCGCCTTGCCCCGGTAACCGCGGGCAACGATGCCAGGCCGGTAACCGGCCTGTTGCAAATGCCTGGCAAGCCAGCCAACCAGCGGGGTCTTGCCAGTACCGCCAACGGTCAGGTTTCCGACCACCACGACCGGTACTGGCAGGCGTTCACGTGACAGCAGACCTGCCCGATAACACAACCAGCGCAGGCGCATGCCAAGACAGTAGATGAACGAAACCGGTGTCAGCAGGATCAGCCAGGGCCTGCGGGTATACCAGCAATACTCCAGACGCTTCATGTTACTGCCTGGTGGCCCCGGTTATTCCTCGATCTTCGAGGTTGCCAGCGAGATATGAATCAACCCCAACTGGGCAGTTGCATCCAGTGCCCGGATGACGGCCTGGTGTGGCGTGTTGGCATCCGCCCGGATAATGACCGGAACCCCCTCCCGGTCGCCTACCGCCTTGCGGATCGCACCCTTGAGTGTTTTCAGTTTTGTATTGAGGACCTGGCGATCACCGATGAAGTAGCGCCCCTGGACATCGATGATAATTTCCAGGGACTCATCATCGGGCTTGCTGGCTTCCGCGGTCGCCTCCGGCAATTCAATCTGGATGCGGGACTGGCGTTCAAACGTGGTGGACACCATGAAGAAAATCAGCAACAGGAACAC
>QIFB01000178.1 GCA_003230545.1 Gammaproteobacteria bacterium | reverse complement strand
CATTGAGGCCTCACAGAACCCGAAATATCTGCCCGTCCTCGAAGCCTGGGCATCAGACACAAGTCGAAGACGCGCCCGAAGGATTCACGCAGTCATCGGTGTGTTACGTAGTGAGTAACCGGGAATTGATCTATGTTTGCCCGTCTTCCCCTGCGGGAGGGCTGATTTGGCCTCCAAAGTCACGATCCGGTCACGTTGGAATAAAGCGAATCCTGGATGAGAAATAGAATAATCAATCTCGGTGTTGTCGCCGAAATCGCACAAGCGCTTGGTGATTTGAATGAGTCTGTCGTCTTCGTTGGTGGTGCTGTCATCAGTTGATTCAATGCGAGGACCAACGAATCGCTGGTATTCGATTGGCTTCGACTCGGTTTAAATAATTCAAATCGAGGGAGTATTGATCAAAATACCCTCCGCAGCGTGTTACCTGGCAACAAAGTTTGAAGCATACAATCACCGTGGTAGCGGCGATTACCGAGCCAGTCACGATTTTGAGGACATCATTTATGTCATTGATAATCGCACGACAATTGTCGAAGAAGTTCGAGTAGCGGATAAACGCATCAGGGACTTCTTGAAATCTGAATTCAGAAAAATATTGAATACCCCATACGCTGAAGAAATCCTATCTGCGCATGTGCATCCACTGATTCTCGAAAAGAGATATCCAATACTTTTGGCAAAGATCAACGATATGCTGGCGTAACAAGAATGCCAGCGATCGTAAATCCGCTGATTCAGCGTAAACCAACTCCCGCAAATTCACGCAAAGGAAATTTTCGGGCCATCAAAAAACAAGGTAACCGACTGACTTTAATGGTGGCCAGGGACAGAATCGAACTGCCGACACGGGGATTTTCAGTCCCCTGCTCTACCGACTGAGCTACCTGGCCGTGTATTGAGGCGAGCGGGGTATTAAACCGGGAGCACGAGCGCGAGTCAAGGAATTGGGGTGCGCTCACCGTATTGATTCTGGTAGTAGTTTTTATATTCGCCACTGCGTACCCGGTCGCACCAGTCGAGATTGGCCAGATACCACTGGAGGGTGGCCTCGATGCCGGTCTCGAAATCATGTGCCGGTTGCCAGCCGAGATCCGCCCGCATCCGGGTGGCGTCGATGGCGTAGCGCCGGTCATGGCCGGGGCGATCGGTAACAAAGGTGATCAGGTCCTGGTAACTGCCCGTTCCAGGCCTGAGTTCATCGAGGCGCTCGCAGATGAGCCTGACGATGTCGATGTTGCGCCACTCGTTGATGCCGCCAATGTTGAACACGTCTCCGGGCCGGCCGCCCTGCAATACCGCATCGATGCCGCTGCAGTGATCATCCACATACAACCAGTCGCGGATGTTCATGCCATCGCCGTAGACCGGGATCGGTTTGCCTTCCAGCGCATTTAATATAACCAGCGGGATCAGTTTTTCCGGAAACTGGTATGGACCGTAGTTATTGGAACAGTTGGTGGTCAGCACCGGTAAACCGTAGGTCTCGTGCCAGGCGCGCACCAGGTGATCGGATGCCGCCTTGGAGGCAGAGTACGGACTGTTCGGCGCATAGGCATGTGACTCGGTAAAGGCGGGTGCATCCGGCGCAAGGCTGCCATAGACCTCGTCCGTCGACACCTGCAGGAAGCGCTGCTCCTGTGATGCATCCTGCCAGGCCGCCGTTGCTGCTTCCAGCAGCGTAAAGGTGCCGTGAATATTGGTGCTGATAAACGCATCGGGTCCGAGGATCGAGCGGTCGACGTGTGATTCCGCGGCAAAGTTGACCACCGTATCGATGGCCTCTTCTGCAAACAGGCGATCTACACATTCCCGGTCGGTAATATCGCCCGGCACGAAGCGGTAGCCCGGTGCGGTCTCGATCGCCTGCAGGCTCTCGAGATTGCCTGCATACGTCAGCGCATCCAGGTTCACCACCCGGTCATCCGGGTAGCGGTTGATCCAGTAACGGACAAAATTCGATCCGATAAATCCGGCGCCGCCGGTTACCAGCAGTCTGCGCATGCGTGCAGTTCCTCTAACATGGGTATAAGCCGGTCATGCCAGTCCGGTATGGGTGCGTCCATAATCTCCCCGATTTTGTGCGTATCCAGTACCGAATACGCCGGCCGCGCAGCCGGGGTCGGCCAGGCCGAGGTGGGTACGGGTTCCACCGTATCGGTTGCCAGTTCAAACCCGGCCCGCGCCGCCCCTGCAAGTATGGCCGTCGCAAACCCGTGCCACGAGGTGCTACCGGCACTGGTGTAATGATACAGACCGGACGTTTCCTTCCCGACCAGCAGCGTGATTGCCCCGGCGATATCACGCGCCCAGGTCGGCGAACCCGTCTGGTCGGCAACCACTTTGAGTGGTTTGCCCTCGCGTGCGACCCGCAGGATGGTTTTCACGAAGTTATGGCCGCGCACCCCGTACACCCAGGCCGTTCGCAGGATGGTCGAACCGGGGAGCGCGGTCTGCACCGCCTGCTCACCGGCCAGCTTGCTGCGCCCGTAGGCGCTGACAGGATTGGGTGTGTCGGTTTCACAATACGGTCGCGTCTGGTTGCCGTCAAAGACAAAGTCCGTGGAGACGTGCAGCATGTTCCCACCGCAACGTGCGACCGCCTCCGCCAGCCGGCCGGGACTGTCCCGGTTAATCACGTATGCGGTTTCCTGCTCGGTCTCCGCCAGGTCGACCTGCGTCCAGGCGGCGCAATTGATCACCTGCTCCGGTCGCAGGCGGTCGACCTGCATGGCAACGGCGTCGGGATCGAGGAAATCCATTGCCGCACGCGGCGGTGCAATAATTTCATGGCCCTGCTGCTGCAGGCAGCGGACCACTTCGCTGCCCAGCTGCCCGGTCGCACCGGTCACCAGCACCCGCATCAGTCCGCCCGGTAAACAGGAAGCCGTGCTTCGCTGTCACGCAGCCCGGGGTTTTGTAAATCCTTGTCCGACAGGAGGTAATCCAGCTCGGGCCAGTCAATCCCGATACCCGGGTCATCCCAGGCAATGCCGTATTCATCGTCCGGTACGTACAACCCGGTACATTTGTACAAAAAATCCGCCTGCTCACTCAAGACGCAAAAGCCGTGCGCAAAACCGGGCGGGATATACAGCTGGTGGCAGTTTTCTTCTGACAGGATGGCGCCGGCCCACTGGCCGAAGCGCGGTGAACCGGTGCGAATATCGACCGCCACATCGAAGATTTCACCGGTCGCCGCACGCACCAGCTTGCCCTGCGGTTGCTCGAGCTGGTAGTGCAGACCGCGCAGCACCCCGCGCGCCGAGCGGGAATGGTTGTCCTGGACAAAATCCAGCGGCAGACCGTGCTGCCGGTATTTTTCCGCATGAAAGGTCTCCATGAAAAACCCGCGTGCATCACGAAACACGTCCGGCTCAATCAACAGTACCTCGGGGAGTTCCGTCGGGGAGACCTTCACGACCGTTGTGACTTTTGTTCCAGCAGGTCCTGCAGATAGTGCCCGTAACCACTACTCTGCAGTGATGCGGCAAGCAGTCCCAGCTGGTCTGCATCGATATATCCCATGCGCCAGGCAATCTCCTCGATGCAGGACACCTTGAGGCCCTGGCGCTGTTCGATCGCCTCGATAAAGGTTGCCGCCTGCAGCAGCGATTCATGCGTCCCGGTATCCAGCCAGGCGGTGCCACGCCCGAGAAGCTCCACCGTCAGCTCACCCTGCTCCAGGTAGGCCCGGTTGATATCGGTAATCTCCAGTTCACCGCGGGCGGATGGCTGCAGCCGGCCGGCCATTTCCACCACCTGGTGGTCATAGAAATACAGGCCGGTGACCGCATAGTTCGAACGCGGCGCAGCCGGTTTTTCCTCGATACCGTGTACCTTGCCATCGTCACCGAAGTCCACGACGCCATAGCGCTGCGGGTCCTTGACACGATAGGCAAACACCCGGGCGCCCTGCGTCAGGCCGGCGGCCTGCTGCAACACCGTGGCCAGACCGTGGCCGTAAAAAATATTGTCCCCGAGGATCAGGCAGCACGGCTGGCCGTTGATAAATTCCCGGCCGATAATAAACGCCTCGGCCAGTCCGCGTGGCTCGGACTGTTCGGCATACTGCAGCTCCAGCCCGTACTGGCTGCCGTCCCCCAGCAGGTGTTCGAAGGCCGGCAGGTCCCGTGGCGTCGAGATCACCAGGATTTCCCGGATCCCCGCCAGCATCAGGATCGACAGCGGATAGTAGATCAGCGGCTTGTCATAGACCGGCATCAGCTGCTTGCTGACCGCGCGTGTCAATGGATAGAGCCGGGAACCACTGCCGCCGGCGAGGATAATGCCTTTCATTCAGATTTACCGGATTTTATCCGGTGACACGAAGCCGTCCGGGAGATCCGAGCCGCCGCCGAAGAAAAACTTCTCCATCTCCCCTTCAAGGAACTTGCGCGCCTTGGGGTCCAGAGGGGTAATACGGTGCTCGTTGATCAGCATGGTCTGGTGACGCAGCCATAACTGCCAGGCTTCCTTTGAAACATTCTCGAAAATCCGCTGCCCCAGTTCACCGGGATAAGTGGCCGCATCCAGTCCCTCGGCCTCCTTACCCAGCTTGACGCACTGCACTATTCTTGTCATCGCGTAATCCTGTTCTCTGTGTGTTCAAACGTGCCAGCAGTTTACTAACGGGCGTGGCGAACCCCTTTGCCGGTAATGTCTTATGGTTATACCAGAGCCGCTTGTCCGCTTCCATGACTGCAGCATTGATCGCAGTTGCACGGGCCAGTACCGGGCTGATGTCAAGATGGTAGTGACTGAAGGTATGCCGGAAAACCGGCCACTCGGCGGTTACGCAGGCAGTGATCCCCAGTTCACCGTGACACCATTCAGCCACGCTGGCATCCGGCGAGCACTCCGGAAAACTCCACAGCCCGCCCCAGATCCCGGTCGGGGGCCGTTGTTCCAGCAACACCTCGCCATCCGGATTGTGCAGGATCAGCATTCGGGTCTGTCGTACCGGCAGGCGTTTGCGCGCACGCGGTGTCGGGAACTCCCCCTGGCGCCCCGCTGCCCGCGCGGCACAATCGCTGTGTAACGGGCAGCACGCACAGGACGGTTGTGCCCGGGTACACACGGTCGCCCCCAGGTCCATGATGGCCTGGGTATACGCGGCAACCCGGTGCCGGGGTGTCGCCTTTCCGGCCAGTTCCCACAGCCGGTTTTGCGCCGCGGTCTGCCCGGGCCAGCCGGTTAGTGCATGAAAACGGGTCAGCACCCGCTTGACGTTGCCGTCCAGTATCGGGTGGCGTTGACCGGCAGCAAGCGACAGAATGGCGCCGGCCGTGGACCGGCCGATACCCGGCAGACGGATGACGGCAGCAAACTCTTCGGGAAATTTCCCCCCATGCACTTCCATAATTATCCTGGCGGCTGCATGCAGGTGCCGCGCACGGGCGTAGTAACCCAGCCCCGACCAGTGATACAGGACGCTATCCAGTTCCGCACCGGCCAGCGTCGCCACATCGGGAAACTGCGCCATGAACCGTTCATAGTAGGGAATCACAGTCGCCACCCGGGTCTGCTGCAGCATGATCTCGGAGATCCACACCCGGTACGGGGTCGGGCAGGACTGCCAGGGCAGGTCCGTGCGGCCATGTGCCGCGTACCAGGCAAGCAGGCGCTTGCTGAAGTCCGCGTCAGTCCGGCTGGTCATGCGCTTGTGGCCGTCGTTCGATGTACATGGCGGTTTCCTCCATCTCCTTTACCAGGGTACGTTCGATCAGCCATGGCCCGATAAAGGCCGGCACCCAGAAATCCGGTTCGAATGTCTGGGTAAAATGCAGCTCGGTCGCGTCTCCCCGTTTGGTCAGTTGCCATTGTGCCGTGCCGGATTTGAAATCGCCGGACCCGGGAAGGGTCTCGGCCGTAATCAGTGAGTCATTCACCTGCTCTACATCCTGCACCTGGTGGATGTTTTTGCAGAAGATCAGGATGCATACCCGGATCAGCGTTTTGATACGGTGCTGACGCGGTGATGATGCCTGCAGTATACGGCTCTCGACGATCGACGGATTGATCGCAGCCAGGTTGTTGAAATCCGTGATTGCCGCGTAGACAACCGCCGGCGGTGCCTCGATACGCGCGCTGAGTGCCACGCTGTAATGGCCGGCATCCTCCACCACCTGCGAATCCAGCACCTCGCCGGCAGCGGCCAGCAGCGGCACGCACAACAGGCAACACAGAACGCGCCGCATCGGCGTCCGCCTTATTTGAACAGCCCTTTCAGTAACTGGTCTGCCCCTTCGTCACCAAGCTTGTCCTGCAACAGGTCCCGGGTCTTCTCCTCGATTTTCTCCCTGGCCTGTTCCTTGGCGGCATCGCCAAGCGCCGCCGCGAGATCCGGTGTCCAGGTCGGCTTGCTGAAGGTCCCGCCAATGCGCACCGGGATCGCCACCCCTTTCAGGTCGCCCAGCGCCTTGCCACCCTGCCCTTCCAGGGAACCGACAATCTTCGTGGTCAGCAGGTAATCAATGGTTTCATCCGGGAGGCTGGCCTTGCCCTTGCCGGTGATGCGCAGCAACGGTGATTGCATCAACAGGTCCTTGTTCTTGACCAGGCCGTCGGTCACGGTCGCCGTGCCCTTGATCTCGGCAAAGTCGGTCTGGTTGGGCAGGTCAGTTTCCGGTGCCGGCTTACCCTGGAGTTTCGCCTGGGCATTGCGGATCAGTGCGGCAATATTGACGCCCTTGATGGCGCCATCGGTAAACGTGAACGCAGCATCCCCGTTCAGGGTCCGGCGCATGGCCTCCGGCGTGGCGCCCTCCGCAGTTAACTGTGCCTGCATATCGGCGGTACCCAGCAACTTGTCGTCACCAGTCAGGTCTTTTAACAGGGGGCCGGCCTGTATCCGGGTTAACTGCTCGTTCATGGACAGTCGTGGCGTATCCTTGCGGACATCCAGGGAAATATCGCCCTGGTACTGGCCACCGTACATGCTGGCGCCGGCCGGGTACATGCGCAGCAATCCGTCCTGTGACTTTACCCGTATTTCAATATCACTGGAGCTCAGGTTGAAGGCCTTGAGACTGCCCACAATCAGGGTGCCATCCAGCTGCAGGGCGCGCAGCGTGTCGACCGGCAAGGCCCCCGCACCACCTGCTGCTGCAGTCGCCGGGGTCGCGGCCATCGGCTCACTGTCTTCCGTCACCGGTGGCAGGTAACGGTCTGCATCGAACTGATCGACCTGCAGGGTAAAGGTAATGGCCGGATCATCGAAGTTCGTAATACCGGCATTGCCGTTGACCCGGGTATCGTCCAGGCGCAGCTTGATGGCCTTCGCGGTCACATGACGGGATGAGGCTTCCCAGCCCAGCCAGGCATCGGCCGTGCGCAGCACCGCAGGATCGGCGGTCAACGGGGGTTCCTGGCCGAGCGCCTTGATGACCTCCCGTGGCATGAATTCGGCAATGGTAAACGCCCCGCTGAACTGCGGGTCATCCCCGCTGATACCGGTCCCCGATACCCCGCCGGAAAGATTCAATCCGAGCATTTCCAGTTCGGTTGCCGGCATCTCCAGGGTCTGTTGTTCCAGGTCAACGGTGATACCCGTGGTCATGACCAGTGCCAGCTGACCACCTGGCAGGGTGTCGCCCTGCAGGTCCAGGGCAAGTCGCGCGTCGTCAAAGCGGATTTGCTGCAGCGATGCTGACAGACCGATGATGCCCCGCAGGTCAAAGCGGCCCTGGATGGCCGGTTCCGTTGCCGCCAGCTGGAAGTTCAGCTTCAGGTCAATCGGTTCACCGGGTGTGACGGCGCCGGTGGTCAGGGACAGTTCGTTGATTTCATAGCGCACCGGCACGGACTGGTCCTCCCAGATCACCTGCGCACCGGTAACTTCCACGCCGCCAATCGCCAGCCCGGCCAGGGGGGTGTTATCCCCTTTCGGTTGCTGGTCATTTGCCTCTTCGGACGCTGCGGAGTCCTCCCCCTGCAGGTCATCCCAGTTGCTCTTGCCAGCGGCATTTCTGGCAAGATAAAGAGTAAGACCGGCCAGCCTGGCCGTGTCCATTTCCAGCTGTTTTCTCAACAACGGCAACAGCTTCACCCGGACCTGTACCGTCTCCACGGTGACCATGGGCCGGTCACCGAAACCGGCGGCATTACTCAACTGCGTGGCGCCGATGTCGAGACCCAGCCACGGGAACACGGACAGGCCAATGTCCCCTTCGATGGTCAGGGTCCTGCCGGTATACGTTTCAACAGCGGCCGCAATCTCGTCCTTGTAATCATTGGGGTCGATGATCAGTGGCAGGACAATGACGAGCACCACGACCAGGCCCACAACCGCGACGCCAAGGCCGATAATGATCTTCAGGAGTTTCCCCATAGCTGCAACCTGACCCTGTCAAGGAACAAACGCCCTGTAGTGTAACCTACCGTAATTGTCCGTGCCGAGGCCCGCCCAAAGAAAAAGGGTGCGCAGTTACCCTGCGCACCCTTCTTTATCCCTGTGCCAGCGGCACAGGTAAAACGTCAGCTAATGTTCAGGCACCGGCCTTTTCATCAACCTTGGCAGTCCGTTCCTGCTGGCGAGCCTTGAAGCGCTCGTCGGCTGCCTTGCGACGGGCATCAGCGGCCTTGCGGGACTCTTCCATGCGTGCGTCCATTTCCTTGATGCGGGCTTCGTGCTCGGCGTCCATCTGACGGATGAAGGCATCGTCAAACCGGGCCGGCTGCGCACCATAGGCCGGAACCGGCTGGTTGGCGTAGAACTCGGCAGCCTGCTGCTGGGCCTTCTGCATGTTCTCGATCATCATGGCCTGGTGATCTTCGATGGCCTGCTTCTGCTCTTCGGTCATCTCGACAGCCGGGGCAACCGGAACGCCGTAGCCGTGCGGGGCATAACCATAACCGTAGGACGGCTGGTTGTAACCGTAACCATTACCGCGGCCATAACCACGACCGGCACCACGGCCGCTCATGTTCATGTTGAAACCGAAATCACCGTCGAAGTCGCCGTTTCCGTCGCCGAAACCGTTACCATTACCGTTGTTACCGAAAGGACCCCAGCCCCAGGCAGAGGCGGAAGCAGAAGCCACGGCCAGGGTAGCAGCCGTAATTACTGTAGCGATTGTTTTCATGATAGATATCTCCAATTAATTGAATAATATGATAAATTTAAAAGTATTACGGGAATCCTGTCCCGAGGTGCCTGATAAGTATATTAACATTTTCTTATAATACAATAAGAATATATCTATATGCCTATTAATTAATTTTGGTGCAGTGCCGGCCTCATGACGGAGCCACCGGGATGATCGGGAGAAGGAGTGGAGCGGGTGATGGGAATCGAACCCACGTTTGAAGCTTGGGAAGCTCCAGTTCTACCATTGAACTACACCCGCTAAACAGTAGCAGACCCCGGATTGTACGGGTGACCACGGGGGGTGTCACCCGTACTATAAATGCAGTTTCTGCACCCAACGGTGAAATTGTTTTTCTATTCTTTCAAAATTGCTGTAACGGCCAGCATCAAACATTGGATACAAACACTTAATGTATTCAGTAATGAATACCTTATTAGACTTGTTTTCGAGTAGCTGTTTTGGGATATATCCGGAATATCTGAGAACTAAATGAGTTAAATTACGCCAGATCACATAATCAACCGGTAATTCACCCCTGTATGCCCATTCTTGATCAATGAAGTTCCATTTTTGCGAGCAGTCTTCAATAATATTCCAGAACATTGCGTCATGTGATTCTCCTTTCAACATAGGGAAATGAGCTTCATCAGTACTGCCACTGGAAAACTCATCAAGCAGGAATCTGTTCAGCTTGTCCAGTAAACCAATAAAGTTGGAGTTGAAATTTTTCATGGCACATATTTTGAATACCTGGAAAATTACCTGCTCACCCTCAATAAAAGTTTCTGTGGAAAACTTGTGGATAAATGGATCTTCCGGGGTTTTATCAATTAGTAAATTACTAAATGCTGGCTCATGTTTAACCAGAGTCTCTTCAGTAGCTTCATTGACCAATGTAGCTTTTTTGCAAAAGATCGGGTGCCGATCCAGGGTATAGTGTTTGGCTATCCATGAATGGTTTTTTACTCCGAGACTGCTTAATGCTTTCTCTTTCTTACCCTTGTATGCAACGATAAGGAATGAGTTCGAAAAAGTCCTGAGCATCTCGTCATTAAATAGTTCCCGCATTACCAGACTCTCATTGAAAAATACCATACGTTTTGTACCTGAACGTTCCGGAAATGGTGTTTGCACCCAATTGTGCAAAAAGTATTTATCAGTGGAT
>QIFB01000200.1 GCA_003230545.1 Gammaproteobacteria bacterium | reverse complement strand
TATTGCCATGGCCGGTGCCAGGCGCCCAGTGTTGTCTGACTGCCTTCGGAGACTTTGGCCAGTTCGGCCAGCCACTCACCCCGTGGTTGGTAACCCGCCGGATCACTTGCACAGTTATCCAGGGCCGCGCGCCATACCTGTGCCACCCTGGCGACATAGGCCGGACTGCGCTGCCGGCCTTCTATCTTGATGGCCTCTATACCGACGGCCTGCAATTCCGGCAGCAGGGCCAGGGTATTCAGGCTGGTCGGCTCCTCGATGGCATAATAGGTATGACCGCAGGCCCGGAAGCGGCCCTTGCACAGCGTCGGGTAGCCGGCCGGCTCATCCTTGCCGTGGCGATCAATGAGTACCCCGTTGAGCCGGGTTTCCTTGCCGGTGGCTGTCTCCTGCCATTGCACCGCGCTGGCGGGTGAGCAGGCGCCATAGGTATTGGGGGATCGGCCGGTGACGTAGGAAGACAGCAGGCAGCGTCCTTCCACCATGACGCACAGGCTGCCGAAACCGAACACCTCGAGCGGCACAGGACTGTGCCCGGCGACCTGCCTTACCTGGCTGAGGGAGAGTACCCGTGGTAATACGGCACGCCGGATATTGAAATGCTCGTAATAAAACCGGATGGCTTCCGGGTTGGTTGCCGAGCCCTGGACTGACAGGTGCAGGCGCAATTCCGGCCACTGTTTTGTTGCATAGTCCATGACGCCGATGTCGGCCAGTATCAAGGCATCGATACCGAGCCCGGCAGCCTTGTCCACCGCAGCCTGCCAGCGTGCCCAGCCGGCCGGTTGCGGATAGGTGTTGATGGCAACGAATACTTTTGTGCCCCGTGCGTGTGCATAGTTAATGCCATTGATTGCCCGTTTGTCATCGAAGTTAAGTCCCGCGAAGTGACGCGCATTGGTGTCATCGCGGAAACCGATGTAGACGGCATCAGCACCGTTATCAACAGCAGCTTTCAGGGAAGGCAGATTGCCTGCGGGGCAAACGAGTTCCATTGTTGTGGTTCCTTGCAGTCAGTTGTTGCCTGTGCAACGCATCGGCAATGCGATTCAATACCAGCCATTTCCCTGAACACCACTCGGGTGCAAGCAGGATGCTCCTTGATGCCGTCCCGGTTACCCGATGGAAGATGACTTCCGGTGGCGTACGCAGGATGAGATGCGTGGCAGTATCAACGTACTCATCCAGGGTAAGGGGCCGGTACTCTCCACGCCGCCATTCATTTGCCAGTTGTGTTCCCTTCACGACGTGCAGAGGATGGAGTTTCAGGCCGTCAACACCAAGCTCCAGCACCCGCTTGAGGGTGATCTCACAATGTTTCCGGGACTCGCCCGGTAATCCGATGATGAGATGTGTACAGACCTGCAGTCCCCGGTCCCGTGCAGCAAGGACCGCTGTTTTGTACTCACTGAAACCATGCCCCCGGTTCACGCGCCTCAGTGTGTCATCAAATGCGGATTGCAGTCCCAGCTCCAGCCAGACCTCATGGCCTTGCTGCTGATATTCGGCAAGCAGGTCCAGAACCGGTTCAGGGACACAATCCGGCCGTGTGCCCACGGCAAGACCGATCACATCCGGTTCGGCCAGTGCCTGATCGTACAGTTGCCTGAGCTGGTCAATATCCGCGTAGGTATTCGTGTAGGCCTGGAAGTAGGCAAGGTATTTTCGGGCGCCGGTACGCTTGCGGATGACCTGGCGACCGGCGGCAATCTGCTCGGTAAGCGGGGGGGGTGTACGCCCGTTGGGGCTGAATGACACATTATTACAGAAGGTACAGCCACCCCGTCCCTTGCTGCCATCCCGGTTGGGGCAGGTAAAATCAGCATCAATGGCAATTTTATGCACACGCTCCCCATAACGCTGCAGCATTGCCTGACCGAAGGAGTTAATGTAGCTTGAAAGTATCACGCCATTACGCTTACTCATGAGGCCGGTGTCTTTCTCACCGCAATGCATACCCGCACTCTTACCAGCCCACAGCACTGAAAGCGAATATATTGGTATCCAGGCAGACTTTTGTTGACATGGATCAAGATTATCGATTTCGGATCCGCCAGCATTACCGGAAATAAGGATTTGACACACAGCCAGAGCATATCCAGGAAATATTACATAACAGAAAATCCATGCAGCAAATCGAACCCCGGCCGGCACCCGGCCGAACTGCCTTCCTGAACCTGGGATTTCGCCCGTTCTTTACCATGGCCGCCGTATTTGCCGTGCTGTCCATGCTGGCCTGGACAGGGGTGATGGTTTTCGGCTGGCAACCGGAGTTTACGGGACTGCCGGCAACTGTCTGGCATGCACACGAAATGGTGTATGGCTACGCACTGGCCGTGATCGCCGGGTTCCTGCTGACCGCTGTCAGAAACTGGACCGGCGTCCAGACACTGCACGGGGTTCCCCTGCTGCTGCTGTTGCTGCCCTGGCTGGCGGCACGCCTGCTGTTGGTCACGGGTGCCGTTGTTCCAATGGTCATCATTGCGCTGCTGGACTGCCTGTTCCTGGCATGGCTGATCGGTGCCCTGCTGGTACCGATCATCAAAGTCAGACAGTGGAAACAACTGGGAATCATCTCCAAGTTGCTGCTGTTACTGCTCAGCAACGGGGTGTTCTACGCCGGCGCACTGGGCATCATTGAAGATGGCATACGCATCGGCCTGTACTCGGGCGTCTACCTGATCATTGCGCTGATCATGGTGATGGGCCGGCGCGTCATGCCCATGTTCATAACGAATGGCGTGGGTTACCCCGTACAACTCAAGAACCGGCCGTGGCTCGATATAGCAAGCCTGGTGCTGTTCCTGGCCTTCTGGATCGCGGACATTGTCCGCCCTGACACCCTGCCGGTCGCAGTCCTCGCCCTGTCATTATTGGTGCTGCATGCCATCCGGTTAATCGGCTGGCATACTCCCGGCATCTGGAAAAAACCGTTACTGTGGGTGCTGTATGTCGGCTACGCATGGCTGGTTGCCGGGTTTGCACTCAAGGCCGCGGTGGTTGCATTCGGCATCTCCCCGCACCTCCCCCTGCATGCCTTTGCCTACGGCGGCATCGGTATGATTACCGTTGGCATGATGGCCCGGGTAACCCTGGGCCATACCGGCAGAAATGTGTTCGAGCCCCCACCGGTGCTGTTCTGGATGTTTACCCTGCTGCTGGCCGGGGCAGTCATCCGGGTACCGGTACCGCTGGTTGATCCACTGCATTACCCGATGTGGATCGGCCTGTCCCAGGGATTGTGGATCGTTACTTTTTCCCTGTTTCTGGCTGTCTTCCTGCCGATGCTGACCCGGCCCCGCATCGACGGCAAACCCGGTTAGCCCGCACCAGTGCTTCCGCCAGTGCCAGAACCTGCAACGCGCACGGTATTTCCCTGAAAAATTCAACGCTACCGGAGAACCGCGCGCATCGGCGCCGGTTCAGTGTGCTACTGTACCTGTTCTGTCTGGCAACATTCAGTGCCTGCGGCAGCGGCTCCCGCAACACGCCTGATCTGGTCCCGGAAAAACTAACACCCGCCAACCTTGGTGTCATCGTCAACGATGACGATCCGCTGAGTCAGCAGATTGCGGCCTACTACATACAACAGCGTGGTATACCGGACAGCAACGT
The DNA here is from genome assembly GCA_003230545.1 of Gammaproteobacteria bacterium. GTDB lineage: Bacteria > Pseudomonadota > Gammaproteobacteria > UBA9214 > UBA9214 > SZUA-186. Next base: position 13,743 of record QIFB01000200.1, on the reverse strand, counting down.
CATCCATGTTCGCCTGACACCGCAGCGCCAGGTCATGAAGCCGGCGAAGTTCATGCGGCTACGTGCACAGGTCCTGGCCGCCACACCGGCAAGCGTGCAGGCCTGGGCACTGACGTGGACGACCCCCTACCGGGTGGGTTGCATGTCAATTACAACGGCATTCGCCGCAGGCTATGACGAGGCCTTCTGCGCACAGGGCTGCAAACCCACACGGGCCAGCCCCTACTATGACTCGGACAGCACCCGGCCTTTCACCGATTACGGCTGGCGTCCAACCATGATGCTTGCGGGCAAGGATTTCGCTGCCGTAAAGGATCTGATTGATCGCGGACAGGCCGCTGACGGTACCCGTCCGGACGGTACTGCCTACCTGCTCAACACCAGCAACAGAGCCAGGAACGGGCGTGTGCGTTTTTATCCCGGCATTGTCATGATGCAGTCCGACCGCTTCCGGCTGAAGATCGTCAACAGCAATACACTCCGGCATCGTTCGGATGTCATGTTCTACTTTACCGGGCTCCACGAAGTAGCGGGAATAACAACGAACCGCTACCGCCCGGGCGCCATCGCAGATCATCTGACATCGGCGGGTGGCAAGCTGGTGGACAGCCCCCAGATGAGCAGTCTCGAATGGCTGGAGGCCGGTGCCACCGGCAGTTACGGCACCGTGGTGGAGCCCTGCGCATTCATAGAGAAATTCCCCCGGCCGGACATTGTCATCAACCGCTACCTGAACGGTGAAACGCTGATAGAGGCCTACTGGAAGAGCGTCGCCTGGCCAGGTCAGGGTGTCTTTATAGGCGAGCCACTGGCGCGCCCCTTTGCCGAGGCCGGGGAACCAGACAAGTAGCCGGCACTATCCTCAATCTTCCTGTTACCTCAGATTCGAGGTCTTGCAGGGGTATCCCTGGCCGTTCCCGGTAATTCCCGGTGTAAGCAGCTGTATTTATGGTTATACGGGGATCCCGCCCCAAAGCGGAACTTTAGAGTTTGGTGATACATACCTGCTGAAGTTAGACTGTGCCTGCCCAGTCAAACAATAATAAGACTGGCAATACTAATAACGGATTTACGGAGCAATCATCATGCAAAACTATATTGTGCGCGTCTATCGCGCGCGCCCTGAAGATGTGGAGTCGGTATCAGGAGTTATTGAAGATATCGAGTCTGGCCAGAAAGAATCCTTCAATAGCTTTGACGAACTTGAAACCATACTGGCCCATTCCATCGGGAAGGGGCAACTTGGATTTCCTGATATGGTCGCCCGGGAGTTAAACACTCAGGGCAATATTTCTTTGGCTGGATAACAGCCTGGAATGACACTACGTCTCATAAGCATTCAGACATTTGGTCGTGCCATTATTTCACTCGCAGTTGACCTGGATCAAGTAAACGGCAATTGGTTACGCCTGCGTCCTGCCATGGTATGCTACTGCATCTATACAAAGTAGATCAGTGATTGATTTCGCAGTGAATTGCATGGCGGTGAGACTGTGAATCCGTCCATGTATTCAATGTAAGGAGGTGCTGAATGCAAACATCAGATTCATTCGGGGATGGTGTTCCCCTCTGCGCACCGTGCCGCAAGCTCTCGTACGATGCCCCGCTCAGGTGGCTCAAACTGGGCTGGCAGGATTACCGGCGCGCGCCCTGGCACAGCCTGGCCTATGGCACCATATTCGTCCTTATCGGCTGGTTGCTTCTCTATTTTGCATGGACCAGGGACAACAATGCCCTGGTCGTGAGCCTCCTTTTCGGCTTCCTGCTCGTGGGTCCCGCGCTTGCCTTCGGTCTTTACGACATCAGCCATCAACTTGAACTGAACCGCAAGCCGACATTCCGTCACGAGCGCCGGAAGGCATTCCATGAAATGGGGCACGAACTGATGCTTGCACTGATACTCGGCACGATGTTCATAGTGCTGGCTATCGTGGTGTCGATGGTGACATGGACCGGGCCGATACCCGGACTGAAATCTGTTATTTCCGCGGCTTCTTTTTCTTACGCAGTTTCCCTGTTGGTCGCCATAATATTTTCAGGCCTGGTATTTTTTGCGAGTGTATTCGCACTGCCAATGATCCTGCACCAGGATACCGATGCGATAGCAGCACTGATAACAAGCGTCCATGCAGTTTTGCGAAATCCGGGGGTTGCAGCGATCTGGGCACTACTGGTCCTTGCATTAACGGCGGCAGGATTCGCTACTGCATTGATTGGTCTCGCGATCATCGTCCCGGTGCTTGGTTATGCAACCTGGCACGGGTACCGTGAGACGATCATCACGAAGGAGAATGGATAGGAAAAAGTTGCTGGAGGCCGGCATGAGTGCCGACATCTTGATCCACCCTCACCAGGGAATGTGACCATTACGCGAGATTATCTCGCGCGCATAGGCGATCACCCCGTTGCCGTAGCCGCAGTAGGTACAATTCAGCTATAGACCAAACCGTCTATCCCGGGCAGCTTGAGGTCGGGGTGAGATCGCTGACGTAATCCTTACGTAGCGGGCGTGACCCGGCTGTCAGTTATATAGCAGTGGGCTTGCGGGTGATCACAACCTGTCGCAGGACAATACCGGTCGCCAGCAACACACAGGTCGAAAGCAACAACCCGGCTGCATAGCCGGTTACCGGGGCAGGGGAAGGAATTTCCAGTATATGCACCGCACCCTGGTAGACCGCAAAACTGCCAAACAGGACATAGGCAAACAGCTTCTGTCTTGCGATGGCAACGGCAATCACCAGTGCAGGTAACAGGAAGGCAAGGATTGCAGGAATCTCCAGTTGCGGGAAGGCCAGCCCGGCCACGCCAAGCAATATTCCGGACAGCATCAGCATCAGAAACAGCATAATAAACTGCACGCTGTGTCTGCCGGATCGTGCCGCCCAGAAACCGGCAACCACGGCAATCAGCAGATGATCGAGGCCGGTCACCGGGTGCATGAACCCGTCAGCAAGACCGGCTTCATGTCCGGCACCGGAATGCGCCAGTACCAGCGGGGAAACCACCAGGGCCACTAACCCGGATAACAGCATTAACAGGAATCTTGATTGCATAGGAAGCACTCCGGTTTCTTTGGATTCAATAAACTGACAGGCGATCCGCCATTCCGGCGAATAGCCAGGTACGGATCCCGACGCCTTCGTCGGAAAGCAGCGTATCCCCAATACCCAGGATAAACGTGGTGTCTGTCTGCACAATACAAACCCCTTTTCGTATTTGTTCGTCTTTCCGGGCGGAGCGTAGCGAAAACCCGGAATCCAGGTGTTGCGATCCAGTCGTTTGCTGGATTCCGGCATACGCCGGAATGACGTCAAACGATACATCAGTCCTTCCCCTGAATTTGTACAGAAGCCTGCATCGGGAATAATTGATCCATATCAACTCACGCATCAATTACGCGGGTTTAGTATGAGGTGGTCGGAGCCGTTTACTGCTCCCGGTTGATGCCACGCGGGGTAAATATAGTGGGTCTACGCGGGTTCATGTGGGTTGATATTGGCATTTCCGGGTAGTGGTGGAAGAAATGCGGCAAGCAGACATTCCGGTACGGGACCCGGTGCAGTCAGGCTGCGATATGCCTGGATATGACCCCATGTGCCTGGCGTGCGAAGGCCGTGTCGTTGCTGTGATTGATCCTGGCGAGGCCGAACACGTATTACAACGCTGGCGCACGTTACCGGAAGGCAAGGATGCCGCCATCGTCGGCAGCGTCAACCGTTCAAGCATGCATGTGCTGTTGACCACCGGACTCGGTGGCCAGCGTATCCCGGAAGAACTCGAGGATGACCCCCTGCCACACATCTGCTGACTGGCCGCACAAATTCACTGCCAGAACAGTTAACATTCCGTCAGCGCCAGCTGTGCCAGTTCTGCCTGCCGGCGTTACTGGCCATGCCATCAGCGGCGCCAGCCTTCAGCCCTCACGTCCGGTCGATACTCATGATGCAATCCATCAGAAACGGTGAACTATGCTGTTACCGCCCTTTATCATGAAGTGCTTCCATGGGCGCCACAGTGATCACATGCAGGTTACAGCCCGCAATTGAGGGCAAATGGCAGTATTCAGGAATACTTTTAAGCAGTAGATGATAACCCGTCTATGAATATTGAATATTTAATTGACATTATCATTCTGCTATCTGCGGCAGTGATTGCTGTGCCTTTGTTTCAATCTCTGGGTCTTGGTGCAATACCAGGGTTCCTGGTCGCGGGGATAGTATTAGGACCATCAGGGCTCGGATATATCGAGAATTACGATGAGATTTCACATCTTGCCGAGTTAGGTGTGGTTCTTCTGCTATTTATAATCGGGGTAGAGATTAATCCAGCCCGTCTCTGGAAAATGAAAGAACTGGTATTGGGACTTGGAACACTCCAGGTTCTTGTAACCGGTGGTCTTATAACAATAATAGTCCATGCATTTCTCGGCGTCTCGTGGAAGATTGCGCTGTTAACAGGATCAGCGCTAGCCCTTTCCTCAACAGCTTTTGTACTACAGCTGTTGAGGGAGAAGAAGCTGCTTTCTTCAGAATACGGAAGACCTTCTGTTGCCATATTACTCTTGCAAGACCTGGCGGTGATACCACTGCTGGCTTTTGTAGCATTGATAGCCGCGCCGGAGCTAACAAAAGCAGAAGATGTTTTTATTGCATTGGCCGAGGCGATCATCATTCTTTTACTCATTATTGTTGCAGCCCGATATATTCTGAACCCCCTCCTTAATGTACTTGCCCGGTTTGGTTCCCCCGAAATATTTACCGCGTCGGCTTTACTGTTGGTATTGGGCACAGCACAGGCCATGGAGAGTATCGGGCTATCCATGGCCATGGGCGCATTTATCGCCGGCCTCCTGATAGCCGATTCATCTTATCGTCACCAGATAATTGCCGAGATCCAGCCGTTTCGCGGTCTGTTGCTGGGGTTGTTTTTTATGTCCATGGGGATGTCCCTGGATCTCGGCCTGTTTTTAGATAATCCCATTGTGCTTTTAGGTGCAGCGATTGTGCTAATGGCTGTCAAGTTCATCACTCTCTGGCCCTTGTCCCGCCTGTTTGGCATAAGGGGGAAAGCGCCTGTTTCGGTGGCCCTGCTCCTGGCGCAAAGCGGTGAATTTGCATTGGTGTTGTTTGCATTGGCGTACGGAACGGGACTCCTGGATGAGCTTTTATTCCAGCATCTTCTCATTGTCGTCATGCTGACTATGCTCGCGACGCCGGCGCTGGAAAGATTAGCCAACCGGATATTTTTTGCATCGTACAGAAGTATCACCGCTATACCCGATGTATATATTGGTGCTACGGGGCAGGATGCCAGGCCTGTCATTCTTGCCGGCTTTGGACGAATGGGTCACAGAATCGGCTATATCCTGGAGTTAATGAAGGTGCCCTATGTGGCCATCGACACAAATGCATCTCTTGTAGCTCGCGAACGTTCAGACGGAAATTCTGTGTATTTCGGAGATGCCCGGCGACCCGAAGTTTTAAGAGCGGCCGGGGTTGCTGATGCACCCTTCGTGATTGTTGCAATTGATGATATTGAAGCAACGGAGAACGTTGTATCCTGTCTCCACTCGGCGTTCCCGGAAATTCCTGTTTTTGCCCGCGGGCATGATCTGCGAAAGTGTCGCGATCTTAAAGCCCTTGGTGCGAACTACACAGTTTCGGAAACTCTTGAAGCCAGCGCAGAACTTGCACGCACTGCCCTGCTTCATTTGGGTGCTGAAGACCCGGAAGTAGTAGCTGCACTGGAACGCTTTCGAGAAGATTATTATGGACGAATCAACAGCGATACTCGTGAAAGGTAAACCGGGCATCGTTTAAACAGGTATCCCGATGAATGACGATCTTGCATGGGGACTGGATGCCGCGGTCATCGAATGGTTGGCCCTCCTTGCCGCGATAGTCTTTCTGGCTGTTGCGGGTACCGTGCTCACACGCCGGTTACAGAGAGCATTCAGAAAAGTAAATGCCCGGTCAGACAGGCCGGTTCCGACATCAAATGCCTGGCACACCGAAAGCGTAACAACAGTCTTCGAATCACTTAAAACGGCCCCGAACGGACTCTCAAAAGAAGAGGCAGTCAGCAGGCTCGCTGAACATGGGCCGAATCAGCTTCCCGAGCCGAGGACGCGCGGCCCACTGCTGCGGTTTTTCTACCAGTTCCATAATGTACTGATCTATGTGCTGATGGCTGCGAGCGCCGTCACTGCCCTGCTGGGACACTGGGTGGATGCCAGTGTGATTCTGGGTGTGGTTCTTGTCAATGCAGTGATCGGGTTCATACAGGAGGGCAAGGCCGAGAACGCATTGAGGGCAATACGGCAGATGCTTTCTCCGAGTGCAATGATTATGCGTGATGGCCGGCAAATGAAGATTCGGGCTGAGGAGTTGGTGCCTGGTGATATTATCCTGCTGCAATCAGGCGATAAGGTACCGGCAGACCTGCGGTTGTTCCGTCTCAAGGGACTTCAGGTTCAGGAGTCGATACTTACAGGTGAGTCGGTAGCGGTAGAAAAGATCACTGATCCTGTCGCACAGAATACGGTGATCGGCGATCGCCGTTGCATGGCTTATTCAGGCACCCTTGTAACCCATGGACAGGGTAGCGGCGTGGTGATTGCCACCGGCGTACAAACCGAGATAGGCCGGATCAGTACACTGGTATCGGAAGTGGAATCAGTGACGACCCCGTTGTTGCGCCAGATGGCCCAGTTTGGCCGTTGGCTTACGCTGGCCATTCTGGGTATTGCCATTATTACCTTCGCGTTCGGCTCGCTGGTTCGGGATTACGCCGTCGCTGAAATGTTTCTTGCCGCAGTAAGCCTGGCGGTGGCCGCGATTCCAGAAGGATTACCCGCAATCATGACCATCACGCTGGCTATCGGTGTACAGCGTATGGCACAGCGTAATGCCATTATCCGCAGACTACCTGCCGTCGAGACCCTGGGGGCCGTATCAGTCATCTGTTCAGACAAAACCGGTACTCTGACCCGTAATGAAATGACCGTACGCACCATTGCGACCGCCGGGAATCAATTTGAGCTGGGTGGCACTGGATACGATCCCCACGGTGCGATATCGCTGTCGAACAGGGATGTGCCTCCTGGAGAGAAGCCCCTTGTTTCAGAGATCGTTCGGGCGGCGGTGCTTTGCAACGATGCATCGCTGGAGCAAAGAAACACGGAATGGCTTGTCCATGGTGACCCGATGGAAGGGGCATTGCTGGTGGCAGGATTAAAAGCCGGACTGGATATCGAGGCTGAGAGAAAGCAATACCCGCGCACTGATCTTATACCTTTTGAATCAGAGCATCGTTTTATGGCAACGCTCCACCATAGTCACACCGGTGAGGCCTTCATTTTTCTCAAAGGCGCCCCTGAACGTATATTGGAGATGTGCGCTTACCAGAGGACTATCGATGGCGATCAGCCTTTGAATAGCGCTTACTGGCTGGCTCGTATTGAGGAAATGGCTAAACGGGGACAGCGAGTACTGGCAATTGCTGTAAAACCGACAGGAAACGAGCACATGGAACTCAGGTTCACTGATGTGGAAAATGAATTGATTATGCTAGGCATGTTTGGCTTGATTGATCCCCCTCGTGAGGAAGCTATCGAGGCTGTGCAAGCCTGCGATAAAGCAGGCATCCGGGTGAAGATGATCACCGGTGATCACGGAGCCACCGCCCGTGCCATCGCCCGGCAACTGAAACTCGTTAATGCCGAGGATGTATTCACCGGGCAGGAACTTGAACAAATGAGTGAGAGCGAGTTGCAGAAACGAGTGCAGGATGTTGATGTGTATGCGCGTGTAAATCCTGAACACAAGCTACTGTTAGTCAGACTGATGCAGGAACAGGGTTTAATCGTAGCCATGACGGGTGATGGTGTAAACGATGCCCCGGCATTGAAACGCGCCGACGTAGGCACAGCCATGGGACAGAATGGAACGGAAGCAGCCAAGGAAGCCGCCGAAATGGTACTCGCAGACGATAATTTCGCCTCAATCACTCATGCCGTGGAAGAGGGCCGCACTGTTTACGATAACCTCAAGAAGGCCATCCTCTTTATTCTGCCAACCAATGGAGGAGAGGCACTGATTATCCTTGCCGCCATCCTGCTTGGCTTTAGCCAGCTACCGCTGACACCGGTACAGATTCTCTGGGTAAATATGATTACCGCTGTTACTTTAGCACTGGCGCTGGCATTTGAACCACCTGAACAGAATGTAATGCGACGCCCTCCTCGCGACGCCCATGAACCAATGCTTACATCTTATCTTGTTTGGCGCGTTGCATTTGTTTCCGTTATTCTGATGGTCGGAACATTCGGGCTTTTTCTCTGGGATATGGAGCAAGGTGCCAGTATAGAACATGCACGCACAGTCGCCGTGAATACACTGGTCATGTTCGAGATCTTCTACCTGTTCAATTCCAGATATATCAAGGAGAATGTGCTCAATCTCAAAGGCCTGCTGGGAAACCGTTATGCGCTGATTGCGATCGGTGTACTCATCGTCTTCCAGGCCTGCTTTACTTACCTGGATCCAATGCAGTCCTTGTTTGGTACTGCGGATATTGATATCACGATGTGGGTGCGCATAATCCTGGTTGCATCCTCGGTTCTGTTTCTCGTTGAACTGGAGAAGGCAGCCATTCGGTATGCAGACAGAAACAGGGCTCTCCAGGGTCCGGAATGAGCATTTCCCGGAACGTACAGCAATAAACATAAAACGTATTGTCCTCTTCAAACAGCCAAAAGGGGATTGTTTTGATCCATATCAACTTGCCGGACACACCAGATGATGAGAATAGAACCGGTTAGCTGGCGATGCATGAAAACCATGGAAATCCGGAATAACAGCAAATTCTTATGAACCCTCGTACACATTGCAACCACAGCACTTGCCCACAGACCGGGCTGCATCCATGAGCCAGCACCTGGTCTTCGATGCCGATCTGATCCGGCGATATGACCGGACCGGGCCCCGGTATACTTCCTATCCAACTGTTGCACAGTTCCAGACAGACATCAGCGAGGAAGACTATTGCACCTGGGCCCAATACAGTAATGAAGACCCGATTCCGCGATCGCTGTCACTGTATATCCATATTCCTTTCTGTGACACCGTCTGCTTCTACTGTGCCTGCAACAAGATTGTCACCAGGGACCACTCACGCGCCACCCCCTATCTCGAGCACCTGTACCGGGAGATCGCGATGCAGGGCCGGTTGTTCGACCCTGACCGCCGGGTAGAGCAGCTGCACTGGGGGGGTGGTACACCGACCTTTCTTGCACCCGGAGAGATCCGCGGCTTAATGGAAGTAATTCGCAGTAATTTCTCGCTGAGAAATGATGATGGCGGCGAATATTCCATTGAAGTAGACCCGCGTTCGGCCAACATTGACAAACTCGAGACCCTGCGCGAGGTCGGGTTCAACCGCATCAGCCTGGGTGTGCAGGATTTTGACCCGCAGGTGCAAAAAGCGGTAAACCGCATCCAGGACGAGAGCCTGACACGGGAAGTTTTCGAGCTGGCCCGGCAGCTGGAGTTCCGGTCGATCAACATGGACCTGATGTACGGCCTGCCGTTTCAGTCCGTGGAAAGTTTCGATGCCACCCTGAAGCGGACCGTGGACATCGGCCCGGACCGGGTCGCAGTGTACAACTACGCCCATTTGCCGGAACGCTTCAAGCCGCAACGCCGGATCAAGGACGCCGAACTGCCGTCGGCCGATGAAAAACTCGAAATTCTGCAGCATGTTATCGAGTACCTGACCAGCTCCGGATACGTCTATATCGGCATGGACCATTTTGCCCGGCCGGATGACGAGCTGGCCGTGGCACAACGCAATGGCACCCTGCACCGGAATTTCCAGGGCTATTCAACCAACGTAGAGTGCGACCTGGTCGGCCTGGGTGTGACGGCCATCGGCAAGATCTGCGACAACTATGACCAGAACGCGCGTGACCTGGAGGAATACTACCGGCTGATCGATGCTGGCCAACTGCCGCTGGAGCGTGGTTACGAACTGGAGGCGGATGACCTGCTGCGACGCGAGATCATCCAGGACCTGATGTGCAACTTCACGCTGGATATACGGAAACTGGAAAAGAAATGGCGCTTCAGTTTCACAACCAACTTCACGGCCGAGATTGACTCACTGAAGCAGATGCAGGCGGACGGCCTGCTGACGCTGGATACGGATACGCTGCAGGTATTACCGGCCGGCCGGTTGCTGGTACGCAATATCTGTATGGTTTTCGACCGCTACCAGGATAATAACGGCTCGCAGAATACGTTTTCGAAGGTGATCTAGGGGGTCATGTTACGTCATTCCGGCGAATGCCGGAATGACGGGTTAATCAGATGCCCACAGTCTCATGAGGTCGCCGACTTGTCCAGCTGGCAGCCTTCCACCATACCCTTCAGTCTCTCCAGGTCTGTCAGTACGACTGCACGGCGGTTCACTGTCAGCAGTTTCTGCTCCTGGAAATGGGCGAACAGGCGACTGACCGTTTCGATGGCAAGACCCAGGTAGTTGCCGATGTCCTGGCGTGACATCGGCAGATTGAACTCCGTCGCCGACAGGTTGCGTGACTGGTAACGTATGGAAAGACTTACCAGAAATGCCGCCAGGCGTTCCTCCGCGCTGCGCTTGCCCAGTAGCATAAGCATCTCCTGGTCGGCGGTGACCTCCTTGCCGACGATGCGCATTACCTGTCGCTGCAGGGACGGCAGGTCACGGCACAGGTTTTCCAGATGGTCGTATGGCATGGCGCAGACGCTGGCCGTCTCCAGTGCAATGCTGTTGCTCACATAGTGGCCGTTATTCAGACCATCGAGCCCTACCAGCTCGCCCGGCAGGGTAAATCCGAGCACCTGCTCGTCCCCGTCCTCGGTGGTGCAATAGGTTTTCAGGCAACCGGAGCGCACTGCAAACAGGGAAATGCCCGGGTCGCCGGACCGGTACAGGTGCTGCCCGGGCTGCAGGGGCGCCTGGTGTTTAATGACACTGTCCAGCGCTTCCATTTCATCCGTATTCATGCCGTGCGGCAGGCACAGGTCCGCGAGACTGCAATTACTGCAGGACACCTTGATCTCGTCAATCTTGAGCTTTTTCCGTGCCGGCACAATGCAACTCCCACATTACAATTACTGTTGTGTTTATCTGTAATTGCTTATTTATACTGTATTTAATAAGGTAGCATACCCGCAGCGCAGGTGATACGCCAGCCGGACGGAGCCACTCAAGCAACTGACCGCCAGAGGCCATCTGCACTTGTATTCTCTCTCGGAACAACGACTTTCCGCACTGCTCAACAGCGGCCAACCGCAGGCCATGCAAGGTGGCCTGACCGGGCTGGAGAAAGAGAATCTGCGGATGGGCCCGGATGGCAGCATTGCGCAGACACCGCACCCGGCGATCCTCGGCTCGGCGCTGAAACACCCCTGGATCACCACGGATTACTCGGAGGCCCTGCTGGAATTTATCACCCCCCCGCTGGGCAGCCCGGATAAGGCGCTTGCCTTCCTGCGTGACCTGCAACTGTTCGTCTACCTGAAAGTCGACCAGGAACTGCTCTGGTCCTCGAGCATGCCGTGCGTGGTCGAGGGCGGCGCCAGCATTCCGATTGCACAGTATGGCACCTCGAATGTCGGGCTGATGAAGACTGTCTACCGCCGCGGACTGGGTTTCCGCTACGGGCGTGTTATGCAGGTGATCGCCGGTGCGCATTACAACTATTCATTTGCGGATACCTTCTGGCCCCTGTTACAGGAAATCGAGGAAGACTCGCAACCCCTGCGGGACTATATATCAACGCGCTATTTTCACCTGATCCGCAATCTGCAGCGTTTCGGCTGGCTGGTGCCCTACCTGTACGGCAGCTCTCCGGCCATCTGCAAGTCCTTCATGGGCGGCAAGGCAACAACCCTGGAAGAATTCAACAAGAACTCGTACTACGCTCCCTACGCGACATCGCTGCGCATGTGCGATATCGGCTACCAGAACACGCACGAACTCAAGGACGGTTTCAAGGCCACCTATGACAGCCTCAACAGTTATGTCGAAAGCCTCACGCAGGCCATCGAGACACCGTGCCCCAGCCATGAAAAAATCGGGGTAAAGGTTGACGGGGAATACCGTCAGCTGAATACCAATATTCTGCAGATCGAAAACGAATACTACAGCTCGGTCAGGCCGAAACAGGTGCCGGAGTTCAACGAAAAACCGACGCTGGCACTCAAACGCCGCGGGGTACGCTACGTGGAACTGCGCTCCCTCGACATCAATACCTATGACCCGCTTGGAATCAGCGTGGAACAATGTCGCTTTCTCGAGGTCATGATGGCCTTCTGCCTGCTGCACGACAGCCCGGTCATCAGTGACCAGGAACGCCTGGAAATCGACTTTAACCTGAACGCGGTCTGTTACCGCGGAAGGGAGCCCGGCCTGACCCTGCAACGCAACAATCGTTCGATTACCCTGGCGCAATGGGCCGGGGAACTGTGTGATGCCATGTCCGGCCATGCCGGACTGCTGGATGACAACACCGGTGATGCTGTCTATGGCAAGGCACTGCAGGCCGCACGGGATACCGTAAAAGACCCGGACCGCACGCCATCTGCCCGGGTGCTGGCCGACATGCGCGCGCATGACGAGGGCTATTTTCATTTCGCGAAACGCATGTCCGAGCAGCACCGCGACTATTTCAGGCGGCTCGAACGCAACGAGGCGGCCCTGCAAAAGATCGAGGCCGCCGTGGATACATCCATACAGGAGCAGCAGCGCATCGAGGACTCCGATACGCTGTCATTTGACGAGTTCCTCGAGGATTACTTCAGCCAGCAGCTGTAGCCCTTCCCCGCGGGGCGCGGGTTCTACCCGACCAGAAGCCTTTCCACGCGGGGAGACAGGCATCAATCGAACAGTAGGACCGGCCATTTATGCCCATTGGGGTGCCAGCCGGGTAATACCAGTGGCGTGGCCGCCGGCCCAGGTAGTCGATCAGCAAGGCCAGGAATATTCCCATTACCATATAAAGTGGCACCACCTGGATCGAGGTGAAGTGCCGCAGGTCATCCCGCCGGGTATGGGCATGACCCGGTATTGCCATAACGGTTTACCAACCGCCAGATAGTAGAGTTTCCCGAGCAGCACCTCGAAGACAATAGCCACGAGAAACGCCGCGGCCATGAACAGCACCAGCTGGTACACATCAACCCGGATCCACTGGCGCGTCAGCAGGGAGGCCAGCAGGTAAAACAGGCAGACACCGGCCAGTGCACCGGACAGTCACTGCATGAACAGGATGCTCATCGTGATCAGATGTGTGAAACCAGTTTCGCTTCCGGCACCCGCTCCTGGATGGCGCCGACAATCTCGAAACGGACGCCTTGAATCGGCCGGACGGACACCCACAGCAGGTTCAGCCGGATATTGAATTCAGCGAACACAACCGCATGATCGAAGTGCGCCAGTGCCAGGTGAAGTTCGTTTATCGTGCTGTTGATCAGGTTCTGCGGTTTCCGTTTGAGGTCCGGGATCAGCACCATGAAATCACTCAGGGTGTTGCCATCCTCGTCATGCGAAGGTGCACGGTCGCGCAAGGGTTCCGCGGCATCGTGAAACTGTATCGACAGTCGTGGCAGTGTCATTGCTGTGCCTTGCAGGGTGACTCCACTTCATCATAGCCGAAATCGGCACGGGCAACACGGGCACGCACGGCGCATTACCAGA
>QIFB01000051.1 GCA_003230545.1 Gammaproteobacteria bacterium | reverse complement strand
GCGTTCACCGTGCCCGTGTTCGCGCACCGAGGCGCCCTTGGCGCAGTGCGCACCGCGGTTGAACGGATGATCGAAGGCCGGTTCCTGGCCGGTCCAGACGCCATTCTCCACCTCGGCATAAATGCCGCAACCGACCGAGCAATGGGTGCAGATGGTGCGCACCAGCTCGGCCTTGCCGCCGGATGCTGCCGGTTCCGTGGCAGCGGTAGCCTTCTGCATCATCGACAATGGCAGTGAACCGGCCGCGGCGATACCGCCGGCACCGATGCCCGAACGCTTCAGGAAGGTACGGCGATTCATGGTAGCCGCATGGAACGCGGCCTGTGCCGGAGATTGTTCTGACCCTGCTTGCTTCTTGACCAGCTTCATAGTCCAGCCTCCTGGATTTCAGCGATGCCCTGTTCCCTGCCATGCGGCCCGGTGAATCCTGGCCAAAAAAAACCGGATCACGCTCTGAGTGTCCGGTAGTAGTCCCTGATGTGGTCGGTTTCATGGTAGCCGCGGGATGCCATGACTGTGCTTTTGCGTACGGCTGTGCCCGTGGTGTCGTCGGCCATCAGTCGGGCTGCAAAGAAGGTAGTCAGTGCGGTGGCTCCCCCGGCTGCCGCAACTCCCTTGAGAAAACTGCGCCGGTCGGTAACCGGCCCTGCCTGCTGCTGTTTCATCATCTCCTCCAACGGTTCCGGGTTGGACGCGTGCATAATGCCATTAATTCTCCGGCAATGAAAAGTAACGTTGCTCGACTGCCAGAAACTGCTGCCCCAGCTGTGCCACGGCCCGATAGAAGTCCGCGGATTCGGCTTTGCCGAGGTCGGTAAAGAAATTCCCCAGCCACGACACCACGTAGTCTTCAAAGAAGGCCGATTGGTTAAAGTGTAGACCATCCTCTGTGACAAGCATGCCCATAATCTCGCATACCGCGGCCGCATGGTCTTCCGGCTCGGCGATCCCGGCCTGGCGCTCGATCCCCAGCCCCGGCAGCTCCTCCCGCAGGTCGGCCAGCACCTTTTCCATCAACAGACCATGAAGATAGAAGGAGGCATAGGGCACCAGTTCGCCACGGCCCAACCCTATGAATAAATTGAAGTATTCATCCTGCAGCCGGTCGGGGCCGGCGGTCGCGGCCGCGGCCTGCAGCGCCTGCCAGGCGGCTGCCATGTCCGCATCGGCGGCGTCCTGCGCCGGGCGAATGTCACGCAACAGCCCGAGCAGCGCCGCATCCGGCGCGGACGCCAGCAGCGCACCCAGCAGACGGTAGACATCGGCGCGTGCCTGCTCGCCCGGATCGGACTGCGGTGTCGGTGCCTGTACGTCATCGCTCATGACAACCCTCCCGGTGAGACCGGTGTGCCGCCCGCACCGTCCTCCGCAAACATGGCCTTGACCCGGCAGTCTTCACACATCTTCAGTCGCTCCAGTGCCTCCCCCTGGAACATCGGGTGATCCTTCATCTTGCCGGTAATCTTTTCGATTAGCTGGCGGGTCGCAAACGGTTTGCCGCAGCGGATACATAAAAACGGTTCCTCCTCGCAAAGTACCCGGCGTTTATTGCGTTGTTGTGAATCGTAGAGATAGCGCGGCGCGGCGACAATGGCATCCTCGGGACAGGTCCGGCAACACAGGCCGCACTGCACGCAGTTGGCCTCGATGAATACCAGCTGCGGTTTGTCATCACCAGCCTCGAGCGCATGCGCCGGGCACTGCGAGACACAGGCCATGCACAGGGTGCAGCGTTTGCCGTCCACCTGGACCTCACCGAACGGCGCGCCGGCAGGCAAGGACACCAGCGGCCGCGGCGCAGTTGCCTGTGCATACAGATATTCAACGGCCAGTCGAATCACGGTGCGCTTTTCATCGAGTGCGGCAAACGTGGCCGCTGCACGTCCATTCGTGGCCGGCAGTGCCGCAAGCATCCCAACCAGGTCTGCGTCACCGGCCTGGCACAGCTGTAGCGTGGCGGCCGGATAACCCATGCCGGTGAGGAGTTCCCCGGTGACCATCAGCTGGTGATCGATCTCACGGCGCACGCTCGCCGGCGTGCGCGATGTGGCCAGTAACACGATGGCCGCTGCGCCCCAGGCCAGTGCCGCCAACCAGCTGTCCATGCCGACACTGCCGATTTCCTCGACCGCCACCGGCACGACCCGTTCCGGTAACTGCGCGGCCAATTCCGCAAGCGCGTCCTGCCCGTCACTGACATCATGAAACAAAATAATTGCATCCGTGCCCCCGGCTTCGTGCCAGGCCTGCAGCAGGGTGCGCAACTGCTGCAGGGTGTCGGCCAGTTGCGGGTAGCTGTAACGAATTGCACCGGTCGGGCAGGCCGTGGCACAGCTGCCGGCGCCCTGGCACAGGTTTGGGTTGACCTCGATACCCTCACCCAGCGAGCGGATGGCATCTGTCGGGCAGGTCTCCAGGCAGCGCGTACAGGCGGTGATGCCACTGCGGCCATGCGCACAGATGCTTGCATCATATTGATAATACTGTGGTTTTTCGAACCCGCCGATAAGGTCGGGAAGCTCCTCGAGGGCCGCTTGCAGGGCCCCGGAGTCAGCACCCGGCGCGAAGTACCCGGGTGGCAATAGTTCGGATTGCAGCAGCGGCGGACTGCCGAGGTCCAGCACCAGGTCATAGACCTGCGCTATGGCAGTGCCTGCCTGTAGTTCAAAGTGGCCAAGGTAACCACTGAGAACCGGCGCTGTGTCCGACCTACGGACATGGCCGGTACAGCGCAGGTCGGCATGGCCGGCAAGTGCTACGGTGGCTTCCTGGACCGCTGCTTCGGTCCCGATTACCAGCACGCGCCCGGCCGACTGGTAGCTGATGCTGCCGGTCGGTTCCCGGTCGCAGGCCCTGGCCGCGGCCAGTGCGGCCGCGCGTGCCGCACCGTTCGGGGTGGTGGCCGGGAGATCGAGCGCTACGGTTGGTTCTGGTTCGGTCATCAATGCTGTGTTGTCAATATGTAGCCTGAATGGAGCGCAGCGGAATCCGGGGTTTTACTGAAATACATGTCCCGGATTTCGGCCTAGCGGCCAGCATCCGGGCTACTCTTTGTGTCGGTGTCTTCAGGAACTTCATCCGGCTGCGTCTCCTCATTCTCGTTGCTGTCTGCTGCTTCTCCAGTTACGTTCTCACTTGATGCAGCGCTTTCCTTTTCCAGCTCACGCTCCAGCAAATGCTTCATCTCGTGGGTAACCAGGCTGCCGAGTCCGGCAAACCGGGTGAAGTCCTCGTCGTAGTCATCCAGGCCATCGGTGATATTGAAATCCGGCTGGTTGAACAGTTTGCGCAAGGCCTGCTGGCGCAGGTCGTCACTGACGCCCGGCGACAGAAACGGGGTGTAATCACTGTCCCCATCGAGTGTTTCGATCGGCGGCATATCGGCATCGGTGAGTTCACGTTCCGGTTCCTGCGGCGGTTCGGCCGGTGTGACTGCAGTCGACTCATTCCCGGACATATCCGGTTCATCCCGCCCCGCATCCAGCTTGCGGTGCGACCAGCGCGCCAGGAAGTCTTCCTGGCTGTCCGCCGCCGGTTCGCCGGGTTTATCTGTGCGGCCCATGGGTGTCTTCCTTCCAGTTGTCGCGCTTGCGTTTCCTGCGCTTTTCCGGGACATAGTGCTCCAGTACGAAGCGCTCGGCCCAGCGGTACAGCTCCGGCGGCATGACGACCGTCTCGACGATCTCGTCGGTTTCCATGTACGAGGTCGCCTCACCATAACCCAGCGTCACAATAAAGGGCTGCAGCGGCTCACCGGCTTCCTGGTTGCAAATCACGAACACACTCGGATTGTCGCTGACAATATTGAAGTAGTAGCTTTCTGCATCATCCTTGTACAGGCGACACTGCAGACCGGTATGCAGATGCTGCCGGCCGTATGCCGCGGCGTGCAACTCGCGGTCATCAGCCCCGCCGCTATCCTGCCCGCCGGCAACCACCCCCGTCACCTGCCAGCGACCATCTTCCCAGCGGTTATCGGGTGTCTCGACAAATTCGACGATGACGGACACGGCAAACGCGTCAGGTACCGGGGTTGTCAGGGAATCAGGCATACCGCTCGACCACTGTATTTGCATGAATTGCTATCCGTTGCCATTAACCCATAGTATAGGTGTGAATCCGGCAGCTCAAATACTCACGCACCGACCTGATAGCCGCTTACGAAAACCATGTCACGCACCCAGGACAACTACCGGCCCGAGATCACCCATGCCGGGCTGTCGCCGACACACCCGGTGCAGGTGATTGATGAATTCAATGACCGCCGCGACCTTGAAATACCGGGTGAGTCGCCACTGACCCTGTACGTCGACGGGCGCGAGATTGTCACACTGATGACCATCGGCGCCCACCCCGAAGCACTCGCGCTCGGCTATTTGCGCAACCAGCGCTTCGTCGAACGGCTCGAACAGGTCAAGTCGGTCATTGTAGACCACCACACCGAGGCTGTTCATATCACCACCTTTGACGGCATCGAGGGCTGGGATGAGAAACTGAAAAAACGTACCGTGACCACCGGCTGCGGCCAGGGCACGGTATTCAGCTGCACGCTGGACTCGCTGTACACGCTGCAACTAGCGGCGACCAGCGTACGGCAATCAACCATCTACCGGTTGCTGGAGAACGTGTCCGGCTGCAACGACATCTACAAGCGCGCCGGCGCCGTGCATGGCTGCGGCCTGTGCCGGGCCGAGGAGATCCTGCTGTATACCGAGGATGTTGGTCGGCATAACGCAGCCGATGCGATTTCCGGTTACATGTGGCTGGATGGCATCAGCGGGGAAGGCAAGATCTTCTACACCACCGGCCGGTTAACCTCGGAGATCGTCATGAAGACCGCACTCATGGGCATTGCAGTGCTGCTGTCACGCTCAGGGGTGACCCACATGGGCCTGGAACTGGCGCAGGAACTCGGGGTCACCATGATCGCGCGCGCAAAGGGGCGGCACTTCCTGGTCTACCACGGTGCAGACAACATCCGCTTCGACGCACCGCCCGAGAAGCGCGCGTCGCAGCCGCTGCGTTGATGGTTCTATTCGACAGCGATGTCGCCGTCGATAACAAGCGCCAGCCCGAGCCCGGCGATTTCCAGGGTCATGGTGGCCTTGAGTGGCCCGCCATCCAGCTTGCCGGCCGCATCCGCAATCTGCAGGGCCTTCTCGATTTCGCGCTGCGAGGTAATCCCGACCTTTTTAAGGAACTTGCGTATTTCCATGTTGACGACGTCTTCGTTCACGATACACCCCCGGTGAAACAGCCTGTGTGATGAAAGCCCTGCCATGGTAAAGAACACCGCCGGTCACATAAACCCCTGATCACTATGCCTGACGACTCCCGCATACCGGTCGACGATATCAGCGCGGTCATCCTCGCCGGTGGCCGGGCGCGGCGCATGGGCGGTACCGACAAGGGCCTGATCGAACTGCAGGGCCGGCCCCTGCTTGACTATATTATTGATGCGCTGCAGCCACAGGTGGGCGAGATCCTGGTCAATGCCAACCGCAACCTCGAACGCTACCGGGCCTTCGGTTACCCGGTGATCGAAGATCTGCTGGACGATTACTGCGGCCCGCTGGCCGGCATGGCCACCGGCATGCAGGCAACCGACAGACCCTGGCTGCTGACGGTACCCTGCGATTCGCCGCTGGTGCCGGCACACCTCTCCGCCACACTGTCGCGCACACTGGTGGAAGAACAGGCTGAACTCAGCATAGCCCATGACGGTGAGCGCATGCAGCCGGTGTTCGCCCTGCTGGACTGCCGGCTGCTCCCGGACCTGCTGGTCTACCTCAACGATGGCGGACGCAAGATCGACAGCTGGTATGCCCGGCACCGGACGGCACTGGCGGACTTCTCGGCCACGCCGGAGATGTTTCTCAACCTCAATACACCGGAAGACAGGACCGGGCTGGAGCACAGGCTAACAGAATAGCGGTCATTAACCGGGTAGCTCAGTTTGGCGTCAAATCTCTTCGGCGGAATAAATTCCGCCCTACAACACCGTTACCTTCCGGCGGAATAAATTCCGCCCTGCAACACCGTTATTTTATAGGGCCGAATTTATTCGGCCAGTCGCTACTGTGGATATTAATTAGCTATACTGACAGAAACCGGGCTGGTAAATAACACACTGCAACTGTAGCCTGAGGGACCATGAGCACTGACCTGATCGATCCATTTGGCCGCACCGTCGAGTACGTGCGGCTGTCGGTGACCGACCGTTGCGATCTGCGCTGTTTCTATTGCCTGCCGGGCGACTACCGGGATTTCAGCGAACCGGAAGAGTGGCTCACCTTTGCCGAGATCGAGCGCGTCATCGGCGCCTTTGTCTCCCTGGGTGTGCGCCGGGTACGCATTACCGGTGGTGAACCGCTGGTACGCAAGAACCTGCCGGAACTGGCCGGTAACCTTGCCCGGATACCCGGCCTGCTCGACCTGTCATTGAGTACCAATGCCGTCGGCCTGACGCGCCAGGCCGAAGCATTGCGCACGGCCGGCATTCGCCGCATCAATGTCAGCCTGGACTCGCTGCGCGCGGAATGTTTCAAGCAGATCACCAAGGGTAACCTCGACAAGGTCATCAACGGGCTGATGACAGCAAAACACAGCGGCTTCTCCCCGATCAAGATCAACATGGTAGTCATGCACGGCATCAACGATGACGAGGTCGAGGACATGGTCGAGTTTTGCATCGAACATGATTTCACCCTGCGGCTGATCGAGACCATGCCGATGGGCGATACCGGCCGCAGCGCCAGCTCGAACTACGTCGACCTGCAGGAAGTAAAAGCACGCTTGGCGCAACGCTACGAACTCATTCCCGGCGTCATGCCGGGCGGCGGGCCGGCGCGCTATGTACAGGTCGCCGGGACCAATTTGCGCATCGGCTTCATCACCCCCATCTCGCAACACTTTTGCGAGACCTGCAACCGCGTACGCCTCGCTGTCGATGGTACCCTCTACCTGTGCCTCGGCCAGGACCACAAGTTTGAATTCCGGCCGCTGCTGCGCAATGGTATCAGCGATGCCGGGCTGCAGGATGCCGTGCAGCATGCCATCACCCTGAAACCGGAGCGCCATGAGTTCCGCGAACGGCCGCAGCAGATCGCCCGCTTTATGTCCATGACCGGTGGCTGAGATTACCCATGGTCCAGTTACGTTTCTTTGCCAGTCTGCGCGAGACCCTCGGCGTCGGAGATGAGCAGGTTGAGCTGCCGGACGGCATCACCGATATCGCTGCACTGATCGGCTGGCTGCAGCAGCGTGATGAAACCTGGCGCACGACACTGGGCGACTCACGGTTACATGTCGCCATCAACCAGACCATTGTCAAACCGGATTGCCCGGTGAGTGATGGTGACGAGGTAGCCTTGTTCCCGCCCGTGACCGGGGGCTGATCATGATCCGCGTGCAACAAGACGACTTCGATCCGGGCGTTGAGCTCGAGCAAGTGCGCAGCAAAAATGCCGGCACGGCCGGTGCCGTCGTCAGCTTCATCGGCATGGTACGTGACCTCAATGACAGCAATACCATCCGCAAAATGACCCTGGAACACTACCCCGGCATGACCGAAAAGGCGCTGGCAGCTATCGAGACCACGACACGAGAGCGCTGGGACCTGACCGACGTGATCATCATTCACCGCATCGGCACGCTCGCGCCCGGTGATCGCATCGTATTCGTCGCCGCGGCCAGCGCCCACCGCGAGCAGGCCTTCCGCGCCTGCGAGTACATGATCGATACCCTGAAAACCGACGCCCCGTTCTGGAAGAAGGAAGTTACCGACAATGGCGACCACTGGGTCTCTACAGCGCCTGGCACCGGCTAGAAATCTGCATGCTGGGTTCCATCCCGGGACGGACTTTCAGGGTGGTATTCTCGCTACCCTGCTATCATTGAGTGATCAGAAATAATGGAGACAACCGCGTGAATCCCGGCGCTGAAGCTGTAACGAACCTTGATTTATTCTCACCCATCAGCCTGGGTGAGCTAACACTGCCGAACCGGGTGATCATGGCGCCGCTGACCCGTAACCGGGCTGCCGTGCCCGACAATGTTCCCCGGGCCATGAGTGCGACCTATTATGCACAGCGCGCCAGTGCCGGTCTGATCATCGCCGAGGCAACACAGGTATCGCCGGAAGGTGTGGGTTATCCGGCAACTCCGGGAATCCATAGCGATGCACAGGTGCTGGGCTGGCGGACCGTTAATGACGCGGTCCACGCGCAAGGTGGTCGAATATTTTTGCAATTATGGTACTGCGGCCGGATCTCCCACCCCGACCTGCTGCCGGACAACCAGCAACCGGTATCCGCTTCAGCCATCAGAGCTGAAGGTGACGCGGTTACCCCGGAAGGGCTGAAACCTTTTGTTGAGCCAAGAGCGCTACGCGCAGACGAGATACCGGGTATCGTGAACCAATACCGCCAGGCAGCAAAATTTTCCATGGATGCCGGCTTCGATGGCGTGGAGATCCACTCCGCCAACGGTTATTTACTGGACCAGTTCGTGCGTGATGGCACCAATCGACGTGATGACAGGTATGGCGGCTCACTGGAAAACCGCAGCCGCCTGTTAATGGAAGTCCTGTCTGCCGTGCTTGAGACCTGGGAGCCATCGCGGGTGGGTGTGCGTATTTCACCGGAAAATTCCTTCAATGATATTCGTGATTCCGACCCGCAGGCCACTTTCAACTTTATCGCCACGGCACTCAGCGGCAAGGGACTCGGATACCTGCACGTGGTGGAAGGCGACATGATGAGTGATGAACGCAACGTGGACTATCGACAGATCCGCGATAATTTCGATGGCTATTACATGGCTAACTGCAGTTATGACAAGGCACGTGCCGAGTCCGCCATTGCCAGGAGCGATGCAGACATGGTGTCATTCGGACAGCTGCTTCTGGCCAACCCGGACCTGGTGGAACGCTTCAGAATGGATGCTGAATTGAATACCCCGGATCCGGACACCTTCTATGGTGGTGATGGAAAGGGCTATACGGATTACCCGGCACTGGCCTGACTTCACGGGCAATGATGCATTACCAGCTCACGAACCCGTACAACCACGACAAAAAGCACGTTCCCCGAACTACAGGTTTCAGAATTGGCTGCTGATTGTGGAAGCTCTGATGTGTCGTCATGCCGGCGAAGGCCGGCGTCCAGGGTCTGTAAGAAAAGTCTGAATTAGTGATATTTCCCACATTTGATATAGGTCATACATCTCCATCTCCCCATCTGTTAGTAGTAAACAGCAACGCATTATGTGTTTCACCTGGAGGAATAATGAAGCTTTTGATTGCTGTCGATTTATCGAAGACGTATGACTCTATCATCACTTATGCTGGCAAGCTGGGGAGTCTGCTGAATGCCAGGATATGGCTGTTACACGTGGCGGAACCAAATCCGGAATTGGTTGGTCGTGAAGTCGCTTCCCAGGAGTTACGAGATTTGGCCGCGAAAGAATTTCATGAGGAACATCGCCAGCTACAACAGGCCGGGGATGAGTTGCGCAAGGCCGGACTGGATTGTGTGGCCCTGCTTGTCCAGGGGGACACGGCAACAACGATCCTCGCTGAATCCGAAAGGCTGGGCATTGATATGATCGTACTTAGCTCTCAAGGGAAGGGTGCGGTGAAAAAACTTTTTATCGGCAGTACCTGTGAGGATGTGATCAAGACATCAACAATTCCCGTGCTTGTGATGCCTCCGGGTGTACATGAATAAGCGACTTTCGAGATTTCAGTAATCCCCGTACCCGCTGTCACAATTCGAATATCGTTAATATCCAAGTTGCCTTTCCTTAAGTGATGGGGGTAATTTCATGCCAGATGCGACGCAATGCGTCACATTGCGCCTCATTTTGCGGGCTGGTTCACTTAAGTATCGACTTTCTGGAGGTTCCTGGTTCTGGCACAGGGTACTGATCGCCGTTTATTCTCAGGAGATAAATTCATGTATATCTATAGTAACTATCAGTAATATTTTTTATTGCAGGCAATTATCCAAATTATTTCGACCTGATCGCATTTATTGGCTCAAAAAGTGCAAGTATATAACCAGCCATAAACTCTGGCAGATGCTTGTCCGACTAGTACGGTTATGCGGTTATGCGGATTACGCCCAATCATGGGCAAATTAAATAATGATTTCGTTAACAGTTATGTTAGCAAAATGCTAGAGGGCAACACCATGAAACAGCAAAAGGGTTTTACACTGATCGAACTGATGATCGTGATCGCCATTATCGGCATTCTGGCCGCCATCGCGATCCCGGCCT
>QIFB01000180.1 GCA_003230545.1 Gammaproteobacteria bacterium | reverse complement strand
GCCGCCGCACGCGTCGTCATCACCCCGGCCGTCGCGGTCGATGGCAGGCTGGTCACCGATGACTGGGGCACCGGCACCAGGTTGCCCTTGAGGTCGATGCCCTGCGCCTCTAGCTGGTCGTAGTGGGCATTGCTGGTCATGGAATACGCCGGCAGTCCCAGGCCCGGGTCTCCGACGTATACCACGTCGGCAGACAGTATTTCGGTAAATGACCTCTCGTCATGAATTATGCCGATGACGGTCGCAGTGTAGTCGTTCAACGGGGTAAACAGGGTCTGGTCGCGATTGGTCCAGGGTGCTGCAAAGTTCTTCAGCGTGACGTTATAGAAAGCACTGTTGTCCATGGCGCGCAGTGCTGCGCCGGTCACATCGCCCGCGATGATATCTGCCTCCATGTCATCCAGCACACCGGTATCCGGCGGCACGCC
Organism: Gammaproteobacteria bacterium; assembly: GCA_003230545.1. Classification (GTDB taxonomy): domain Bacteria; phylum Pseudomonadota; class Gammaproteobacteria; order UBA9214; family UBA9214; genus SZUA-186. The sequence goes on along the minus strand of QIFB01000180.1, from coordinate 9,928 downwards.
GGCGATGCGGTCATGGATACGCTTGGCCTGGCGGCGTTCGAGGTCACCGGCATCGGCAACGCCGACGAACAGGCTGCACGCAAGCAGGGTGTTACAAAGGCGGCAAAAAAACTTGTTTATTTTCATAGCATCAAAAATCTTCACGTTTCTGTTGAATTAATGACCACTTCAAGGGAGAAGGTCGGATGAGGTCGGGACGCGAAGCCTCATCATGTCGTTGATCAACGCCCACCCGACCTTCTTTCTTCAAGAGGCGGAACTATTACCTCAAAACTGTGCTTCCCGGGCCGTTAACCATGTCTCAAGCAAAGTTGTTAACGGTTAAATGCGCTGTTTCTGGAGTTAAAGAGTGATGGTTATGCACCCGGTTTTCTGTGATTTGGTTCTCGGTATGACATTCCGGTACTGACCTATAGTGCAACTGCGGTATATGGAGTTCGCAACTGTGAACTGCGTCACAAAAATACCCTGATACGGCAATCACATCTGGATCGGAACATGTGTTTCCAAATTTTCTTGATAGAAGGCAGAGCATGAATAGAACGCGGAAAATTCAACAGGACAGGAAAACCAACCGGTGGCTGGTGACGGCCTGCCTGTTGCCACTGCTCGCCGCCTGCGGCGGGAGCGGGAGCGGGGGCGGGGGCGGAGACCCGGACCCGTTTGTGAACGACTCGGGGCTTGCCTTCGTGCGTCGCCCGGTCATGCTCGATGAGACCACCGGGGCACTGGTGCAGCCTGACCTCCGCGAGGCCCTGGCCTTCAATGAAGGGGCCGATCTGTTTTACCGCGAACTGGCCTCGCCCAGCGCGAAAGAATTCAACGTCACCGGCGCATTTACCGGCGGACTGGGTGACGTGAAGGATGTAGAACCATCATACGACGGCAGCAAGCTGCTGTTTACCATGCGCGCCCCGGAGATCGAGGGCGCCGACCCGGAAGACCAGCCGAAGTGGAACATCTGGGAATACGATATCGAAGACAAGGTACTGCGCCGCATCATTACCTCGGACATTACCGCCGAGGCCGGCCAGGATACTGCACCCCACTACCTGCCAGACGGCCGCATCATCTTCTCATCGACCCGCCAGCGCCAGTCGAAGGCCGTGCTGCTGGACGAGGGCAAGCCACAGTTTGCCGCACTCGATGAAGACCGCAATGAGCGTGCGCTGGTACTACATGTCATGAACAGTGACGGCAGTGATATTCGCCAGGTGTCCTTTAACCAGAGCCACGACCTCGATCCGACGGTGCTGTCTACCGGCGAGGTCATGTTCTGCCGCTGGGACAACATGGGAAACCGCAACCAAATCAGCCTCTACAAGATGCGCCCGGATGGTACCGAACTGCAGCTTCTCTACGGTTCACACAGCCACGATACCGGCACCAATGGCAGCGAGGTGCAGTTCATACAGGCGCGCGAACGTCTGAATGGCGGGCTGATGAGCATCATCCTGCCGTTCACCGGAACCTACAAAGGCGGCGAACTGATACTGATCGACACGGACAACTATATCGACAACGACGAACCGACCGCAGTCAACCAGGGCATCCTCACCGGCCCCGCACAGACTTCGGCCACTATCAATAAAGTGTACACCGATAACACCATCTCACCGGGCGGGTTGTTCAGCTCTGCATGGCCGCTGCAAGACGGCACCGACCGCATGCTGGTGAGCTGGAGCCAGTGCCGCCTGCTGGAAGGAAACACCATCGTCCCGTGCACACCGAACCGGCTGTCGAACCCGAATGCACTGGCGGCCGACCCGCTCTACGGCATCTTTCTCTACGACCGCGACGAGGACACCCAGTTGCCGGTGGTGGTACCGGAGGAAGGCATCATGTTCACCGACGTGGTGGCTGCCGAACCGCGCATCCTGCCGACTATCCTGTTCGACAAGGCACCCGGTGGCGAGCTCGATCCACAGCGGGTGGCCGAGGGTGTCGGCGTACTGAATATCCGCAGCGTCTATGACATCGATGGTATCGACACCGCCACGCCCGACATTTCCGCACTGGCCGATCCCGCAGTAACGCTTGCCGCCGACCGCCCGGCGCGTTTTTTACGCATCGTCAAGGCCGTCGGCATTCCGGACGACGAGGTCCTCAACCTGCCGGGCACGGCCTTCGGGCGTAGCAGTGCGCAGCTGATGCGCGAAATCATCGGCTACGTGCCGGTGCAGCCGGACGGCTCGGTACGCGTGAAGGTACCGGCCGACGTGCCGCTCGCAATCAGCGTACTGGACCAGGACGGACGTCGCCTCGGCAGCCGGCACCAGAACTGGCTGCAGGTGCGCGCCGGCGAAACGCTGAACTGCACCGGCTGTCACGACCATACGAGCGGTATCCCGCACGGGCATCCCGAGAGCCCGGTATCGGTGTACGCCGGCGCCCTGGTCACCGGTCCACCCTTCCCGAATACCGACCCGGCACTGTTTGCCAATTTCGGCGAGACCATGGCGGAAACCCTGACACGACTTGATGACACCAAGCTGGATCCGACCATGGACATCTTTTTTGATGATGTGTGGACCGACCCGGTCGCGGCCGGGCGCGCAGCGGATGCGAGCTTCAGTTATGAGTACGCCAGCCTGCTCACCCCGGCACCGGCGAACCTCGCCTGCCAGACCGGCTGGGGCAACACCTGCCGCACGGTCATCCACTACGAACAGCACATCCACCCGCTATGGAGCGTGGACCGCGGTGCGAACACCTGCACCGGCTGCCACACCACCGACAACGGCGGCGGCCTGATGGCGCCGGATGCGCAACTCGACCTCACCGACGGGGCCTCGGACCAGCAGGCCGACCACTTCAAGTCGTATCGCGAACTGCTGTTCGGCGACAACGCCCAGGAAATCGCCGGCGGCATCCTGCAGGACATCATGGTGCCAGGACCGGTCGATCCGGTCACCGGCCTGCCGACGCAGCAGCCGGTGCCGGTTGCCCCGGCCATGTCGGCCGCCGGCGCCATCGCCAGCACCGGCTTTGCCACTGTGTTCGCCCCCGGCGGCACCCACGACGGCCGGCTCGACCCGGCTGAACTGCGCCTTGTCCACGAGTGGCTGGACATCGGCGCCCAATACTGGAACGACCCGTTCACGGTGCCGCCATGACGGAGTCGATGTAACACGACCATGTCACGTATATGCGAAGCCTCATTCTCATACTCACCCTGCTCACCGGCACCCTGCCGGCACTGGCCCATGCGGCGGATAACTATTTCCAGGCGCAGGTGGCCGAGCCATACCTCGAGCTGCACACCGGGGCTGGCCGCGGCTACCCCGTATTCCATGTCGTCGACCGCGGCGAGACCATCGAAGTCATCATGCGCCGCACCGACTGGTTCCTGGTGCGAACGCAGAAAGGTACGGAAGGCTGGGCCCGCCGCGATGCCATGGCCAGGACGCTGACACTGGCAGGATTGCCGACGCTGTTTGCCGAACCGGACATCGGCGACTTCTCACGGCGCCGCTGGGAGGCCGGGCTGATCGGTGGCCGCTTCTCGGGCGAGGATACCGCCACGGCCTACGGTGCGTACGCGTTTACACCGCATCTGTTTGGCGAGATTTCCGTATCGCAGATCTTCGGAGATTTTTCAGACAGCTACATGGGACTGATCAGCCTGGTCGCACAGCCGTTCCCGAAGTGGCGCCTGTCACCGTATTTCGTTGTAGGCACGGGGCTGATTTACACCGACCCGAAAAGCACGCTCGTCGATGAAAATGATGACGACCGCACCGACCAGGTCGGCAGCGCCGGTGCCGGGGTACGCCTGTACCTGACACGACGCTTCATCCTGCGTGCGGAGTACCGCAGGAATACCATTTTTCAGGACAAGGATGACAACCAGGAGCTAAACGCATGGCAAGCAGGCATTGGATTTTTCTTCTGAAGCCGGTGTGCGCACTGGTTTTGTTTTCCCTGTTGCAGGGCTGTTCGCTGTTGCGCACGGAAGAACCCGTCTACAGCGAGACTGACCCGGTGATCGTACCCGAACTTGACCGGCGCATCATCACCGAGGCCGATATCGACAGCGAGGACTTCGAGGTAGGCACATTTGTCGGGGTCATGAGCGTCGAGGACTTCGGCACCAACCTGGTCTACGGCGCGCGTGCCGCCTACCACGTCTCCGAGGACCTGTTCACGGAAGTGGCAATCGGACGTACGAAGACCGACGAGACCAGCTTCGAGAAGCTCAGCGGTGGCGCACAGGTTGTTGCCAACGATGATCGCACCCTGACCTACTACAATATCTCCATTGGCTGGAACATCCTGCCGGGTGAGGTATTCCTCTGGCGCGGTCACTCGTTCAACAGTGCGCTGTACATCATCGGCGGCGTGGGCAATACCGATTTCGCAGACGATAACCACTTCACCATCAACTTCGGCGTCGGCTACCGAATACTGCTGACCGACTCGATCGCACTGCGCATCGACATGCGCGACCACACCTACAATTCCGATCTGCTCGGCGATGACGAGCGCAAACACAATCTCGAGGCCCATGCCGGGCTGTCGGTATTTTTCTGATGGAGGTATCCATGAAACAGTTTATCAATCAATTTTTCGCAACCGTACTCACCGGCATCCTGCTGGCCATGCCGGTAACAGCCGGTGTCGTGTCCGGGGCGGCGCCCGATTTCGCCCTGAAGAGCCACTCCGGCAACAACATCCGCTTGAGCGAGCTGCGCGGCGAGGTGGTGCTGATCAACTTCTGGGCCTCGTGGTGTGGCCCGTGCCGCCAGGAGATGCCGCTGCTGGACGAACTGCACAACAAGTACAAGGCGCTTGGCTTCACCGTGCTCGGTGTCAATGTCGAGCAGGACACCTACCAGGCCCGCAAGCTGCTGAAAGACATGCCAGTCAGCTTTCCGGTGCTGTTCGATGAAAGCAGCGTGGTCAGCAAGCAATACGACGTGATTGCCATGCCGAGCACGGTGCTGGTCGATCGAAACGGCAACATGCGCTACCTGCACAAGGGCTACAAGCCTGGCCTGGAAGAGGTGTACCTCGAGCAGGTGCGGGAGCTGATCCGCGAATGACCCCGCTGCGCTTCATCAGGGCACTGGCAGTACCGGCAATCCTGCTGCTGGCAGGTTGCGCAGACATCGAGCCGTGGGTGAAGCCCTACGAGCGCGCGCACCTTGCCGACCCGATCATGCAGTTCAGCCGCAACCCGGTGGCGGATAACTACATCGTCCACGTCTACCAGTCGCGTGAAGGCGCGCGCGGCGCGGAAGGCGGTGGTGGAGGGGGCTGTGGCTGTAACTGACTGGATAACTCACGGCCGGTGCCTTACCGGCCTGCTGCTATGCCTGTACTGCACAGCATCCCATGCCGGCGTCCTCCCCGAGGATCGCGCCGATGCCATGTATCACTCCTACAATGGCGGCGGCGTGGAAGTGGACGGCCCGTCCATACTGGTGCTGAAAAAAATCGGTGAAAGCGTCGCACTCAGCGGCAATTACTACGTTGACTCGGTCAGCAGCGCCTCCATCGACGTGGTCACCACTGCCAGCAAGTACGATGAGGATCGCACCGAGGTTTCCGCCGGCATCGACTATTTGTATGGCAACTCCATAATGAGCCTGTCCTACACCAACAGCGACGAAGACGACTACGAGGCCAACACCGCGGGCTTTGGGATCAGCATCGATATGTTCAGCAACATGACCACCGTATCACTCGGTTATGCCTTCAGCTGGGACACGGTGGAGAACAACACGGATTCCAGCTTCTCGCATAAGAACGAACGCCAGAATTACAGCGTCGGCCTGACCCAGGTGATCACCAAAGACATGCTGATGGAATTCACCTTCGAGACCATCACTGACGAGGGGTTTCTGAACAATCCCTACCGCTCCGTGCGTTACGTTGATGAGGGAAGTCAGGTCGGCTACAGCTTCCAGCCGGAAAAATATCCGCGGACGCGCACCAGCAATACTGCCTCGGTGCGCGCCCTGCACTACCTGCCATGGCGTGCCTCAGTGTTCGGAGAATACCGCTTCTTCGACGATACCTGGGACATCCGCGCCCACAACATCGAGGCCGGTTATACACACCCGTTGCGGGGCCGCTGGATACTGGAGGCCAAGTACCGTTACTACACACAGGAGAAAGCCGAATTCTACAGCGACCTGTTTTCTGGCCAGGATGCGCAGAACTTCATGGCCCGCGACAAGGAACTCAGCGAATTCAACAGCCATACGGCCAGCATCGGGCTGAGCTATGATTTCATCCAGGACGGCTGGAGTTATATTGACCGCGGCAGTATTACCTTCCAGTGGAAGCGTATCTGGTTCAACTACGACGACTTCCGCGACATCCGCGACACCAGTTCAGCACCCGGCAAGGAAGATCTTTATGACTTTGATGCGGATGTGATTACAGCGTTTGTTTCGGTCTGGTTTTGATTGACAGATCAGGCAGGTAGTAAACCGGTTTCCCAGGACATTGCGAGCACAGGCAACCCCACCTCGATCTGTTCTGCCAGAACTGCATCCTTGATTTCGCGGACCTGGGACTTGCACTTGCCGCACTGACCAGTGCAACCAAGTTGCTTGCGCAGGGCGCGTACCGTGCAGGCACCGTCCTCTACCGCACAGCGGATCTCGCTTTCCGTTACTGCCTTGCAAATACAAACATACATCCTGCGCGACCTCTGCCTGCCTGTTGGTATGAAAGCTTGACCACAAATATAAATCTAAATGAGAATCATTGTCAATCGTTTTTATTGATTTCAGGTGGCCGGAGCTGGCGCCGACTGATATCTCCATCTAGCCGGAAATATTAATATTATATATTTCAGTATGTTATAACTTGTCATTTCCAGTTTGGCCGCTATACTTCTCCTCTATCTATGGAATGCACATGACAGAAACCGGGGCCACCTACCCCTTTTCCCTGGATCGGCAGTATCGAAATTCTCACATTATGGAGACACACCCATGAAAGGCGACAAGAAGGCAATCGAGTTTCTCAATGGCGTGCTGAAAAACGAGCTCACCGCGATCAACCAGTACTTTCTGCATTCCCGCATGTACAAGAACTGGGGTTTCCACAAGCTCAACGAAAAGGAATACGAAGAATCCATCGACGAGATGAAGCATGCCGACACGCTCGTCGAACGCATCCTGTTCCTGGAGGGACTGCCAAACCTGCAGGACCTTGGCAAGCTGCTGATTGGAGAGAATACCGGGGAAATGCTGAAGAACGACCTCGATATCGAAAAGATCGCCCACAAGCTGCTGCTCGAGGGTATCGCGTATTGCGAGTCAAGCGGCGACTATATCACGCGCGAAATATTTGAACACATTCTCGAAGAAGAGGAAGAACACATCGACTGGCTGGAAACCCAGCTCGAACTCATCGACAAGGTGGGTCTTAAGAACTACCTGCAGTCGATGATGTAAGTTACGCGGCACGCGAAAACCTGCGTGCCAGGGCATTGTAGAGCCAGCCGAATATTGCACCGGCAATGGCCCCGTCAACCAGTCCGTACAGTGTTCCTGTAATGACCGACCCAAACCCGGCGCCAGGATGATAGCCAGGGTATATGGAGGCCACCAGTTCAAGGAAAGCCACACCGTAACCCGGCCAAACCAGATTCGCGCAGCCAACCACAAGTACCGCTGCACCCCAAAGCAATCCGGCTGCAACAGACAGAGCAATGGTATTTAATCGCATAACGCATCCATTACAAATGACGACTGGTTCTGATGGCTTTTAATATCAGGAAACCTCTGATGTGTCGTCATGCCGGCGAAGGCCGGCATCCAGGGCATTGAAAAGGATATTAGTTACGCATAACATAAACATTTCCATGATTATCAGCATTCTATAGCGCCCAAAAACATTATATCAAACCGGGAAAGCGAATCAGTATTATCCCGACCGTTCCAGCAATAGATTACCTAACCGATCGACCTTGCAGACCCATCCTTCCGGCAACCAGGTTGTTGCCACCATCTCGGTAATAATCGCCGGCCCGGTAATTTCAAGTTCGATGGATAATTCCTCCCGGCGCCACACCGATACCTCGTTTTCGTATCCAGGCAGTCTTGCATAAAGTGGCTCAGGTGTCTGAGCTGACAGCCTGTCAACTTCCGGTAATGTGATGTCCGACGCCCTGCCCTGCAGGTTGCAGCGGATATTGACAAGTTCGACCGGCGTGGTCAGGCGGTGACCATAGCGCTGTTCGTGCGCTTGATGAAACGCCTGCGCTGTTTTCTCGATACCCTGCCACGGCAACGTCAGGGTGTAGGACTGGCCGTGGTAGCGCAGATCAAGGCTGTACGCAGTCTCGATATCCTGCTCATTGATGCCCTCGGCGACCAGTTCGGTACGGCCCGTGTCGGCCAGTAACCCCAGTTCCTTTTCAAGGATGTGCGCCTCGAAACCGGCGAGATCCCCGCTCAGCGTGTGCGACAGTTGCCGTGCGCGCGGCGCGGCGAGCATGCCGAGCGCAGACAGCACACCGGCGTGCACCGGCACCAGGGCGCGCGTCATGCCAAGCGCCTCGGCCAGTGCACACACGTGCAGGCCGCCGGCCCCGCCGAAGGACACCAGCACATGCGCGCGCGGGTCGACGCCGCGTTGCACCGAGATCACCCGCAGTGCCTGTGCCATGTGTTCGTTGGCGATGTCGATGATGCCGCGTGCAGCCTTCTCCAGACTGATGTCCAGTTGCGTGGCGATGTTACCGACCGCCTGTCCGGCCGCCGCGGTATCCAGCGTCATGGCGCCGCCGAGGAACGCCTCCGGGCGCAGTCGACCCAGCACCAGATTGGCATCGGTGACCGTTGGACGTTCCCCGCCCTGCCCGTAACATGCCGGGCCCGGTGCGGCGCCGGCCGATTCCGGTCCGACCTGCAGCAGTCCGCCGCTGTCGATAAAGGCAATGGATCCGCCGCCCGCGCCAATGGTGTGCATGTCTACCATGGGGACCGCGACCGGCCACGAGCCGATGTGGCCCTCGGAGGTCAGCCGGATCTCGCCCTCGACCAGCGCGACATCGGTCGAGGTGCCGCCCATGTCAAGGGTCAGCAACTGTGTTTCCCCGGCCTGCAGCCCTATATAACGTGCGCCCATGAGCCCACCGGCCGGTCCGGACAGCAGCAGGTGCACGGCCTTGCTACCGGCCTGATCCGCGGCCACGGTGCCGCCCGCACTTTGCATTACAGTCACCGGCGCAGGATCAAGCTGTGCGCCGAGGCGCTCGAGGTAGCCGGCGACACGCGGACCGATCGAGGCATTCAGCCAGGTGGCGATGCCGCGCTCGTATTCCCGGTACTCCGGCAGCACAGTCGAGGAACGCGAGATAAACAGGTCGGGGAACGCATCCCGCAGCCAGGATTCAAGGGTACGCTCGTCGCTGGCATCGAGAAACGAAAACAGCAGGTTGATGGCCACTGCTTCCGGCCTGAGGCGTTCGATCTGCTGCAGCAGTGCTTCCCGGTCCGCCTCATCGAGTCCGGCAAGGCGGCTGCCGTCGGCACCGATGCGCGTATCGGCCTCGAGGCACAGCTCGCGCGGCACCGGGGGCAGCTGCGGTTCCGGTTGCAGGTTGTAGAGTTCACGGCGTGCCTGCCGGCCGATGGTGAGCACGTCGCCGAGCCCGGTGTTGGTGAGGTAGGCAGTACGCACGCCCTTGTGCTCCAGCACCGCGTTGGTGGCGACGGTAGTGCCATGTACCACCTGCAGCGCGTCGGCGGACAGGCCGAGATCGCGAATTCCCTGCAGGATAGCCACTTCCGGGGCGTGCGGCGTGGACAGCACCTTGTGTACCCGCAGTGCCCGCCCGGCGAACAGCACGAAGTCGGTGAACGTGCCGCCGGTGTCAACGCCAAGAAGCATGGGTGGAGGAGTCGCGTAAATCGGCCATTGCGCCGGAAGCGTAGCTGACAGCAGGACAGGGGTGCAAGGT
>QIFB01000152.1 GCA_003230545.1 Gammaproteobacteria bacterium | reverse complement strand
TTGCGAAGTCTTGACATCAGCCTTCCTTCATAATCTTTTCAAGGTTTTCGCGCAGAATAGGGCCGAAATCGTGTTTGCCAGGGCAGACAAAGCTGCACAGTGCCAGGTCTTCCTCGTCGAGTTCCAGGCAGCCCAGCAGTTGCGCGGTCTCGGTATCGCGGACGACCAGAGAGCGCAACAGTTGTGTGGGCAGAATATCGAGCGGCATGACGCGTTCGTAGCTGCCGATCGGCACCATGGCCCGGGGGCTGCCGTTCTCCGACGTTGTCAGGGGGAAGCTGCGCCGCTTGCCGGCGCCGCCGAGATAAATCGGTGTCGAGGAATAGAAGTCCGAGCCGAGTCTCAGCCAGCGTAGAAATATGCGTTTGCGTCCTTCGGCCAGTACCGTGACCTGGTTATGGAAGCGTCCGAGGTAGGCTGCCCATTCCACTGCCCGGCGGCCGGATAGGACCGAACCGGAGACCACGCGGCAGTCATTACCATGCAGGTCGTTTTCGACCAGTTCGGTGGTACTCGCACCCAGACGGGTACGAACCAGCCTGGGATTGCGAATTGCCGGGCCGCACAGGGAAATGACGCGTTCGATTGGCAGCTTTCCCGTGGTGAACAAGCGCCCTATGGCAATGACATCCTGGTAACCCACATGCCAGATGCTGTGTTCAGCGCTGACCGGAGCAAGCAGGTGAATGTGAGTACCCACCAGGCCCGCCGGGTGCGGCCCCTGAAATTCAGTCTCCACGACCGAGGGATCCTCGCAAACCGGAATACCGGATCCAGGCGCCTTGCAGACATGCACTTTGCCGTCCGTGAGTTTGCTTAGCAAAGCCATTCCGTTTAGCCAGTCATTCTGCGCCTCGCCAATGATGACGGCGGGGTCGGCGGCCAGCGGGTGGGTGTCAATGGCGGTGACAAAGATTCCGTCGGGCCCGGTGTCCGGGTCGGCAATCAGGCTGTAGGGCCGGGTACGGAGGGCCAGCCACAGGCCGGAGACGATCAGGTTTTCAACGATCTGCTTCCGGTTCAGTCCGGCAAGATCTGCTACCTTATATGCATTGAAGGTTTCCTCGTCATTGCCTTCCAGGCGGATAACGATACTCTGCAGGAAGCGGCGTTCACCGCGGTTGATTTTTTCGACAACCCCGGAGCCCGGAGCCGTGGCCACGACATCCGTGATGGCTTTTCCCCGCGCCAGCGGCTGACCGAGTTTCACCCGGTCGCCTTCCTGCACCAGCATGGTGGGGAGACGTTTTCTGGAGTGATAATCTGCCCCTACCAGCGCGACGCGTGTTACTGGTGGTGCATCATGAATGCGCTGTTCCGGCAGCCCGTCGATGGGAATATCGAGTCCCCGCTTGATAGTAAACCGCATGACTGGGCGTATTCTTCCTGAATTACGTGGTTATTACTTTACGGTATTTTTTCTATTGGCCGGGACATGACTCGGCGTAATTTAATGAGGCCCCGTGGACCTGTCAGTCTTTACTTGTAATCGCGCAAAAAATGGTACGCGCTATCCGGATTTTATGCAATATATCCCCAAAAAGCATCTCTGAATCGGTGGTACCGAGGGAAGGCGCGAGGATCGCTGATTTACTGCCGGAGTCTCTAAACTTTCGGGATGAATTCGGGCTCAGGGACGAATACCTTCTGACCGGGTACGCCCCGGTGCTGATGTTGCCCCCGGTTTCAGTGCACAGCCACCGGAAGAATTCGACAGGATTAGCGTGAAAGCGATTCCCCTTGCTCATGCGGGTGGTTAAGATTATATTCACTTGCGCTTAAGGGAACCTCTGACGTGTCGTCATTGCGAGGAACAAAGGACAACGAAGCAATCTCCAAACGACTGTGTAAGAATCAAAAAGATTGCTTCGCTACGCTCGCAATGACACGAAAACCGACACATCAGAGGTTCCTCAAGGTATAGCGACTATATATCAGCGATTATAAATAAGGAAAGAGCAATGCGTCGGTCTGCTGAAGTCGGACATACCCTTTCACGAGGCCTGGCTATGTTGAGTCATCGCCTCTTGATGGTTCCACTGCTACTTGGTCTGTTGCACGGCTGTGCGAGCGTTGGCCCCGACTACCAGGAGCCGGAGGCGATAACCCCTGACCAGTGGCACCAGGATCTCGAGCAGGGGTTGGCGGGCGGTGAGGCTGACTACCGCACCTGGTGGGAAAGTCTGAATGACCCGGTCCTCGATGGACTGATCGAGCGTGCCACGGAGAGTAATCTCGATCTCAGGATCGCATTCGCGCGCATCAAGGAGGCCCGCGCCCGTCTTGGTATCCAGACCGGCCGGCGCTGGCCGGACCTCAATGCCAATGGCGCCATGCAACGCGAGCGTGTCAGTGATGGCGTTGCAGATCCTATGGTGCCACCACAGAGTCGTACCGATACCTTTCGCAGCATCGGAGTCGATGGTTCCTGGGAAGTCGACTTCTGGGGACGGGTAAGGCGTTCCATCGAGTCGGCCGGGGCGGACTACGACGCGACAGTAGAAAGTTACCGTGATGTACTGGTTACGCTGTACGCCGAGGTAGCGCGTAACTATATTAGTGTGCGTACCCTGCAGGAAAGGATCCGTCTTGCACTTGAGAACGTCAGAACCCAGCGCGGCACACTGGAACTGGTGACAGTGCGCGAGCGTGTCGGCCTGGTCCCGAAGCTGGATATTCGTCAGGCGGAACTCAACCTGGCAACCAGCGAATCGATCGTGCCGGAGCTGGATGTAAAGCGGATCGCGGCCATCAACCGCCTGAGTGTACTACTGGGGGAGCACCCGGGCGCCCTGCATGCCGAGCTCGAAGCACCCAAACCCATTCCGGGCCCGCCGGAGCAGGCGCCGGTAGGATTGCCGGGAGAACTGGTGCGTAACCGTCCGGATTTGCGTCGTGCCGAACGCGACCTCGCCGCAAAGACCGCGCGCATCGGTGTCGCCACCGCCGAGTTGTATCCCCAGTTTTCGATCTCGGGAGTGTTCAATTACGACACTTTTATCGGTAGTCAGTTCGACCGTGGTCGCCGGAGTTTCACAATCGGCCCGTTCTTTTCCTGGAACCTGTTCGACGGCGGGCGGGTACGCAGTCTGATTGATGAGCAGGATGCCCTGGCGGAGCGATCCCTGCAAAACTACGAGCAAACCCTGCTTGCTGCCCTCGAAGACGTGGAGAATGCGATGACCGGTTTTGCGCGGGAACGGGTGCGGCGCGAGGCGCTGGACCGTTCAGTAGTCGCTGCACAGGAATCGGTGCGTCTGGTGAAGATCCAGTACTTCGAGGGGCTCACGAATTTCCAGAATGTGCTCGACATGGAGCGGTCATTATTTCGTCAGCAGGATCTTGCGGCAGAGAGCGAAGGGCGCGTCAGCCAGAACCTGGTACGTATCTACCGCTCGCTGGGTGGTGGCTGGGACGCGAACGCGCCGGCGGGACCGGTCAAGAACCTCCAGGCTGCGAGCACAGGTAAGCCCGGTAAGGCAGCGGGCATTTCCGCACAGCCCGCAAGCAACCTCGAGGACGCAAGAGAGGGCCAGGTCGTCAAGGTGAGTGCGACACGCTGAAGCGGTCACGGAAGGCCGCCCACCGGGCCGGCGCGTCCGCTCAGCCGTTGATCAGGAAGTGGGTGCCGATGCCGGCGGCGTAACCCAGGGCAATCACGGGCGTCCAGCGCAGATGCGAGGTGAAGGTATAGCGTCCTTTGGAGCTACCCATGAGCGCCACGCCGGCCGCCGAGCCGACCGAAAGCAGGCTGCCACCGATGCCGCAGGTCAGGGTTACAAGCAGCCATTGGAAATTGGACATGTCGGGCTTCATGGTCAGGACCGAAAACATGATCGGGATGTTGTCGACTATCGCCGAGGAGAATCCCATTATAATGTTGGCTGTCGTAGCCCCCCAGTCGCCGTACATCACAGTCGAGGCTGCACTCAGGTAGCCGATGAATCCGAGGCCGCCGACGCTGAACATGACGCCGAAGAAGAACAGCAAGGTATCCCATTCGACGGCCTGGATCCTGCTGAAGATTTCATACTCGATCTCTTCCTGCCTGCGGGTCATGCGCAGATAGTAGGCGAGAAACATCAGCAGCGATAAGCCCGTCATCATACCCATGAACGGGGGTACTCCCAGGAACTGTTCGAACGACACGGCCATGACGATGGTGAGGAGAAACAGAACGATCACGCGCCTGGCGCCGCGACGCATGGACACCTGCTCCTCCAGAGCGGGTGGGTGCTCGGTGGGCACAGCGAAGCTCATGATGACTGCCGGCACAAGGAAGGTGGCGACGGAAGGGATAAACAGCGTGAAGAAGTCGAAGAATTCGAGATGGCCCGACTGCCAGACCATCAGCGTTGTGATGTCGCCAAAGGGGCTGAAGGCACCGCCCGCATTGGCCGCGCTCACGATGTTGATCATGGCGACCGCGACAAACCTCGGGCTATCGGCGCCGACCGCCATCACAACTGCGCCCATGACCAGCGCCGTGGTCAAGTTGTCCGCCATCGGCGAAAGAAAAAACGCGATGATGCTGGTGGCCCAGAATACCTGGCGGTAGTTCAGCCCCATGCCCACCAGCCGCGCTCTTAGCGCGTCGAACACGTTCAAATGCTCCATCGCCGAGATGTAGGTCATGGCCGCCATCAGAAACAACAACAGACTGCCATATTCCTGGAGATCGTGGGTGATCGCGCTTCTCAGCTGCTCATGGTCAATGCCGTACTCCGGGGCCGCGGCGGCGATAGTGACCCAGATGATTCCGGCTGCCAGCATCACCGGTTTGGACTTGCGAAGATGCGTCTTCTCCTCGGCAATGACAAATAAGTAGGCAAAGAAAAAGACCACCAGGCAGAAGATGGCCCGCGGATCGCTCAAGCCCTCCAGCACCTTCTGGTGTCCCTCTGTCGAGGCCGTGGCCTCCAGCGGCAGAAGGACGGCTACGCCGGCCGTAACTACCATATAAAGCAGTCGTGTCATTGGATCTCCTCCCTTACAGTGCCCGTACCCTGGTCTTGGGTTGCCGGTCGCTCTTGCCTCTTGTCGGCGGTTTTGGGTTTGTCTCGCGTTGCATTGCGCCCGTAAACGTATTAAGCGTCGAATTACCGTCACCGGTGGATGCAGTGAGCTACCATACGCGAGGTTAAGCCTAGCGCAATCGACGACAGAGGGATAGTGGTGCTCAGGCCATTGACCCTCATGTTTTAACCCCTCGATGTTTCCCTCACGAAGTACTGTCCCACGCCATGAATGATTTCGTGTTTCAATGCATTCCTGGCTTCCGCGTACGATAGCTCCAGAACTGCGTGCCGTGGTATCGCTCAATATTGCGCCATCGTGTGCCGGGAATGGAGCAAGCCACCACCGGCTGTGGCGGGAGGTGCGAACAGCCCTGCTACAATTATTATGATATAGAGTGGTGTAGTATCCTGTGTTGTTTGGATATTGACAATATGCCAGTCGCGAGATCGAGGATATCCCAATGGTCAATATACTGCCTTTCAAGAAAACCGCCCGACTCGTCAGTGAGATCGACGAATTCATCGACAAGGTGTCCGAGGCACAGATGGTGCTCGAACGTTCCCTGTATCACTACTTTGAGCATGGCCCAGACGAAGAGCTGGATCAGAAGGTCGAGCAGATCATGGGGATCGAGACACGTGCGGACGAACTCCGGCGGAGCGTAACGACCATCATGTACACCGAGATGCTGATGCCTGATACGCGCGGGGATGTACTCAGTCTCCTCGGCGAAGTGGACACCACGCTCGACGAATGCGTGCACCTGCTGATTTCCCTGTCCATGGAGCGCCCGGGTGTGACCGGAGAATACGTGGATGGCTTCAGGACGATCATCAGCGATGCCGGCAAGGCCGTGCAGGCGATGCTGCAGGGTGTTCGAGCCTACTTCAAGGAACCGCATACGGTTCGCGACCATGTACACAAGATCAGTTTTCATGACCAGGAAGCGACGCTGGTGGCCCTGCGCACCGGCAGGGCGATCTTTGACTCGGACATGCCCCTGGTGGACAAGCGAGAGTCGCGGGACTGGCTCGTGGGAATTCGCAACCTGGCTTCACACGCCAGCGATGTTGGCGACCAGCTGGCGATCTTTGCAGTGAAGCGGTCGATCTAGAACGTAACAACAGTAATTATGGCCGGGTAGCATGGACCTTATCGTACTGGTGTTCCTGTCGAGCGGGCTGTTCCTGGGCTGGTCGCTCGGCTCCAACGACGCTGCCAACATCTTCGGGACTGCTGTCGGTAGCCGGATGGTTACGTTTACCACGGCAGCGGTGATTTGCGCGGTCTTTGTGGTGCTCGGCGCTGTGTTCGGCGGCGCCGGGGCTGCGCACGGTCTGGGCAAGCTGGGTGCCGTGAACGCCATCGCCGGTTCCTTCATGGTGGCGCTGTCAGCCGCCGTCACCGTGTATGGCATGACCAAACTGGGACTGCCGGTCTCAACCACGCAGGCAGTGGTGGGCGCAATCATCGGCTGGAATCTTTTCGGCGGCTTCCTTACCGATATGGAGACGCTGTCGAAAATCGTGGCGACCTGGGTGGTCTGTCCGGTACTTGGCGCCGTTTTCGCCGCGATTCTCTACAAGTCAGCCGTTGCAGGTCTGGGCTGGGCCAGGATTCACATGGTCAGACTGGACGCGCTGACCCGTATTGCCCTGGTGCTGGCAGGCGCCTTTGGTGCCTATAGCCTGGGCGCCAACAATATCGGTAATGTCATGGGTGTCTTCGTTTCGTCCTCGCCTTTCGATGACCTTGATGTTGGGGGACTCTTTACCCTGACATCGATCCAGCAGCTGTTTCTTCTGGGGGGGCTGGCGATCGCCGTCGGCGTTTTCTATTCCAAACCGGTCATGATGACGGTGGGCAACTCCATCATGCCGGTCAGTCCGGTTGGCGCCTGGGTCGTGGTGATGTCCCAGTCCATGGTCCTGTTCATCTTCTCCTCCAACGAACTGCAGAGCTTCGTGGTTGGCCTGGGATTGCCTGCCTATCCGTTGATTCCTGTGTCTAGCTCCCAGGCAGTCATCGGCGCGGTCATCGGGATTGGGCTCACACAAGGATTTGCAGGGGTGCGGCAGATCAAGTGGCGTGTGCTCGCGAACATCGGTTCCGGTTGGGTGTCGACGCCCCTCATCGCTGCCGCGATCAGTTTCTTCTTTCTTTTCTTTCTGCAGAACGTTTTTCAGCAGCAGGTCTTTAAAGAGGTGCATTACCGCTTGTCCGATGCTGTGGTCGAACATCTGGTGGGTGAAGGAATAGTGACGGATGACCTCCAGTCGCTGGCTGGGCAAGACATTGTCTCGGCCGCCGCCTTCCGCAGTGCGTTACGCGAGCATGCCGGGCTTTCGAAGAGCGACGAGTTGGTGGCAATCGATTCGGCGGAGATTTACCTTGCCGCAGTGACACCGGAAAACCTCACCTCGCTGGATCGCGACTATCTCGGACCGGAGCGCAGCAAGGCCGTCGAGGCCCTGGCTGGCCGCAGCTTCGATTACAGATGGCAGTTCCGGGAAGCCCTCACCACGCTTTCGGCAACCTGGAAAGCCAAAGAGGAGAGCCCGCTCACCAGGGACTACAACCAGAAGCTGGGCGAGATGTACGAATACCTGTTGCGACACTTCTACCGCGAAGACCAATAGACAAGGGGGAAAAAGTGGCTTGACGTCAAGCCTTAACGAGACATGGAAAGCGAGTACTGGACTTACCTCATTTGGGCGACCGGGATCGGGGCCTTGAGTGCCGTTTCGTTGCCACTGGGCTCAGTGGTTGGCCTGGCAGCGCGATTCCGGCCGTTGACGTTGTCACTGCTGGCCGCGTTCGGGGCCGGGGCGCTCATCGCCGCCCTGTCCGTTGAGCTGGTCGCACCGAATGTTTCTGCCTTGCAGCACGGTGGGGGCGGTTCGGTGCATGCCGACGCGTACCGGAATTTCCTGGCGCTGATCGTCGGTGCCATCTGCGGCGGAGTGGCCTTTGTTGTGCTCGATCAAGTGGTGAATGCGCACGGAGGGTTCCTGCGCAAGACCGCCTCCACGCTGGCCTACTTTCAGATGCAGAAGCGAGCCCGCGTCGAGCAGCTCATCAAAGAAGCCGCCGAGGTGCCGTTCCTGCAGGACGTGCCCCCACACGATGTGCATCGTCTGGCCAGCATAGTTCGCCCGGTGACCTTCACCAGGGGCGAGGTGTTGTTCGAGCAAGGCGATACTGCCGATGCACTAATCTTCATCCGCTCGGGATCAGTGCGGTTCACCGATCATGGTCAACATCTCACCGAGATGACGGCGCGCAATGTGCTCGGGGCCATCGAGTTGCTGACGGGCGCCGCGCACCCGGTCACGGCCGTCGCAAACGAATCGGTCGAGTGCCTGTATATTTCGAAAGAGCAGTTCGATGAGTTTCGGAAGATGTCCCCCGCGTTCGATGAGGCCTGCCGAAAGGTCGCGAGTGAACACCTGGAGATCTTGAAGGAATACCATGCCCGCGAGACGAGACAAGCTCAGAAGTGGGCGCAAGAGGCAATTCAGTCGCTGCGGATGGGTACCGAACCGCCGACGACGATCGAGTTGCTGCGCGCGAGGCAGGAACACCGGGGCGCGCCCCTGGCGGTCTGGCTTGGCATACTGCTCGACGGAATTCCCGAGAGCCTGGTGATCGGATTCGGGGTTCTCACCATGCTCAGCGCCAGGCTCACATCGACCGGCAGTGTCGCCATCGGCGAGGTCATCCCCTATACCCTCGTGGCTGGACTCTTCTTATCCAACTTTCCCGAGGCCCTTTCCAGCTCTGCAAACATGCGCCACCAGGGCTGGAGCAATAGCACCATCTTCAACCTCTGGTTCTCGCTGACCGTTATCACGGCGCTCGGTGCGGGTTTGGGGTATGCGGTCGGCGAAACTCTCCCGCATGCCTGGCGGGTCTTTTCCGAAGGGATGGCGGCCGGCGCGATGCTGACCATGATTGCGTCCACCATGATTCCCGATGCTGTGCACTCAGGAAATCCACCAGCGGT
Source organism: Gammaproteobacteria bacterium (assembly GCA_003230545.1). GTDB lineage: Bacteria > Pseudomonadota > Gammaproteobacteria > UBA9214 > UBA9214 > SZUA-186. Next base: position 1,339 of record QIFB01000152.1, on the reverse strand, counting down.
AGGCCTGGGAACGCTAGCCGGATTCTTGAGCGCGATTGCTTTCAAGCTGTTGGAATGAGTGGTGCGTTCGGCTGTTTAATAGCTGTGGACTTTACGGAGGAGAGCTTCTATTCTCCTCATGCTCAGCATGGCGTTAAATCCGGGGAAGGCATGTACGGTGTTTTGAAACAAATCATGAAGACCGCTACCGGCTCGACGCTCAAGAGCTTCGACGAGCAATGCCGGGCGCTCGGCAATACCCAGTCGAAGGTGCTGGACAGGCTCGTGAGCCGAAACAAAAACTCGGCGTTTGGACGCGATCACGGGTTCGCCGGCATCAAGACGTTGTCGGAATTTCAGCGTGCGGTTCCCATCTCCTCCTATGAAGATCTCAAGCCGTACATCGACCGCTCGCTAAACGGCGAGCCGGGCCAGCTCACCGCTGAAAAGCCGGTCATGTTCGCGACGACGAGCGGTACAACCGGAGCTTCAAAATATATTCCAGTAACCCCCGCCAGCAAGGCGTCGAAGTCGAAGCTGATGCGGGTCTGGCTGGGCTCACTGTTCAGGGACCACCCGGGGACGCTGGACGGCAAGATCCTGGCTGTGGTCAGCCCCGAGGTGGAGAGCACTTCGCCCGGCGGCATCCCCTGCGGTGCCGAGTCCGGCCACGGCTACCGTGCGATGAGCCCTGCCGTGAAGGGGCAGTACTCGGCACCCTACGAAGTGTGCGAGATCAAGGATTATGAAGCCCGTTATTACACCCTTGTGCGCATCGCATGCGGGCAGTCGCTTGGCATGATATACGCCTGCAACCCGAGTACGGTGCTGTTGCTGGCGCAGAAGATGGGCGCGCACACAGAGGAGATTATCAGGGACGTACGTGACGGAACCCTGTCATCGAACTTCGACATTGCTCCCGGGATTCGACAGGTCATCGAGCCCCTGCTGGTACCGGATCAGCAGCGGGCCACCGCACTGGAGGCGGCGGCCTATCGCGGCGACGGCCGGCTGTTACCGCGCACGGTCTGGCCCGAACTGGCCTGTATTGCCAGTTGGAAGGGTGGCACCGTCAGCATGTACCTGGACCGGTTTGGAGACTACTTCGATCCCGCGACGCCCGTTCGCGACATCGGTTATTTCGCAAGCGAAGTGCGCGGCACTGTGGTGCTGTCAGACAAAGATTCGTCCGGCGTGCTCTCGGTGACGGAGAACCTGTACGAGTTCGCACCTGCCGACGGTGCGGCGAAACCTTCGGGCGACGAGCTGCTTCTGCCCCATCAGCTGGAGCAAGGCGGGCAGTACTTCATCTACGTCACTACCCTGGCCGGGCTGTACCGTTACGAAATGAACGACCTGA
>QIFB01000155.1 GCA_003230545.1 Gammaproteobacteria bacterium | reverse complement strand
GCAGTTAATCAGTCTTCGAGGTATTGCAGCTTGTCCGGTTTGTTTTCCCACTCGGCTGCATCCGCCGGAGCGTCTTTCATCTGGGTGATGACCGGCCACTTGGCGGCAAGTTCGGCGTTGAGTTTCAGGAACTGCTCCTGCCCGTCGGGGATGTCGTCCTCCGAGACAATGGCATTGATCGGACATTCCGGTTCGCACAGCGTGCAGTCGATGCATTCGTCCGGGTCGATCACCAGGAAGTTCGGACCCTCGTGGAAACAGTCAACCGGACAGACCTCTACGCAATCTGTGTACTTGCACTTGATGCAGTTTTCCAGAACGATAAATGTCATGGGGTCCTCCCGGGTATCCGGGCTACACTCGCTGCCTTTCAGCCATTGAGCTTCTGCCGGGCCAGATCTTTCAGAGTATACAGTACCTGCTGCGCCTGTTGCGGTGTCATGCTGTCCGGGTCAATGCCGTCGAGCGCCTCGACCACCGGGTGTTCCACCGGCAGGTCGAACAGCCCCGGCTGGGCGATTGCACGAGCGCTTTCCCGGGGCGGTGTTACCGTGTCCTCGAGTTCTTCGAGGCGCTGCCTGGCGCGCACAATCACCTCGTTCGGAATGCCCGCCAGTGCCGCCACGTGCAATCCGTAACTGCGGTCTGCGGCGCCGTCCTTGACGGCATGCAGAAACACGATCCGGTCATCGTGCTCAACGGCATCGAGGTGTACGTTCGCAATCCCGTCGTAACTGTCGGGCAATGTCGTCAGTTCAAAGTAATGGGTTGCAAACAGGGTGAAGGCGCGGATCCGTGTGGCCAGGTCGACGGCGCAGGCCCAGGCCAGTGACAGGCCGTCATAGGTGCTGGTGCCGCGACCGATTTCATCCATCAGCACCAGGCTGTGCTCGGTGGCGTTGTGCAGGATGTTGGCGGTTTCCGTCATCTCCACCATGAAGGTGGAACGCCCGCCGGCCAGATCGTCGGAGGCGCCGATGCGGGTAAAGATCCGATCGACCGGTCCCAGCACGGCCTTGTCGGCCGGCACAAAGCTGCCGATATGCGCCAGCAGTACAATGAGCGCTGTCTGGCGCATGTAGGTCGACTTGCCGCCCATGTTGGGACCGGTAATGACCAGCATGCGCTGTTTGGCATTGAGGTGTGCGTCGTTCGGGACAAACGGCTCATCCAGCATCTGTTCGACCACCGGGTGTCGCCCGCCCTCGATGGCAATCCCGGGGCGTGTATCAAGCACCGGGCTGACCAGGTTCAGCGCCACACTGCGTTCGGCAAAGGTGGACAGCACGTCCAGTTCAGCCAGTGCATCGGCGCACTCGCCGAGTTGCGGGCTAGTATCGATCAAGGATTCCAGCAGTTCGTTGTAGAGTGCCTTTTCCCGCGACAGGGCACGCTCGCGTGCACTGAGCACCCGGTCTTCGTGTTCCTTCAGTTCCGGTGTGATGTAGCGCTCGACCGCTTTCAGTGTCTGGCGGCGCTGGTAGTCGAGCGGCACCTTGTCCACCCGCAGGCGGCTTACTTCTATATAGTAGCCGTGCACGCGGTTATAGCTGATCTTGAGTGTGGCAATCCCGGTGCGTTCGCGTTCACGGGCCTCCATGTCAACCAGGTACTGGTCGCCGTGCTCACTCAGGTTGCGGAATTCATCCAGCTCGGCGTCAAAGCCCGGCGCAATCACGCCGCCGTCCCGGATCAGCACCGGTGGTGTCTCGATAATGGCGCGCTCCAGCAATGTCAGGATGTCCGGGTGTTCGCCGATGCGTGCGGCGAGCCCGGCAAGCAGCGGGTTGCCGTTGTCAGCAAGTTTTTTCTGCAGGCCGGGGAGCAGCTTCAATGTGTTCCTGAGACCTGCCAGATCACGTGGCCGTGCCGATTTCAGGGCAATGCGCGTGAGGATGCGTTCGATGTCCGCGCTGCCGCGCAGGATCTCGTGCAGGTCTTCATGAAGCCGGTCTGTGCACAAATGGTCAATACACTGGTAGCGCTCGCTCAGAATGGCATGGTCACGCAGCGGCCGGTGCAACCAGCGCCGCAACAGACGGCTGCCCATGCTGCTGGCCGTCTGATCGAGTACCGCCAGTAGCGTGTGCCGGTCGCTGCCGGTGGTCGACGCCTCCAGTTCCAGGTTGCGCCGGGTGACGGCATCCATGACCAGGCCTTCTGCATGCGATTCGACCCGCAGTCCGCGCAGGTGTGGCAGGGCAGAGCGCTGCGTATTGCGGGCATGTTGCAGCAGGCAGCCGGCCGCCCCGATGGCGCAGTCGAGTTGCTCGCAGCCAAACCCGCTCAGATCGTGTGTGCCGAACTGTTCATTCAACTGGCGCCGGGAACTGTCGGTGTCGAACAGCCACGGCGGTTGCCGGTACAGTCCGGTTCGCCCGGCGAGCACAGCGGGAACCGTCGCGGCTTCATTGAAAACCAGCTCGGTGGGGCGCAGGCGCTCCAGCTCAGCAAGCAGGGTCTCCTCTCCCGTGAACTCCTGCACCTGAAAGCGGCCGCCGGCGAGATCAAGTGATGCCAGTCCCCAGGTGTCTGCGACGCGGTTGACGGCAACCAGCAGGTTGTCGCGGCGATCATCCAGCAGGGCCTCCTCGGTCACGGTTCCCGGCGTGATGATGCGCGTGACTTCGCGATCAACCGGCCCCTTGCCGGCGCCGGGTTCGCTGACCTGTTCGCAGATGGCAACGGATTCACCCTGGCGCACCAGGCGCCCGAGATACTGATCGGCGGCGTGGACCGGTACCCCGGCCATCGGAATGGGTTCGCCGGCGGACTGGCCGCGCGAGGTCAGCGTGATGTCCAGCAGGCCGGCGGCGCGGCGTGCGTCCTCGTAAAACAGTTCGTAGAAGTCACCCATGCGATAGAACAGCAGGATGTCCGGGTGCTCCGACTTGATGCCGAGGTACTGCTGCATCATGGGGGTGTGGCTGGGAGGGGCATCTGACATGGCGGGCAAGTCTACCGCATCGGAATTTGTTTTCGCAGGTTGACATTGCCCGGGATTGCGGGTTGCTGAAGAACAGGCGCCACCTTCTAATGACTGATGGTTGAATTGACGTAAAATCCCTGAATCATCTAAACAGGGCGTCCCTTCTCCCTAACAATCATGAATGTGGAGTAAGCGAATGACTGAGCTGGAAAAACTGGCCGTCGAAGTCGGCGAGACCCTGCAGCGGCGTGGCTGGACGGTGGCCACGGCCGAGTCCTGCACCGGTGGCTGGATCGCCAAGTGCCTTACGGACATCGCCGGCAGCTCGGCCTGGTTTGAGCGCGGCTTCGTGACCTACCGCAATGCCGCCAAGCAGGAGTTGCTGGGCGTCGACAGGACTGTGCTGGATACGGAGGGCGCGGTCAGCGAGGCCACGGTAGCGGCCATGGTACGCGGCGCGCTGGAACACTCCCGGGCCGATATCGCGGTCGCCGTCAGCGGGATCGCCGGTCCCGGCGGGGCGCGCCCGGGCAAGCCGGTCGGTACGGTGTGTTTTGCCTGGGCGACACGTACCGGGCAGCCACACGTTGTGACCTGCCAGTTCGAGGGTGACCGGGACGCGGTGCGTCGGCAATCCGTGGTACATGCCCTGCAGGGTCTGCTGGATGCCGCAGGCGCCTGAGCCAAAGCGCCGGCTGTTTTTCGCCCTGTGGCCGGATGCCGCGGTGCGCGAGTCCCTGGCCTCCGTGTCAAAAAAACACCTGCGCAGGGTCAAGCGGGTCTCGCCGGACAACCTGCACCTGACCCTCGCGTTTCCGGGGTCTGTCACACAAGCAGTGCAGCAGTGCCTGGAAACGGGGGCCGGGGGCGTTGTCGCTCCAGCGTTTGAGCTACTGATAGACCGCGCCGGCCACTGGCCACGTCCGCGGATTTCCTGGATCGGACCAACCCGGATTCCTCCCGGTCTGTGGTCACTGGTCACCGCCCTGCGGCAGGTGCTGGGAACCTGCGGACTGGAACCCGAGGCCCGCGCATACCAGCCGCATATCACCCTGGCCCGCAAGACCAATCCCGGTGCCGTGGCCGGGGAATTCACGCCGATCCACTGGTCAATCAGAAATTTCTGTCTGGTCGAGTCAGTCACTGACCCGGCCGGTGCGAAATATTTCCCACTTCGCTCCTGGGAGCTAGAGGGCTAATGGCTTCTGTGTGATAATCCGTGCACCGATAACGCCCCCTGAAGGGCAACCGCCGGAGGAGCCAGATGGAAGACAATAAACGCAAGGCCTTGAGTGCAGCGCTGAGCCAGATCGAGAAACAGTTCGGCAAGGGCGCCGTCATGCGAATGGGTGATGTGACCGCGGTGCACAATGCCGACGTGGTCTCTACCGGTTCACTCGGCCTCGATGTGGCACTGGGTATCGGCGGTCTGCCGCGCGGGCGCGTAGTTGAAATCTACGGGCCGGAATCCTCGGGCAAGACCACACTGACCCTGCAGGTGATTGCCGAAGCACAGAAGGCCGGCGGCACGGCGGCCTTCGTGGATGCCGAACACGCGCTGGATCCGGTGTATGCCGGGAAACTCGGGGTCGATGTCGACGAGTTGCTGGTATCGCAGCCCGATACCGGGGAGCAGGCACTCGAGATTACCGACATGCTGGTACGTTCCAGCTCCATCGATGTTGTGGTGATCGATTCCGTCGCGGCGCTGACACCCAAGGCCGAGATCGAGGGCGACATGGGTGATTCACACATGGGCCTGCAGGCCCGCCTGATGTCGCAGGCGCTGCGCAAGCTGGCCGGCAATATCAAGCGTTCCAATACCATGGTGATCTTCATTAACCAGATCCGCATGAAGATCGGCGTCATGTTCGGCAATCCGGAAACCACCACCGGCGGCAATGCGCTCAAGTTCTATGCCTCCGTGCGCATGGATATCCGCCGCATCGGCGCCATCAAGAAGGGCGATGAAATCATCGGCAACGAGACCCGCGTCAAGGTTGTGAAGAACAAGATGGCGCCGCCATTCCGACAGGCCGAGTTCCAGATCCTCTACGGTACCGGGATTTCCCGGGAAGGTGAGATCATCGACCTCGGCGTCAAGCACGGTTTCGTGGATAAATCCGGGGCGTGGTACAGCTATAACGGCGACCGCATCGGGCAGGGCAAGGAAAATGTACGCCAGTTCCTGAAAGACAACCCGGACATTTCCGCGGAGATTGAGGGCAAGGTGCGGGCCGAGTTGTTGCCGTCCACGGCGCCACCCGATGCGCAGGCCGAACAGCCGGAGGAAGCGGCCGCTGAGGCCTGAATCGGTCGCTGATCCGCTCCAGGCCAGGAAATCTGCGCTGGATCTGCTGGCACGCCGGGAGCACAGTGAGCAGGAGCTGTCGCGCAAGCTGTCCGCTAGGAATTTTGAACCGGAACTGATCGAGTCCACACTCACCGAGCTGACCGACGAGGGCTTGCTGGATAACGCCCGCTTTACCGAGGCCTTTGTCCATTCCCGCTACCAGCGTGGCCAGGGTCCGCACAAGATCCGCGCGAAACTGCGCGAGCGGGGTATCGATGACGGACTCGTTGCAGAATATATCGATGCCCCCGACTTCGACTGGCCCGGACTTGCCGGGCAGGTCCGCATCAAGCGCTTCGGACCTGTATCTCCGGCTAACTTCAGGGAACGCAGCCGCCAGATGCGCTTCCTGCAACAGCGTGGCTTCACCAGCGAGCAGATTTCCGTTGTGTTCCGGGAGTAGGACCCGCGCCCCGCGGGGAACGGTATTCCGGTAATGTTTGCGTTGTAAAAGTATTCCAATCCGGTTCAATTCCCTGAATAATATCAACCTGATACCGTTAACCGGCTGAATTGACCGTTCCCATGACCAGCAGTGCAGAGCTTCGCCAGGCGTTCCTCGAATATTTCGGGAAGCAGGGCCACGAGATCGTGGCCTCGAGTTCGCTGGTGCCCGTCAATGATCCCACGCTGCTGTTCGTCAATGCCGGCATGGTGCAGTTCAAGGAGGTATTCACCGGGCAGGAACCGCGTGGCTATGTGCGTGCGACCTCCAGCCAGCGCTGCGTGCGCGCCGGCGGCAAGCACAATGACCTGGAGAACGTCGGCTATACCGCGCGTCACCACACCTTTTTCGAGATGCTGGGCAATTTCAGCTTCGGTGACTATTTCAAGCGCGAGGCCATAGGCTATGCCTGGGAGTTTCTCACGGTCGTGCTGAAAATTCCGGCGGAAAAACTGTGGGTCACCGTATTCGAGGACGACGACGAGGCCGCCGACATCTGGCTGAATGAAATCAAGATTGCCCCGGAACGTTTTGCAAGAATCGGCGCCAGGGATAATTTCTGGTCCATGGGAGAGACCGGTCCCTGTGGCCCGTGTACCGAGATCTTCTACGACCACGGGCCGGACATTGCGGGCGGGCCGCCGGGCACCCCGGATGAGGACGGTGACCGCTACGTGGAAATCTGGAACCTGGTGTTCATGCAGTATGACCGGGACCGGGACGGCAAGCTGAACCCGTTGCCAAGCCCTTCAGTCGACACCGGCATGGGCCTGGAGCGGCTGGCTGCTGTGATGCAGGGCGTGCACAGCAACTATGATATTGACCTGTTCAAAAACCTGATTGCCAGTGCTGCCGGGGCCACCGGAACCGCTGACCTCAACAACAATTCGCTCAAGGTGATCGCTGACCACATCCGCTCCTGTGCCTTTCTGGTGGTAGATGGTGTGTTGCCCTCGAACGAGGGCCGTGGCTATGTGCTGCGGCGCATTATCCGGCGCGCTATTCGCCATGGTTATCAGCTCGGCGTCCAGCAGCCGTTCTTCAGCAAGCTGGTCGGCCCGCTGTGTGACGAGATGGGAGCGGCCTACCCGGAGCTGGTGGCTGGTCGTGCGCATGTCGAGCGCGTCCTGCTCACAGAAGAGCAGCGTTTTGCGGAAACCCTGGAGCAGGGGATGCGTATCCTTGAAGACAGCCTGACCACGCTGGAGGAGAACACCATTCCCGGCACCACGGTGTTCAAGCTGTACGATACCTATGGTTTCCCGGTCGACCTGACGGCCGACTTTGCCCGCGAGCGCGGGCTGGTGGTCGATACAGAGGGTTTCGAGCAGGCGATGGAAGCACAACGCACCCGGGCGCGTGCAGCCAGCCAGTTCGGGGCGGATTACCCGGACGGCCTGGCCGTCGAAGGTGTGACCGGGTTTACCGGCTACGAACGACTCGAGGATTCCGCAACGGTGACGGCCCTGTTTCTGGAAGGTAACTCTGTCGAGCAGCTGGCGGCCGGTGCGGCCGGTGTCGTGGTGCTCGATCACACCCCGTTTTATGCCGAGTCCGGCGGGCAGGTCGGTGACCAGGGGGTGCTGGAATCATCTGCTGCCCGCTTTATGGTTACCGACACGCAAAAACAGGGTGGCGCGACATTTATTCATATTGGCAACGTCGAGCAGGGGAGTCTGTGTGTCGGTGACCGCGTCGAGGCACAGGTGGATGCGCCGCGTCGCCAGGCCACGATACTCAATCATTCCGGGACCCACCTGTTGCATGCGGCGTTGCGTGCGGTCCTCGGCGATCACGTGCAGCAAAAAGGCTCACTGGTCGATTCCGACCGGCTGCGGTTCGACTTTGCGCATTATGAGCCGGTGACCCGGGGACAGCTGGAGGCCATCGAGAACCTGGTCAACCGGAAAATCCGCGCTAATGCGGATGCCGAGACCCGCGTCATGTCCATGGACGCTGCGCTGGAAGCCGGGGCCATGGCGCTGTTCGGTGAGAAATACGGCGACGAGGTACGTGTGCTGTCGATCGGGGATTTTTCGGTCGAGTTGTGTGGCGGGACCCACGTCGCGCATGCCGGCGATATCGGCATGTTGAAAATTACCTCGGAGACCGGCATCGCAGCCGGTGTTCGGCGCATCGAGGCCGTTACCGGCGCGCGCGCGCTGCAGTGGGTGTCCACTAACGAACACCGCCTGCAGCGGATCGCGGAGCTGGTAAAAGGCAGCGCAGATGATGCAGAAGACAAGGTTGGCCAGTTGCTCGAGAAAAACCGCCGACTCGAGAAAGAACTGCAACAGTTAAAAGGCAGGCTGGCGAGCAGCCAGGGCAGTGACCTGGCCGCGCAGGCAGTCGAAGTCTGTGGCATCAAGGTGCTGGCGGCGCGGCTGGACGGCGCTGACAGCAAGGCTCTGCGGGAGACCATGGACCAGCTGAAGAACAAGCTGGGATCAGCGGCCGTGGTGCTCGGCTCGGTCAGTGATGACAACAAGGTCAGCATCATCGCCGGTGTTACCAAAGACCAGACAAACAGGATCAAGGCGGGTGAACTGGTGAACAGCGTTGCCAGCCAGGTTGGTGGCAAGGGCGGGGGCCGTCCGGACATGGCCCAGGCCGGCGGTAACCAGCCGGAGAATCTGGATGCTGCACTGCAGTCGGTTCCGGGCTGGGTTACCGAACAGCTGAAAGCATCGTAGCATCGTAGGTCCGTAGGTCGGGTCAGGCGCGCAAGCGCCGTAACCCGACAAACAGACTTGATTGTTGGGTTACGCCCTTCGGGCTAACCCAACCGACAAGATTTATCATATTACTATGGCATTGATTGTTCAAAAATACGGCGGTACCTCGGTAGGCACTCCCGAACGCATCGGTCTGGTGGCCGACAAGGTGGCCGGCTGGCGGAAGAAAGGCAACGACGTCGTGGTCGTGGTCTCTGCCATGAGCGGCGAGACGGACCGCCTGCTGTCACTGGCTGATGCCGTTGCAGGCGTGCCGCCGCCACGCGAGCTTGACGTATTACTGGCCACCGGCGAACAGGTGACGATCGCGTTGCTGAGTATGGCGCTGGAGATGCGCGGCATCCCGGCACGCTCCTATACCGGTTCCCAGGTGCATATCCGTACTGACAGTGCCCACAACAAGGCGCGCATCCGTGAAATCGAGGACAAGCGTATACACGCCGATCTTGCTGACGGGCGCGTGGTCGTGGTTGCCGGGTTCCAGGGAGCGGATGAGTATGGCAACATCACGACCCTGGGCCGTGGCGGGTCGGACACCACGGCGGTGGCGCTGGCCGCGGCGCTGAAGGCCGATGAGTGCCAGATCTATACCGATGTGGACGGGGTGTACACCACCGACCCGCGTGTGGTGCCGGAGGCACGCCGTCTCGACAGAATTACCTTTGAGGAGATGCTGGAGATGGCCAGCCTGGGCTCCAGGGTGCTGCAGATCCGCTCGGTCAGCTTTGCCGGGCGTTACAATGTACCACTGCGTGTGCTTTCTACGTTCGAGGAAGGCGAGGGCACACTGATTACCTACGAGGATGAGACGATGGAACAGGCGCTGATATCCGGTATTGCCTTTAATCGGGACGAGGCCAAGTTGACGATAATGGGCGTGCCCGACAAGCCCGGCGTGGCGCACCAGTTGCTGGGGCCGATTGCCGAGGCCAATATCGAGGTCGACATGATTATCCAGAACGTTGCGCCCGATGGCGCGACCACGGATTTCACGTTTACTGTGCATCGCAACGACTATAAAAAGGGTCTGGCGATTCTCGAGAAAACCGCCAGGGCAATGGGGGCCAGGGAGGTGTCCGGCGACGACAAGATCGTCAAGATTTCGCTGGTGGGTGTCGGGATGCGCTCTCATGCAGGGATCGCCTCAACCATGTTCGAGGCACTTGCAAAAGAAGGCGTAAACATCCGTATGATCTCGACCTCGGAGATCAAGGTATCCGTCGTGGTCGATGAAAAATACCTGGAACTGGGGGTGCGCACGCTGCACGATACCTTCAAACTGGAGCAGCCCGAGGTTATTTAAAACAGGTATAAAAAATCATGTTTATGTTTTGTTGTTATTAGAATCTTTCCAAGATACTGTCACGGGTCACTGTAACCAACCATGCACCATATAAAGAGTGTGGCCTTTCTCATAGAGATCGTACCGAAACTCAACGATAAAATTCCTGTCTACTAAGCTATCCAGGCAGGACAGAGAAAAGAACTTACCTTTTGTCAGGAGTTGGAAATGCTAATCCTTACGAGAAGAGTGGGAGAGACACTGATGGTGGGTGATGAGGTCACGGTGACCGTCCTCGGTGTCAAGGGCAATCAGGTCAGGATCGGGGTGAATGCACCCAGGGATGTGCCCGTCCACCGTGAAGAAATCTACGAACGTATCAAGGCAGAGCAGGGCCAGGCGGGCAGTAACGGGTCGTCCTGATCAGGGGCACGGGCCGCCCGGCCACGTGCTTTACCCCAACTAGCAGCACCGGTATGCTACGCCGGTCCCGCTGGCGCAGGCGAGTTTATTGCGCCAGGCGGAGAGGTGGCCGAGTGGCTGAAGGCGCTCCCCTGCTAAGGGAGTATGGGTTAAAAGCCCATCGAGGGTTCGAATCCCTCCCTCTCCGCCAATCATTGGGTATAATCCCAATCCGTTTCAACAAGCGCCCGTAGCTCTACGAACCAGGCGGTCGGGAGTTCGAATCTCTCCGGGCGCGCCAATTTAGTAATTAAATCAATCGACTATAGCGTTCCACTTGGTCGATTTTTTCATGGCTGTCCAATAGGAATAAAAACATCCATTCTATTGGACAGATGCCATCTTTTTGTACCCTCATCTATCTGAACGGTTAATTCCTGCGCAAATATCTGTTGCTCTTTAGAAAAGCTCACTGTGTCGTGGTCCTCATGACGAACTGTTGAATTATGCACGTCTGGGTGGAGGGTCTTGGCTGTGTGGTGACGACCTGTTACAGACGCTGACATAGTCGTGGTTTCACTATCCTTGTTGTTAAAAACCTCCCAATTCGGGATATTTCTGCTTGCTCCCATAATGGGAGCATGATAGGGTATGCCAATGAGGGTGATTGCAAAGTCTATGCTGCGAAAGTTTTGGGAGAGCAGCCCGAAATACAGAGATGCAAGGAAGCAAATGACGGAGTGGTACAACTTTTGTGCAACGGCGAAATGGAGTACGCCGCATAAACTAAAGGCTGATTTGCGTAATGCGAGTATCTTAAAGAACAACCGTGTTGTCTTTAATGTATGTGGGAACAAATACAGAATTGTAGTACTTGTAGATTATATCCGGCACGGGATGTTGATCCGCTTTGTAGGGACGCACAAGGAATACGAGATTGAGGATATTGAGAATATTTGAGGTGCATGATGAAACTGAAGCCCATTAAGAATGACCGTGAACTGAATCGTGCGTTAAAGCGCATCGATGA
>QIFB01000218.1 GCA_003230545.1 Gammaproteobacteria bacterium | reverse complement strand
TCCGCGGCACGCCGCTTGACCTTGTTCAGTGCGCGGATGGCGCCGTCGGCATCGGTATTCGGCAACAGCACCGCAAACTCCTCGCCGCCATAGCGCGCCACCAGGTCATGATGACGAAACACCGACAGAATATTCTTGGAATATACCCGCAGCACCTCATCGCCTGCCGCATGTCCGTACTCGTCATTGATCTCCTTGAAGTGGTCCAGGTCCATCAGTGCAAATGACAGGGGAAATCCGTATCGCTGCACACGGGCCACCTCGTCTTCCAGCCGGCGCATGAATGCACGCCGGTTTGGCAGGCTGGTCAGTTCATCGGTCAGACTGAGCAGCCTGACCCGCGTCAGTTCATCGGTCAGTTCGCGGCTGTCCGATTCAATCAGCTGCAGGTAGTGGTGGGTGTTATCAAGCTTATCGGCCAGTTCATTATGGCCCTGCATCAATTTCTCGATTTCACGGATCACCGCCCAGCGGATATTCTCGACCCCTTCCTTGTCATCGGCACTGCGCAACTCATCCACGACGGACTCGAGAACTTCTCCGAACTCCTCGTTCTGGGTGATGGTTTCGACGACCTGCTGACCCAGCGTGGCCTGCAGTTTCTGGATATCCTCACGGCGTTCCTCGAGTTCGTTGCGAGAGTCCTGGCCCGGCTCCATGACCGGCGGCAGTTCTTCTGCCTCCTCAACTGGCTCATCATTTACATCCGGCCAGTCGGCGGCAGCCGTTGTATCAGGGTCGGAAACCGGAAGGTCCTGGACTGCCGTATCGGATACCGGCACCAGCTCGATTTCCATGACGGAATTTTCCGTTTGTTCCGGAGATTCGACCCGGGGCCGGGCAGCATCGTCAGGGGCGTCATCGATACCGAAAGCACGCAGCAGGGGATCAACGGCCTGCGACAGCATGGCGGCGCCCGCGTCCCCTGAATCCTCGATCTGGTCCGCGCACAGGTCAACGAATTCACCGAGCGTCTCCAGCTCGGCCAGGGTCAGCGGGGGCTGCAGGCGTGCCTGCAGGAGTTTTACCTGTACGTAACGGGGAGAACCGGGCGCAAGGTTCGCGGCGAAAGCCTCGAGCAGGGTACCGACAAAACCGGCGTAGGCAATTTCCGCCCGGAGGTGGTTGCCGGCAATGTCATCGAGCATTGCCTCGATCTGCCGATAGATAATACTGCCCGCCGGTGAATCACGCAGGGCATCCAGCAGGTGCAGCAACTTGCGCACCCCGCTGGGATCGATATCCTCCGACCTGTTGGTACCCGCTACCATAAGCTCTCCTGCGCATCCCTGTACCCGCGGCAGATCAGTCCGTGTCTGCCTGCTTTATTGTTTGTCTTCACACCACTCCGGGATCGGCAGTCTGTCCATTCTACCCGGACGCCATGCATGCGTGGCTTACCTGGCTGACGCCAACCCGGCCTGCAAATCCCTAAATATAGGTTAAATATCTTATTAATCAATTAGATATATTATTACCTGCGAGGCATACAACACCCATTAACGTCACATATTTGACGTTGAGAAGTGTAGCAGTAAACCCGAGCGGTCCGGTAGTGGTACTTAGGTACTAATCAGGTGAATTTTCTGTTGCTGTACCGGTGTGTTACGGACATCGCACCGTCGGTGCGGAGACCCCATAAAAAAGGCCGGACAAGCCGGCCTTTCGGAGGACTGGTGGATGATGCCAGCCAGTTAGCCGTCCAGCCCGGCGTAGATGGCATCACGAATTTCGTCCACCTTGCCGATGCCGTTGATCTTCACATAACGGAGTGCACCCTCGCCACCGGCGTCAGCCAACTTCGAATAATAGTCGATCAGTGGCTCGGTCTGATCGTGATACACGCTGAGTCGCTCGCGCACGGTATCTTCCTGATCGTCATCACGCTGGATCAGCGGCTCGCCGGTCTTGTCATCCTTGCCTTCTTCCTTCGGCGGATTGAAGACCACGTGGTAGGTGCGTCCGGAGGCGAGGTGCACACGGCGACCGCCCATACGCTTGATGATCTCGTCATCATCGACATCGATCTCCACCACGGCATCCACCGGGACACCCTTGTCCTTGAGTGCATCGGCCTGCGCCAGCGTGCGCGGAAACCCGTCGAACAGATAACCGTTCTTGCAGTCGTCCTCTTTCAGACGCTCGTCGATAAGTCCCAGGATAATCTCGTCCGAGACCAGGCCGCCGGAATCCATGACCTTCTTGGCTTCCACACCCAGCGGGGTGCCAGCCTTGACTGCCGCACGCAGCATATCGCCGGTCGATATCTGTGGGATATGGTATTTCTCTTTGATGTAATTGGCCTGCGTGCCCTTACCGGCACCGGGACCGCCCAACAGGATAACCCGCATAATCGTTCTCCTCGTACTAATGCGCTTTTGAAAGGCGCGTATTATCCTCATGTCACCGCGGAATCACCAGTTAATTTCCCCGCGAGGGCGCGGGTCCTGCGTCAATTCAGCTGGATACGCTGTCCCCAGGGCACCTTGCCACGCCCCTTTACCAGCCAGATCACCGGGAAATCCGGTTCCTGCTGCGGAAACTCACCGGCTGCGTCCGTGAAATAGACCAGCAGGTCCGGCAGTTGGCCCGCCTGCGCCAGCCAGTCGAACACCGGTGTGAAGCGGGTACCGCCACCGCCACGCAGCGTACCCGGCAGGGTGAATTCTTCCCACGGCTCAAACATCCACGGGCCGTCGGCGGCGAGCTGCGCATCGCAGGCATGCAGGGAAATCCGGGCACGCACCTGTCCCTTGATGGCATCGATCTCGGTGACAAACTCTCGCATCTCGTCCGGCTTGATGGAACCACTGGTATCCAGAACCACCAGCACGTCGACCTGCGCACTGCGCAATGTCGGAAAGATGGCACTGCCTTCACGCCGGGACGGACGCATGTAGCTGTAATCATCGCGACTGGCAGCGGTCAGGTAACGCGCCAGCAACATGCGCCACGGCAATTGCGGGGCGAGCAGATGATCGACCAGCCGCAGCAGATGTCCACCAAGCTTGCCGGCCTGCATGGCCTGCTGCGCGGCACCGGCCAGGCGCTGGCGCCACTGGATCGAGAGCTGCTCGCGCTCGCTCTCCGACAGCGGCTCCGGTGGTGCGGCATTGTGCCCCGCTGTGCCACCCTGCCCTGCGCCGTCATCCGATTCCGGCTGCAGGGACTGCTCATCCTGTGCGTCGCTGCGGCTGGTGCCCGTGTCATCACCATAGAGATGATCGTCATGGGTTTCGTCCTCGCTGTCTTCCTTGACATAGGGATAGATCTCCTCGGCCATCATGTCCTCGAAGCCGACATCAAACAACGCACCGGGTACCGGAGTCATGCCCTCGCGGATCAACAGCGGGTTGATTGCCAGATCGCAGGCGACATCCCAGCGCTTGCGGTCGCGGTGCGCGCGCCGCGCAAAGTGTGACAGGGCACAGTGCAGCGCCTCGTGGGCCAGTGCGAACTGGGCCTGGTCCACGGTCAGTGCATCGATGTATCCGGGGTTGTAGTAAACGGCACGCGCATCGGTGCCGATGGTTTTGCACCACTTCGGGTCGGCCGCTTTCATCGGCATGCGCAGCACCAGCGCACCGAGAAACGGCTTATCGAGTATCAGCCGGGTACGCGCGGCGCTGAGCTTGGTTTCGGTGTCATCGGACATAGTGAAAAACCTGTTCTCGCGCAAAGACAACAGGGAGCAAGGTCAACATAAAAAACCTCGATGTCATTGCGAGCGTAGCGAAGCAATCTTATACGGTGGTATCAGTCGTACAACATCACATCGGCAACGATGTTCGCCCACTTCGAGAACTGCGGTACGCTGAATATATCCTGGCCGATGGCGCGGTACATGTCGGAGACCAGCATGACGCCCATTTCCCGCTGCGGAAAGGTGCCGGCAAACTCGATGATGTGGCCGTAGGTGGTCCCGGTGTCCGGTTCGCTCTTCGCCCGGATCGCGCGCCCGACCAGCGCGGCGGCAACAGCATACTGCAGGTCGGTCTCCTTCGGCACCTTCACCTTCTCGCCGCGCACGATGGCATCGATGTCCGGCAGCTGGTCAAGGTTTTCCACAAACGCCGACAATTCAATGCCGGCCGCCGGCCCGACACAGGCCTGCAGCGCCCCGGTCAGCAGGTCGCGCACGTCACCGAATTTCTGCAGGGCGCGGTGACTGAACTCCCAGGAACGTGGCGACGGGAAAGCCACCGGGTTATGCGCCGGGTCGAATTCGAACAACAGCTCGGGACGAAACCGCAGAAAGGCAATAACACGCTCGTCAATCCCGTTGGCCCAGGCCCAGTGCACCCAGTCGTCCAGGTTCACATCCACCTCGAAATGGGAAAAGCGATTGGCCAGTGGTGCCGGCATGGTATAGGTGACACCGCGGTCGCCCTGGCGGTTACCGGCCGCAAAAATGGCCCAGCCGTCCGGCACCGTGTAGGCGCCGAGACGCCGGTCAAGAATCAACTGGTAGGCGGCCGCCGAGACACTCGGTGGTACCAAGGTGATTTCATCGAGAAACAGGATACCTTGCTCGCCATGACGCTTACGGTCCGGCAACATCGCCGGCACGGCCCACTCCACCTGGTCATCTACGCGGAACGGGATGCCACGCAAGTCGCTGGGTTCCATCTGCGAGAGCCGGATATCGATGACCGGCATGCCGTGGCGTTCGGCCACCTGCGCAACCATCTGGGACTTGCCCACGCCCGGCGGCCCCCACAGCATCACCGGGGTATGCTGATCATTGCTGGCAGCCTGGAACTCGCGCTCCAGTATGGTTAATAACTGGGCAGGTCTCACGGTTTTCTGCTGGTGTTACGGTTCCTTGCAGCAATCGGAACAACAAATCTTACTGGCATCACGGCTTAAAATCACTGCATTTCGACGGGTGCTGGAACTGTAGCGCGATAAAATCGCCGATCCGGCTTTCAAACTCTCCGGGCTCCATCACCATCGACTGGACCAGGTTGTACAGCGGGTAGTCGCAATCAGCACCATCGTGGTAACCGCTCGGCTCATGATCTACTGCTGCTTGAACCGGTGAATCAGACGCCGCGTACGCTTGTCGGGCCGGCGTTCCCGCTGCGTAGCACTGACGCCCTGCAGCTTGCGCTCACGATACAGCGCATGCCGTGTACAGGCACTTTCATCGGATTCACTGTACAGAGTGCGCGCCCCGGTAGCCGGTCGCCGCTGTGAACTCAGTTGCTCTACCCGGAGATTAAACTGGTAGGGACCCTTGCGGATGACCAGCCGGTCACCCGGGACCAGCTTGCGCGCCGGCTTGATTCGATCACCATTCATATGCACTTTGCCACCGGTGACGGCCCGGGTTGCCAGTACACGGGTTTTATAAAACCGCGCCGCCCACAGCCACTTGTCGATACGCATGGTTTCGGTCGCGGGTTCTTTCATGAAAATACATTCTCGCGCAGAGACGCTATCAATAGAACTGTAGCCCGGATGAAGGCCGCAAGGCCGGAATCCGGGGAACTTGTTTCAATCCGGGCTACATTCATTGCTGTTGCTCGATATATCCGGCACGGGCCGCTTCCAGGAAGCGCGCATAGGGCAGCGCGCCATCGAGCCGGTGCTGTTCGCTGAAAAACACGGTCGGTGTGGCGCGGACCTCGTTTTTACCGGCAGCCGCCAGGGACGCTTGCAATTTTTGTTCATATTGTGGGTCCGACCAGGCATTACGGATGAGTTCCTCCGGCACGCCGCAGTCGGTCGCGAGACCGGTTAGTACGGTGGTATCACCGATATTCATGCCGTCTTCGAAAAATGCTGTGAACAGGCGCCGGTGCAAGGCGTAAAAAATGTCGTGACCGGCAGCTTTTGCCGCCTCGGCCAGCAACAGCGCCTTGTGGGAATTGGCGGTAAAGTCGTGTTCACGCAGGCGGATACCCTCCTCGGCCGCCAGGCCCGACAGGTTGTCCAGCATTTGCTGCCAGCGTTCATTGCTGTAACCAAGTGCGGTCACCGGCTTGCCTTCGACGGGTGTCTCCGGGTGTATCTCGATCATGCACCAGTTGATTTTCAGATCGTAGTGCTCGCGCAACCGGTCCATGCGCAGGTCACCGATATAGCAGAACGGACAGATGTAGTCCGAGAATACGGTGGCAAGAAGAACAGGTTTGTTCGTATCCGGCATAGTCACGTTAATCCGGGCTACGACTCTGCGCTCAATCCGGGCTACAGAACAATCCGGGGTATATCCTTGAGCAGCTCGTTCAACCGGTTCACAAAGCTGACCGGGTCATCCAGTTGCCCGCCTTCGCTGAGCAGTGCCTGGTCCAGCAGGATGTTTGACCAGTCGGTGAAGCGCTGGTCATCGGTTTCCTCTTTCAGGCGCATCACCAGTGCATGTGACGGATTGATTTCCAGTATCGGCTTCGACTCCGGTATCGCCTGCCCGGCCTGCCGGAGCATGCGCTGCAGGTGTGCGGCCATGTCATGCTCGTCCGCCACCACGCACGAAGGCGAGTCGGTCAGTCGCTGGCTGACCCGCACCTCCTTGACCCGATCCACCAGTTGCTCCTGCATACGCTTGATGACATCGGCATATTCTCCCTCGGTCTGTTTTGCTGCCGCCTTGTCTTCCTCGTCAACCAGCTTGTCAAGCTCGAGTTCTCCCTTGGCAATCGATACCAGCTGTTTCCCGTCAAACTCGTTGAGATGCGACGCCAGCCACTCGTCCACACGGTCGGAGAGCAGCAGCACCTCGATGCCCTTGCGGCGAAAGATCTGCAGGTGCGGGCTGTGCCGGGCAGTCGCAAAACTGTCGGCAGTAATATAATAAATCTTTTCCTGACCCTCCTGCATGCGATCGACGTAGTCTTCCAGCGAAACCGTCTGCTCCTCGCTGTCGGTCGATGTCGAGGAGAACCGCAGCAGCTTCGCGATCCGTTCGCGGTTGGCAAAATCCTCGCCCGGTCCTTCCTTCATGACATTGCCGAATTCCTTCCAGAAACCTGCATAGGCCTCCGGATCGTCCTTTGCCATGCCTTCCAGTACGCCAAGCACTTTCTTGACGGAGCCGGCACGGATGGTATCGATCAGCTTGTTGTGCTGGAGGATCTCGCGGGATACGTTCAGCGGCAGGTCATCGGAATCGACCAGGCCGCGCACGAAGCGCAGGTAGACCGGCATCAGTTGCTCGGCATCATCCATGATATAGACCCGGTTCACGTACAGCTTGATGCCGTGCCGGCTGTCGCGGTCATAGAGGTCGAATTGCGCACGCTTCGGGATGTAGAACAGCGAGGTATAGGATTGCGAACCCTCGACATGGCTGTGCACCCATTGCTGCGGGTCTTCAAAATCATGGGCCACGTGCTTGTAGAACTCGCGGTATTCCTCCTCCGTGATGTCCTTGCGTGGCCGTTTCCACAATGCGGAGGCCTTGTTGATGGCCTCGAAATCGCCCTGCTTCCCCGCTTCCTCTTCGGCGCGCATCTCGATCGGCAGCGGGATATGGTCAGAATACTTGTGGATGACACTGCGCAGCCGGAAGCCGTCGAGGAATTCATCTGCGTCGTCGCGCAGATGCAGCACGACCTCGGTGCCGCGCTCCGGTTTCTCAAAGGTCTCCAGCGTGTAGCGCCCGTCACCACCGGATATCCAGCGCGCACCCTGGTCTGCCGCCAGACCGGCGCGGCGCGTGGTCAGTGTCACCTTGTCGGCGACAATGAAGGACGAATAGAAGCCCACGCCGAACTGGCCGATCAGCTGCGAGTCCTTTGCCTGGTCACCCGTCAGGGACTCGAAAAACTGGCGCGTCCCGGACTTGGCAATGGTACCGATATTGTCGACAACTTCGTCACGGCTCATGCCGATACCGTTGTCAGTGATCGTGATCGTGCGCGCCTCCTTGTCACAGTCAACACGGATACGCTGGCTGGTATCGCCATCATAGAGCGCATCATTGCCCAGTGCCTCGAAGCGCAGCTTGTCGCAGGCATCAGCGCCATTGGATATCAGCTCTCTGAGAAATATTTCCTTGTTGGAATACAGGGAATGGATCATGAGGTTCAGCAGCTGCGTCACCTCGGTCTGGAATTCAAGGGTTTCCTTCTGGGTATCGACACTCATTTGGTTATTGTCCTCTTGCTAATTACTGTTTTCTGTTTTGTCAGGTAAGGATGTCCAGGTTGTGTTAGTAGTCGCAGGTCGGGTTAGCCCGCAGGGCGTAACCCGACATTGCAGCCTGCTTGTTGGGTTACGGCGCTATCGCGCCCAACCCAACCTGCAAGCAACTGCGATTGCCTGATAGCACCTCTATGGGGCCAGTTCAGGCGGATTTCAAGGCCGGGATGACCGCGCCTTCATGCTGCAGCAGCCAGCGCTTGCGCTCCAGGCCGGGGCCGGTGGTGTTCCCGGAGTAACCGCCAATGCCGGCCGCACCAATGACGCGGTGACACGGCACGATGATGGAAACCGGATTACGACGGCAGGCATTGCCCACGGCCCGCGCACCACTGTGCAGAAGGGCAGCCAGTTCACCATAGGTCATGACGGCGCCGGGTTCGATGCGGGTCAGTTGCTGCCATACCCGCTGCTGGAAGGCGGTGCCCGGCATGGCAACCGGCAGCGTAAACCGGTACCCCGGATCTTCAAACCAGGTTGCCAGCTCTGAACAGACCCGTTGCCCGAACCCCGTTGATACAGGTTTGAGGCGTCTTGAATCCGGCAGATAATCCAGCCGGGTCAGCTGCTCGTCATGTACGCAGATACCGAGCTTGCCGACCGGGGAGTTGATGATGAAATCATCATTGAATTGCTGCTGTTGCATGGCTTCCTCCCAAAAACCGGTAGGACCGGCGCCTCGCCGGGAATGATTTTCCCCGCGGGGCGCGGGTCCTACATAATCAGAACGCACATCAAAAAAAACGGGCACCAAAGGGTACCCGTTATTTTAGCAGTTGCCAGCCGCGCCGGCGTATCAGGAGAGCTTTTCCTTGATCCGCGCGGACTTGCCGGAAAGCTCGCGCAGGTAATACAGCTTTGCCCGGCGGACATCACCGCGGCGCTTGACCTTGACAGAGCCGATCGCGGGGCTGTGGGTCTGGAAGACGCGCTCGACACCCTCGCCGTGGGAAATCTTGCGTACGGTAAACGCCGAATTCAGACCGCGATTACGCTTTGCGATGACCACACCCTCGAAGGCCTGCAGCCGCTCGCGGGTGCCTTCCTTCACCTTGACCTGCACCACCACGGTATCACCGGGACTGAAGTCCGGGATGTCCTTGTTCATCTGTTCTGCTTCAAGCTGCTCGATTATGTTGCTCATGACTCAATCCTCAGTGTCCGGCGTGCCGGGATTTTGCTCCAGTTCTTTAATAAATTCATCCAGTAATTTCTGCTGCCCTGCATCCAGCACCTTTGCCTGCAACAGGTCCGGGCGGCGTTGCCAGGTTCTGCCCAGCGCCTGTTTGTGACGCCAGCGCCGGATCTCCGCATGGTTACCTCCCAGCAGTACTTCCGGTACGCGCCGGTCGTAAATCTCGTCAGGTCGCGTGTAGTGCGGAAAGTCCAGCAGCCCGTCCATGAACGAGTCCGCCAGTGCCGATGCGTCGTCGCCAAGGGCGCCCGGTAACAGCCGGGTCACTGCATCAACGACGGTCAGTATCGGCAATTCCCCGCCGCTCAGGACAAAATCACCGATCGACAGTTCTTCATCAACACCCAGGTCGATGAGGCGTTCATCAATCCCTTCATAGCGTCCTGCAACCAGTATCAATCGCTCCAGGCCGGCCAGTTCACGCGCCTTGTCCTGGGTAAACGGCTGTCCCTGCGGGGACAGGCAGATGACCGGTGCCGGCAGCCCCACCGCGCGTGCGGCCTGGATGGTGTCGAGCAGGGGCTGCACCTGCATCACCATCCCCGGTCCGCCACCGTAGGGCCGGTCGTCTACCGAACCGTGCCGGTCCCGGGTATAGTCCCGCGGGTTCCAGGTCACCAGCTCCAGCAGTCCCCGTTCAAGCGCCCGGGACTGGATACCAAACCCGGTCAAGGTCCGGATCATCTCCGGAAACAGGGTAACTACATCAATTCTCATGACAGCGGCCGGTCAAAAATCGGGGTCCCAGTCGACCGTGATAACACCGGCGTCGAGATCAACCGAGGCAATCACCTGCCCCTGGATAAACGGGATCAGTCGTTCCCGGTCACCGCTTACCACCAGCACATCATTGGCGCCGGTTTCCAGCAGGTGATCCACGGTGCCCAGCGTCTTGCCCGCCAGTGTCACTACCTGCACGCCAACGAGGTCGTTCCAGTAATACTCGTTGTGTTCTGCCGGCGGTAACTGGTGCCGGTAGATGCCGATGTCAGTACCCGTCAGGCACTCGGCTGCATCACGGCCATCACACCCGGTCAGCCGGGCCACCAGACCCTTGCCATGTGGGCGCCCTTCGAGGACCTCGGTGGCCTCCCAGTTGCCCCCGCTGTCCAGGTACCAGGGCTGGTAGCCCAGCAGGTCAGCCGGCTGGCTGGTAAACGACTTCAGCTTTACCCAGCCTTTCACGCCCCAGGGTCCGCTGATACGGCCCATTATCAGCGGGGTGTTATCTGCCCCTGCTTTACTGTCCAGATCTGCCACGCTGTCTAGTCCGGACCGCGGGTCCGGGTGGCAGTAACTTACTGCTGCTTGTATTCCTTCAGCAGTTTCGCAACACGCTCGGACACCTGGGCTCCTTTGGAACACCAGTAATCCGCCCGCTCGGTATCAATGCGCAGCTTTTCTTCGCCGCCGGTCGCAATCGGGTTGAACAGGCCAATGCGTTCGATATACCGACCGTCACGTTTATTGCGGTTGTCGGTTACCACAATGTGGTAGAAGGGGCGCTTTTTTGCACCACCGCGTGACATCCTGATCGTCCATGAATTGGATTCCTCTATTGCTGTCTGTGAATGTGTCGCCGCACATATACGACGATGCTGAAAACCGCGTAATTTTACGTGATTTTCAGAAAAAGTGAAGGGCCTGGGGGATCCGATTCCACCAGAACGGTGTCGTTCCGGGAGCGGTCTTGCCAGAAATAAACCTGCCGCCCCTTGTCGGATTGTATTACAACGGACTTTCACCGCCCCGCACTCTGAAAATTTTACCATATCTTACTGATTTATATATCAAATTAGTGAACATCGGCCCACAGGGGTTTGATGCCGTTTTGTCGGCTTTTCTTACTAACTGACTGCCCGGCCCGTTTCCGTGTCAAGGTCATGACTCTAAGTCCGCCTGATTGTTTGATTTTTCCGACTTGGCACGGGGATTGCTCTATAAACTAGCGTGCACCGAGAAAAACCAGCATCACGACAACAATACAAGCAGGCGGTGGAGAAGACACCCGGAACCCAGACGCAACGTCATTGCACATAATAAATCAGACCGGGTTAGCGCACGGCTAGCAACTTAAGAGGGGTATCGCAGAATAACGCTAATAAAGATAAATCGAGCCGATTCAGCGCAGTTTTTAACGGTGGCCTTGGCCACCGTTTTTTATTGGTGGTTCCGGCATCACGGGAACGGAAAACCCTGCGGCATCTTTCCCTTCATGCCGCGCAGCATCTTGCCCATCCCGCCCTTCGACATCTTCTTCATCATTTTCTGCATCTGGGTAAACTGCTTGAGCAGGCGATTGACATCCTGAACCTGCGTTCCGGAACCGGCCGCAATCCGGCGCCGGCGTGAACCCTTGATGACACCGGGAAAACTGCGCTCCTGCG
Organism: Gammaproteobacteria bacterium; assembly: GCA_003230545.1. Taxonomy (GTDB): domain Bacteria; phylum Pseudomonadota; class Gammaproteobacteria; order UBA9214; family UBA9214; genus SZUA-186. Next base: position 5,880 of record QIFB01000218.1, on the reverse strand, counting down.
GGGTCATGGAACTGATGATCGCCATCATCCGGTGAACTTCGCCATCGTTGGCCATGGCTTTGGCGTTTTGCGGCAGCTGGCCCATGCCGGGCAGTTTGTCCATCAGGCCAGTCAGGCCACCCATACTCTGCATCTGCTCCAGCTGGTCGCGAAAATCCACCAGATCAAAGCGCTTGCCCTTCGAGATTTTTTTGGCAAGCTTTGCAACCTTTTCCTTGTCAACTTTTTGTTCCGCCTCCTCGACCAGGCTGAGGACATCGCCCATGCCAAGGATCCGCGAAGCCACGCGGTCCGGGTGAAACGCTTCCAGTGCCGCGGTCTTCTCGCCGACACCGATAAACTTGATCGGCTTGCCGGTAATCGAACGAATGGACAACGCGGCGCCGCCACGGGCATCACCGTCTGTCTTGGTCAGGATCACACCCGTCAGGGGCAGGGCCTCGTTGAAGGTATGCGCGATATTGGCCGCATCCTGGCCGGTCATGCTGTCCACGACGAACAGGGTTTCAACCGGATCCAGCGCGGCATGCAACTCGCGTATTTCCGTCATCATTTCCGTGTCGATATGCAGGCGTCCCGCGGTATCGATGATGACCACATCGATATGCTGCCGGCGCGCCTGGCTGACGGCGTCCCGTGCAATGGTGACCGGTTGCTGGTCCGGGTGACTGGGAAAGAATTCCGCCCCGACCTCGCCGGCCAGAGTCTGCAGCTGTTCGATGGCAGCCGGTCGATAAATATCACAGCTGGCCAGCAGTACCGATTTTTTGTTGCGTTCCATCAGCAGCCGCGCCAGCTTGGCGCTGGTGGTGGTCTTGCCCGAGCCCTGCAGCCCGGCCATCAGGATCACCGCCGGCGGCGGCACATTCAGATTCAGCTCGTCATTGGCCGCACCCATGACCCGGACCAACTCGTCATTAACCACCTTGACCAGGGCCTGTCCGGGCTTCAGGCTTTTCAGTACCTCCTGCCCGGTAGCGCGCTCCCGCACCCGGTCAATGAATTCCTTGACCACGGGCAGGGCCACGTCGGCCTCCAGCAAGGCCATGCGTACTTCCCGCAGGGTATCTTTGATATTGTCTTCGGACAGCCGGCCCTGGCCACGCAGGGTCCGAATGGTCCGGGACAGACGATTGCTGAGGTTGTCAAACATGGGTTCTGGAACCGCTGGTCTATGTGGAACGGGACGTGATTATAACTGGAAAGAAATCAGCAGGGACAGGGCCGGCAGGTAATGGCGCGGTTTGTCAGGCCGAATGAATGGCCGAATAAATTCCGCCATTCATTCGGCCTGGTACCCGCTGCGCCACTGCCGCCGGCAGCACAGCAGCACCGGGCACGCTGGACGCTTCATTGCCCGTACAAGTTATGCGATGATGATGTGTTGAAACGGCCTGACTGACCCGACATGAACCCGATCATCCCCGGACTGCTTGCGATCCTGCTGTACCTGCTGGCCTGTGGCCTGCTGGTGGCACGGCTGTCACAGGGCAGCGCCGGGTCGGCTGCCCGCCCGTCCGGCATCCTGCTGTTTGGCATCGCTGCCCTGCTCGCACACAGCGCACTGCTGTACCCCTCGATCATGGCGCCCGACGGGCTCAACCTGGGTTTCTTCAATGCCGCTTCGCTGGTGGCCCTCATCACCGTCGCCGTACTGTTGCTGGCCGCCTTTCAGGAGCCGGTTGAAAACCTGGGCATACCGGTATTCCCGCTTGCCGCAATCAGTATCGGACTGGTATTGCTATACCCGACAAATTACCTGATCACCAGCGCGGCTACCAGCTGGCAACTGGATGTCCACATACTGTTATCACTGCTCGCCTACAGCATCCTCGGGCTTGCCGCACTGCAGGCGCTGGTGCTGGCCGTCCAGGAATATCACCTGCACAATCGCCAGCCCGGGGGCATTATCCGCGCGCTGCCACCGTTACAGACCATGGAAGCGCTGATGTTCCAGATGATCGGGACCGGCTTCGCCCTGCTGACCCTGGCACTGGTCACCGGAATCCTGTTCCTGGAAGACATTTTCGCACAACACCTGGTCCACAAGACCGTGCTGTCCATCACGGCCTGGGGGGTGTTCGCCCTGCTCCTCTGGGGCCGCTGGCGCTTCGGCTGGCGCGGCCGCGTCGCCATTCGCTGGACCGTCGGTGGCTTTATCTTCCTGATGCTTGCCTATTTTGGCAGCAAACTGGTGCTGGAACTGATCCTGAACCGCTAAAATACCTGACATTCAAGGACTTCTTCAGTAAGATAACAGCAGTTACCCAAAAAGAGGTTGTGCCTGCTTGGACGACATCCCCCTGAGCGCGCTGTTCATCGCGCTGTTTATACTGCTCCTGCTCTCTGCCTTTTTCTCCGGCTCGGAAACCGGCCTGATGACGCTGAACCGCTACCGGTTGCGCCACCTCGCCGATAAACAGCACCCGGGGGCACGCCGCGCCCAGCAACTGCTGGACCAGCCGGATCGCCTGATCGGTCTGATCCTGCTGGGCAACAATTTCGTCAATGTACTGGCTTCCATGCTCACCACCCTGATCGCGCTCAGGCTTGCCGGTGAAGCCGGCGTGGCCATCGCGGCCGGGCTGCTGGTACTGGTCCTGCTGATATTTGCCGAAGTGACACCGAAGACACTGGCTGCCCTGCACCCGGAGCGCATCGCCTTTCCGGCAGCCTTCATCTATATCCCGCTACTCAGGGTCCTGTACCCGCTGGTCTGGCTGGTCAACGCCATCACCAGTAACCTGCTGAAATTGTTCGGCGTGTCCACCAGCGAACAACGCTCGAACGCCCTGTCCTCGGAAGAGCTGCGCACGGTCGTCAAGGAGGCAGGGGCCCTGATTCCCGAACGCCACCAGGACATGCTGCTGAACCTGATCGATCTGGAAAAGGTAACTGTCGAGGATGTCATGGTGCCGCGCAACGAGGTGACCGGCATCAACCTGACTGATGACTGGGAAACCATTTCCAGGCAGCTGGCCGACAGTCAGTACACCCGCCTGCCGGTCTACCGCGAAACCATAGACCGGGTCATCGGTACCCTGCACATGCGCGATATCCTGCCACTGCTGTACCGCAATGAACTGGACGCAGACACCCTGCAGGATATTGTGCGCGAACCCTACTTCATCCCGGAGAACACCTCGCTGAACCAGCAAATCCTGAACTTCCAGAAAAACAAACGGCGCACCGGTTTTGTGGTCGATGAATACGGTGACCTGCAGGGACTGGTTGCCCTCGTGGATATCCTCGAGGAAGTGGTCGGCGAGTTTGCCACAGATCCGGCAGATCACCATAAAGATGTTGTCCCGCAGGAAGACGGCAGCTGGCTGGTCGATGGTTCTATCAGTATCCGCTCCCTGAATAATAACCTGGACATGTCACTGGCCACGGACGGGCCAAGGACCCTGAACGGGCTGATCACCGAGTACCTGGAAACAATCCCGGACATCGGCACCAGCCTGCTGCTCGACCGGCGCCCGGTTGAAATCATCAAGATCCGGGACAACATGATCAAAACCGTGCGCATTCATGCGCCACTCACAGACAAGAGCACCGGGGCAACGGGACGGGACGCATGAATGACAAGACCGACAAGAGCGACGCACAGTGGCGCGAGCAACTTAGCGCGGAACAGTACCGGGTCACCCGTGAGAAAGGGACGGAGCCGGCGTTCACCGGTGAATACCATGACTGCAAGGACAGCGGTATGTACACCTGCGTCTGTTGCGGGGCGCCGCTGTTCAGCTCCGCAACCAAGTTCGATTCCGGTACCGGGTGGCCCAGCTTTACTTCGCCCGCGAGTACGGAAAACATCGCCACGGAATCCGACGCCAGTCATGGCATGGCCCGTACCGAGGTCAGGTGTGATGCCTGCGGCGCCCACCTCGGACACGTCTTCGAGGACGGCCCCGCACCCGGCAGCCTGCGCTACTGCATTAACTCGGCATCATTGAAGCTGGATCGCGACGACGACTGATTTATTGTTGTTTCGCCTTATTGCGAGCAGAGCGAAGCTATCTCCAAGTCGAGCAGACTGCACAGTCTGAGCAAGGTCACTCGAGGCCCAGAGGGACAGCTCAAGACCCGCTGTAAATACATCCCTGTACGCTCGATGGCCGCATCCCTGCGGCCAACGGTCTTGATCCATCCCTCTGGACCCCGAGCAACCGGTCAGACTCTTGCGTCAGGTAATCCGGTGTCCCGGTCCCTTCCTTGTCAGGGGCATCGGCTTCAGGGATGAAGCCGTTGAGCGTCCAGGGATGGACTTGCAGCGTCCCCTGACAAGGGAGGGACCGGGGCGGCGGATTCTGGCTCGAAAGGCGAGGTCTGCTGGATCAGGGGATTGCTTCGTCACCGCATTCCCAGCAATGACGGAATATTCATGTGTCGTCAAGTGTGTTCCGAGATCCACTCCAGCACCTGCACCAGCCGGTCTGCTGCAAACACCTCGAGTCCCGGAACGGGTTCCCGCGGCTTGTTGGCGGCCGGGATGATGGCCCGCTTGAAACCGTGTTTCACCGCTTCGTTCAGCCGGTCCTGGCCGCTGGGCACCGGCCGGAGTTCGCCGGAAAGACCCGTTTCGCCAAACACCACCAGGTCAGCGGGCAGCGGCGCATTTCTGAAGCTGGACATGACGGCCAGCAGCACTGCCAGATCGGCGGCGGTTTCAGTGACGCGGACGCCGCCAACCACGTTCACGAACACGTCCTGGTCACCGGTCACCAGGCCACCGTGCCGGTGCAACACGGCCAGCAGCATCGACAGGCGGTTCTGTTCCAGCCCCAGGGTCACGCGCCGCGGGTTGGACAGCTGGCTCTGGTCTACCAGTGCCTGCACCTCGACCAGCAGCGGACGGGTCCCCTCCCAGGTCACCATGACTACGCTGCCGGGAACCGCCGTTTCATGACGTGACAGGAAAATTGCCGAGGGGTTGCGGACTTCCTTCAGGCCGGCACCGGTCATGGCAAACACGCCAAGCTCGTTGACCGCACCAAAGCGGTTCTTCACAGCACGCAACATGCGGAAACGCTCGCCCGGATTACCCTCGAAATACAGTACCGTATCCACCATGTGCTCAAGTACGCGCGGTCCGGCCAGGGCGCCTTCCTTGGTGACATGGCCGACCAGGAACATGGCAGTACCGGACTGCTTTGCAAACCGGACCAATTGCGCTGCGCTTTCCCGGACCTGTGCGACCGAGCCCGGCGCGGATTGCAGGGTTTCGGTATACAGTGTCTGGATGGAATCGAGCACCATCACCCGTGGCTTTTCGCGGTGCGCCGTCTCGAGGATGCGCTCGACCGAGGTCTCCGAGATCAGCCGGAGTTCGCTGTCGTTCACCCCGAGCCGTTCGGCACGCAGCAGGATCTGTGCAGGTGATTCCTCGCCGGTGATATACAGGGCATTCATCGCACCCGACAGGGTCGCCAGCACCTGCAGCAACAGCGTGGATTTCCCGATTCCCGGGTCCCCGCCGATCAGCACGACCGAGCCGGCGACCAGCCCGCCCCCCAGCACCCGGTCGAGCTCCTGCAAACCGGTCGCAGCGCGGGTTTCCGTATCGGCCTGCACCGCTGCCAGCGGTGTCACCGTGACGTACCGGTCGCCCGTATAACCGGCAAACCGGCCGCCCGCGGGAGCCGGCATGGCAACCACCTCAGTCAGGGTATTCCAGGCACCGCAGTCGCCGCACTGGCCGGCCCATTGCGGAAACTGCGCCCCGCAGGCACTGCATGCATAGACCGCTTTAGTCTTCGCCATGCGCACTTCGCTCCTGGTATTACTGACGCTTGATTAACTCATGAACATGGAATTGTGTAGCCCGGATGGAGCGTAGCGGAATCCGGGGAACCGGTTTCCATGATGTTCCCTACCCGG
>QIFB01000084.1 GCA_003230545.1 Gammaproteobacteria bacterium | reverse complement strand
CAAACTTCCAAAACCCTCTGCTTCCTGTGAACCGGACGGGACCAGAGGCGCTTTTTAGTCTCTGCATTGCATTCCGGACAGTGTGTTTCCATTCTGGCTGATCATTGCCAGAATTGCAGTTCTCTGAGCAATAATAAGTGTTGTCACAAAGGTTCGGATATTTCGCCGACACAGAATCGTAAACTTCATCAATGTGGCGCTCACCTCTCGCAATAAATGAGAACTTGGAGCCAATCAGTTCTTGATATAGTTCTTGCTCTTTCCTACGTGCCATTATCGTGCTCTCTAATGGGCTAACAGTGTAATAGGCGGAATCCGCAGTATTGGTAATAGTACCGACGCGGCCTATTGTGTCAATTAACAGTAATATGCCGAAACATATCGTTCAGATAGGTCTGCCTGTGCATCCATCTAGACTAGATGACAGCCGAATACAGTCAAAGCCTGAATGTCTGACTACGTTCTGGCCCTTCCCGGGAATATCGGGAATGTCGTAAGTGGGTCGATAGTCTCCGTTTAGCATTTTCTTATATAGAAATCAGACTTTTCTGACAGACGCCCGCCGGAATCGGCTGCATTCATCCCTGCACCCGAGCGACTAATACAGTCAGCGTGTCCGACCGAGCGATAGCCGGGAATTGTTAGCGCCACCCGAAAGGGTGGCCTTTTCTTTGCCTGCTGCACTTCATTTGCACTTCAGCCTATATTCTGAAATTGACGAATATCTGCAAGTGTATGTTTTTATGGTGGCTACGGGTGGACTTGAACCACCGACCCCAGCGTTATGAGTGCTGTGCTCTAACCAGCTGAGCTACGTAGCCAGATTTTGAAGGACGAGAATTTTAGCACAGGGTGGCGTGAATCGCAGTAGCGTTCCCGGCGTGGCGCCGGTCCTGCAAGAAGCACTATTCGCCAGCAAGCTGGCTCCTGCAAGGCTTCGAGTTACGTCCGTTTTATACGTTGAAGCGGAAATGCAGCACATCCCCGTCATGGACGACATAATCCTTGCCTTCCAGCCTGAGCTTTCCTGCCTCGCGTGCGCCGTGTTCACCGTTACAGGCAATAAAGTCATCATAAGAGACCGTCTCGACGCGGATAAAACCCTTTTCGAAATCGGTGTGAATCTCACCGGCCGCCTGCGGCGCCGTCGCGCCCACGGGTACCGTCCAGGCGCGCACTTCCTTCTCGCCGGCCGTGAAATAGGTCTGCAGGCCCAGTAAGCGGTAACCGGCACGAATCACCCGGTTCAGGCCCGGTTCATCGAAACCCAGTTCTGCCAGGTATTCACTGCGCTCTGCCGCATCCAGTTCGACCAGCTCGGCCTCGATGGCCGCGCACATGGCCACGGCCTGTGCGCCCTCTTCTGCAGCCCGCTGCTGTACGACATCCAGGTGCGGATTGTTTTCAAACCCGTCTTCCTTGACGTTGGCGACATACATCACCGGCTTGGCGGTCAACAGGTGCAGCTCGTAGATGGCCTGCTGCTGCTCCGCGTCCAGGCCCATGGAAATCACCAGTTTGCCCGCATCGAGGTGTGTACGTACCGCCTCGATCACGGCCAGCCTGGCACGGGCCTCCTTGTCGCCGCTGTTTGCCACCCTGGCAACCCGGTTGATGGTTTTTTCGACGGTCTCCAGGTCCGCCAGGGCCAGCTCGGTATTAATCACCTCAATATCACGCAACGGATCCACGCTGCCGCTGACGTGAACCACATTCTCGTCGTCAAAGCAGCGTACCACCATGCAAATGGCATCGGTCTCGCGAATATTGGCAAGGAACTTGTTGCCCAGGCCTTCACCCTTCGAGGCCCCTGCGACCAGGCCGGCAATATCGAGGAACTCCATGGTGGTATGGATGGTCTTCTGCGGCCTGACGATCTCTGCCAGCCGGTCGAGGCGCGGGTCGGGGATCGGCACGATGCCGACATTCGGGTCAATGGTGCAGAACGGATAGTTTTCCGCTTGTATCCCTGCCTCGGTCAGGGCATTGAACAGGGTGGACTTGCCGACATTGGGCAGGCCGACGATACCGCACTTGACGCTCATGGTGTTACTCCCGTCGTCGGCCTACCGGGCCGTGTGCAGTTCCTGCATGGCCGTGTCGGTGTTGCCGCTGATAATGTCCGGCAATACCTGCAAGGCCAGCTCAATGGCACTGTCAATGGCATCACGATCCTCGCGCGTTGCCGGTTTCAGAACATGCCCGGTCACGTCGTCCCGGTGCCCGGGATGACCGATGCCGATGCGTAACCGCTGGAAATCATTACCACCGAGACTCGGAATCAGGTCACGCAAGCCGTTATGCCCGCCATGACCGCCGCCCTGCTTCAGCCGCACCACGCCAGGCTCGAGATCCAGGTCATCGTGTACCACGAGAATCGCAGTACGCGGTACCCGGTAAAACCCGGCAAGGGCTGCCACCGGCGCACCACTGCAGTTCATGAAATCCATCGGTTTCTGCAAACGACAGTCCTGCCCGTCGATCCCGCATCGCGCGACATCGCTCTTGTACTTGCTCTCGTGATGAAACTGCGCGGAATATTTACGGGCAACTGCATCCACGAACCAGAACCCGGCGTTATGCCGGGTCTGTTCGTACTTTGCCCCGGGATTACCCAGCCCGGCGACTAGCCGTATGACAGTCAAAAAGACGGGTCCTGTCAGTCGGACTTGTCAGCGTCACCTTCACCCCCGGCTTCCTCGTCACCACCGGCGGCGGCTGCCTCACCTTCAGCAGCAGGGGCTTCCTCGACTTCTTCGACAACCCGTTTCACATGAATGGATACCACCGCCAGGTCATGGCCTTCGCCACGCGTCAGATCGAGCAGCGACACACCCTCGGGTACCTTCAGGTCGGACAGGTGCTGCGCATCCCCGATCTCCATGCCCGAGATGTCAACCTCGATAAATTCCGGCAGGTCTTTCGGCAAACATTCGATCAGGACTTCCGTCAGATCATGCGAAACCAGCCCACCGGCCTTGACGCCTGGCGTAATATCTTCACCGATAAAGTGCAGCGGGGCATGAGTCTTGAGCTTCTCGGTGGCGCTGACACGCTGCAGGTCCATATGCAGGATCGCGGGCTTGCTCGAATGGCGTTGCAAGTCGCGCAGAATGGCCTGGGTTTCACTTCCCCCGACCTTGATTGTCAGGATGTGCGAGTAAAAGGCCTCGTGTTCCAGATTGCGGATTATTTCGTTGTGAGACAACGTCAGTGACTCCGGATCTTTCCCGCCGCCATAGATAATGGCGGGTATCTTGCCGGTACGGCGCAGGCGGCGGCTCGCACCCTTACCTGTGTCACTACGCGGCTCTGCGGTTAGTTCAAAGCTGATAGCCATGTTGTTTCTCCAAATTACCTGCCTTGCGGCATTACAGTTACGCTTTTCCCGCGACCAGGAAAAGCACCATCAAAATTCTCAATCCATATACAGCGAACTGACCGATTCCTCGTCGCTGATGCGGCGCATGGTCTCGGCCAGCATGGTAGCAATACTCAGCTGCCGTATCTTGTCACAGTTGCTGGCATTCTCGCGTAACGGGATAGTGTCCGTTACCACCAGTTCATCGAGTTCCGACGCATTAATGTTATCGACTGCCGAACCGGACAATACCGGGTGTGTACAGTAGGCCACTACCCGCTCGGCGCCCTGCTCCTTCAGCGCCAGCGCCGCCAGGCACAGCGTACCCGCGGTATCTACCAGGTCATCGACGAGGACACAGGTACGCCCCTTGACCTCGCCGATAATATTCATGACCCGGGCCTCGTTCGGTTGCGGCCGGCGCTTGTCGATAATGGCCAGGTCGGCATCATCCAGCCGCTTGGCAATGGCACGCGCCCTGACCACGCCACCGACATCGGGTGACACCACGATAAGGTCCGGGTATTTCTGCCGCCAGATATCCCCCAGCAACATTGGCGAGGCATACACGTTATCGACCGGGATATCAAAAAATCCCTGGATCTGGTCTGCATGCAGGTCAATCGTCAGTACCCGGTCGGCCCTTACCTTGCCGATCAACTGCGCTACCACCTTCGCGGTAATGGGCACCCGCGCGGAACGCGGCCGGCGGTCCTGGCGAGCATAACCGAAGTACGGCATCACCGCGGTAATACGCCAGGCCGAGGAGCGGCGCAGGGCATCAATCATGACCAGCAGCTCCATCAGGTTGTCATTGGCCGGTGCACACGTCGGTTGCACGATGAAAACGTCCTTGCCACGGACATTTTCCATGATTTCAACCTGAACCTCGGCATCGCTGAAACGGCTAACAATAGCATTGCCAAGCTGCAGTCGCAGCTTGTTGGCGATCGCCTGCGCCAGTTTCGGGTTCGCATTGCCGGCAAACACCATCATGCGGGTGTTGTCATCGGATGCTGGTATACCGTTCATCATGTATCAGTCTGGTGTTTCGTAAATGGCTGGGGCGGCAGGATTCGAACCTGCGCATGCGGGGATCAAAACCCCGTGCCTTACCGCTTGGCTACGCCCCATCAACAGCGATGCGGTGCATACACCTGTCCGTGGAACGGGTTGGTCATGTCACTACCGCCTGCAGTGGTGACCGGTTCATCCCCCTGGCGACAAACGCCGTCCAGTCCGGGGGTACCTGCCGTTCCACCGACCGGGCCTCCGCTTCCACCTCGAAGGCGGCAAATACACACGCGCCGGTCCCGGTCATCCGTGCCGGGGCATGGGTGTTCAGCCAGTCGAGTGCTGCAGCAACCTGCGGATGTACACGCCGTACCACGGCCTCGCAGTCATTCTGGCCGCCGCCCGCGAGAAAGGCGCGTATTGTCATCTGCGGCGTATCCCGTGTCAATTCCGCGACGGAAAAAATATCGGCAGTTGATACGCTTACCGGCGGTACCACGACCAGAAACCACGGCTCCGGGAGGCTGACGGGGGTGAGGATTTCGCCGATTCCCTCGGCCCAGGCCGCCTCGCCGCGGATGAACACCGGCACATCCGCACCCAGCTCAAGACCCAGCCTGGCCAGTTCCCCGGTGTCGAGGCCAACGTCCCAGAGGCGATTGAGCGCCCACAGGGTGGTTGCGGCATCCGAGCTGCCGCCACCCAGGCCACCCCCCGGGGGCAGGCATTTATCAATATGGATATCAACACCCTTGCCGGTACCGGAGACCGTTTGCAGCAGTCCGGCGGCACGCACACTCAGGTCAGCTGCCGCGGGAATGCCGGGCGGGCCGCCAAAACGGCGTATTTCCCCGGCTTCGGTGCTATCAAAATACAGGCGGTCCGTCCGGTCAAGAAACTGGAACACCGTCTGCAGGGTGTGGTAACCGTCCGCGCGCCGTCCGGTGATGTGCAGGAACAGGTTCAGCTTGGCCGGGGCCGGCCACGGCCCGCTGGCCGTTCCGGGGATCGGCAGGCCGGTCACGGTACCGGGCCCGCTGGTTGCGTCACCGGCGGGGACACGGTCCATTCATCGATGACGAGGGTCACCGTGATATCTGCCGTCTCCAGGCGCATCCGGGTGGGCCAACCGCGCCCGACATGTTCACGATAGCGGTTGTAGGTGATATCCCAGCCGGACTGCGACAGGCGGGCCAGCCGCCCCTGGCCATCGGTGGTCATACCGGCGTCCTCCCCGGGAACGGGGACGCCACGTACCCAGTAGCGCAGGTCGGTAACCGGTAATTGCCAGCCGGTTACGGACAAGACCAGTGCATCGGCGTCCGCTGCCGCATACTGCTGCCCGTCCGCGGTCTGCAGACGGACCATCCCGTCGACCGCACCGTTGATCTGCAGCGCGCCCTGCCCCAGCGGACCGGACAGATTGAGGCGGTAGTGACCGTCGGCTTCGTGCCAGTTCATCCTGGCATGCCAGCCCTGCTCCCCCCGGACCAGCGACACCCGGCCGCGGATGCTCCAGGCAGAATTTTCAGGCAGCTCGGGATCAAAGGCAGTCGCTGCTACCCGCGGCCCGGGCTGACTGGCACACCCGGCCAGCACCAGGACCAGCCCGAAGAAAAAGGGTTTCACGGCTGATAGCGTTGCATGACTTTCCGGAGTACCGGATTGTCAGAATCTTTCTCCAGCGCCGCGTTCCAGACCCGGCGTGCGCCATCCGGGTCACCGTTTACCCACAGCACCTCGCCAAGGTGGGCGCCGATCTCGCCATCGCCGGACAGTTTGAATGCCTGCTGCAGGTACTCCTGTGCCTTGTCCAGGTTGCCAAGCTGGTAATGCGCCCATCCCAGGCTGTCCATGATCGCCGGATCATCCGGTTCCATCGCGTAGGCCTTTTCGATATAAGTCAGTGCTTCGGCATGGCGGTCCGTACGATCGGCAAGCGTGTATCCGAGCGCATTCAGCGCCCGGACGTTATCGGGATCGTTTTTCAGAATGTGCTGTAAATCCTGTATCGCAATTTCCAGGCGGTCGGTCTTTTCCGCTACCAAAGCACGCGCATACAGCAGTTTCTCATCATCCGGAGAGCTCAGCAGAGCCTCTGAATACAGCTTGAAGGCATCATCATCCAGCCCGGAATCGCTCAGTATCTGGCCCTCGATCAGGTAAAAATCGACGGCATTTTCGGGGTTGTCCCTGCGCAATGCCTGGATCTCGTGACGCACATCTTCCAGTCTGCCCTGCCCGATCATGATCCGGGCCATGTGCAGGCGCGACTGCGTCCAGTATTCACCGTCTTCTACCTGCCGGTACCAGTCCACCGCGGCATCGTCATCACCGCCCTGTTCGGCGGCATATCCGAGGTAGTAATAAACGGCCTGCAGTTTTTCCCCGCGTTCCAGCAGGATTTGCAGGTGGCGCTCTGCCGGCTTGATGCCCCCGGTTTCCAGCTCCAGTAACGCGAGCGAGAAAACCGCATCGTTATTTTCCGGGTCCAGTTTGACAACCTTGCCGAACTGCTGCTTCGCACCCTGGATATCACCGGATTCCAGCAACATGCGGCCATAGGCAAACCGCAGGTCGGGGTCGTTCGGCTGTTGTTCAACGGCCTGCGCCAGTGCTGTCGTCGCCTCGGGTTTCCGGTCCTGGCTGACCAGAATCCGCGCCTTGAGAATCACGGCATCTGTCAGGTCCGGCTGCATCTGCAGGGCCGCGTTAACCGCGTCCAGCGCACGCTCCGGTTCATCTGCACGCAATGCCAGTCGACTCACGCCCAGACTCGCCTGTGCGCTGTCCGGGTACCGGCTGGCCAGCTGCTCCATGGCTGCCAGTGCGACCGCCTTGTCGGCGTGTCGTGCAAGCACCGCGGTCGCCAGCTGAAAACCCTCGGCATGGTTTTCGGAATTGGCGACAATGTAGTCCAGCTGCCTGACCACCTCGTCCATATCGCCCAGCTTCAGGGCAAGCGCGGTGACCACCTTGCGGGCTTCGACACTGGCCGGGTCGATTTCCAGCCAATGGCGCGCAGCGCGCAGTGCAACTTTGTATTCCTTTGCATAGGCCGCAATCTGCACGGCGCGTTCAGCCACCCGCGGATCCCTGGAGCCCAGAGCAGCCTGCAGGTAATGGGGTGCCGACACGTCCAGCCGGCCCCGCTGCCCGGCAATCTCGGCCAGCAGGATGTCGTAGAGCATTTCCTGTGACAGTGACTCGGTGACAGTCTCCGCACTGCTGTCTGCCGGGGCGGCGGCGTCCGCAGACGGATCCCGGGGTTCGATGGCAGGCTCTTCCTGGGTCCTGGTGGTTTCCACACCGCGCGATGCCGTACAGGCAACCTGTGTCAATAGCGTCATCCCGAGCAGCACGACACATGCCGTCAGCCCGCTGGTGGGCAATCTTTTCAGTTTCATGGTTATCATTCTAACAGCTTGCCCCTGCAAAGGTTCCTGTACAATGACCGCTGAATTCACCAGAGGTTTATATCCCGCCTGTCCTCTACCGGTTTGCCCGGCAGCTTGTATTCCGGGACCCCGCCATGCAAAATTTCACGATTTTCCCAGGGCATTTCCTGTTTCGGCATGTATCTGACAATCCTTGGCATTAATCATCGCACCGCACCCGTGGAGGTCCGCGGACAGGTCGCGTTCCCGCCGGACCGGTTGCCGAACGCCCTGCGCGAGATTACCGGGCTGGATAATGTGCGGGAAGCAGCCATCCTGTCGACCTGCAACCGGACCGAGCTTTACTGTGCCAGCCAGTCCGACACGCGTGAGTCAGTGGCTGACTGGCTGTGCGAGTTTCATGGCCTGGGCAAGGATACACTGCAACCGCACCTGTATTCGTTCGAGGGTGCCACTGCCGTGCGCCACATGTTGCGGGTGGCCGCCGGCCTGGATTCCATGATCCTGGGTGAACCGCAGATCCTCGGTCAGATGAAGGACAGCTTCCAGGAAGCTTCCCGCGCCGGTTCACTTGACACCCTGGTCAGCCGGCTGTTTCAGCATACCTTTTCAGTGGCCAAACAGATCCGCACCGACACAGCCATCGGGGCCAGCCCGGTGTCAGTCGCGTTTGCCGCAGTTAGCCTGGCGCGGCAGATATTCGGGAACCTGGACGAACAGACCACCTTGCTGATTGGCGCCGGTGAAACCATCGAACTTGCAGCACGGCACCTGGCAGAACACGGCATCGGCAAGATGATTATTGCCAATCGCACCCTGGAACGCGCCCAGCAGCTGGCCGTTCAGTTCAACGGCTACGGTATTGCGCTCGACCAGATCCCGGCACACCTGGCAGAGGCAGACATTATTATTTCCTCGACCGGGAGTCCGTCCTGCATCCTCGACATCGACATGGTCCGGAAGGCACTGGGCTCTCGCAAGCACCGGCCGGTATTCATGGTCGACATTGCAGTACCCGGCGATATCGACCCCGGGGTGGCCGACCTCGATGACGTCTACCACTACACCGTGGATGATCTCCAGCAGGTCATCGATGAAAACATGAAGTCCCGCCGGGAAGCCGCAGCGCAGGCCGAGGACATTATCGAGGTGCAGACGGGGCATTTCATGGACTGGCTGAAATCACTGGATGCGGTACCTGCCATCCGTGCCTACCGCGACCATGCCAGTGCCATTGGCGATGCCGAGCTCGAGAAGGCCCGTCGGCAACTGGCCAGCGGGGAAGACCCGCAGCAGGTACTGGAGTCACTTGCCAGGAACATCATCAACAAGCTGGCGCATGACCCCAGCGTCAACCTGCGCCATGCGGTCGAGCAGGGCCAGACCAGTCTGCTGGAAACCGTGCGCACCCTGTTCAGCCTGAAAGACAGGAAATAACAATAGTGGCTCAATCCGGCATCAAGTTTGTCTGGCGGAATAAATTCCGCCCTGCAACAATGCTCCTGGCAGGGCCGAATTCATTCGGCCAGATTCAGGCTGGACCACAACCGGAACAGTCAGCACACACCATCCAGTCATGAAAGACTCCATCGTCAGAAAGCTCGAGGGCATCGAGGAACGTCACAGCGAGGTCAGCGCCCTGCTCGCGGATGCGGAGACCATTGCCGACCAGGACCGCTATCGCCGACTGTCGATGGAGTATGCGCAGCTCACCCCCGTGGTAAACAACTTCCGTGCCTGGCAGCAGGCGCGCGATGATGTCAGCTCCGCGCAGGAAATGCTCAGGGACCCGGACCCCGATATGCAGGCGCTGGTCAACGAGGAGCTGGTCAGTGCAACGGACCGGATCAAGGCACTCGAACTGGAGCTGCAGAAGCTGCTGTTGCCAAAAGACCCGCATGACAACAGCAACATCTTTCTCGAGATCCGTGCCGGCACCGGCGGTGACGAGGCCGCCCTGTTTGCCGGTGACCTGTTCCGAATGTACTCGCGCTACGCGGAGCAGCGCAACTGGCCCATCGAGATACTCAGTGAAAGCCCGGGTGAACACGGCGGCTACCGGGAAATTATTGCCCGACTCATCGGCCAGGGCGCCTATTCGCGGTTGAAATTTGAGTCCGGCGCCCACCGCGTGCAACGCGTGCCGGAAACCGAGTCCCAGGGGCGCATCCACACCTCCGCCGCCACCGTTGCGATTCTGCCCGAGGCCGACGAGATCGATCCGGTGGATATCAATCCTGCCGACCTCAAGGTCGACACGTTCCGTGCCTCCGGGGCCGGCGGTCAGCATGTCAACAAGACCGACTCGGCCATCCGCCTGACCCACCTGCCGAGCGGCATCGTGGTGGAATGCCAGGACGAACGTTCGCAGCACAAGAACCGCGCCCGGGCGATGTCGCTGCTGGCCGCACGCCTGCTCGATGTCGAGCGCGAGAAACAGAAGACCGAGGAGACCGAGACACGCCGCTCACTGGTCGGCAGCGGCGACCGCTCCGAACGCATCCGCACCTATAATTTCCCGCAGGGGCGCCTGACCGACCACCGCATCAATCTCACCCTGTACAAACTTGACGATGTCATGGCCGGCAACCTGGACGCGGTGATCGACCCGCTGGTCAACGAGGACCGGGCCGACCAGCTCGCTGCACTGGAAACACAGGGCCGGTAATTCGAAGTTTCACCGTGAACGGCACTACCCTGTCCATCAAGGCACTGCTGGCACAGGCTGTCCAGGCACTCGCAACGGACAGTGCACAACTGGAT
This sequence comes from Gammaproteobacteria bacterium, assembly GCA_003230545.1. Taxonomy (GTDB): domain Bacteria; phylum Pseudomonadota; class Gammaproteobacteria; order UBA9214; family UBA9214; genus SZUA-186. The sequence continues at coordinate 718 of QIFB01000084.1, read as the reverse complement.
GCCGAGGTCCTGCTGGCCGCCAGTCTCGGCAAGCCACGCAGTTACCTGCACGCCTGGCCGGAGCACAGTGTCAGCGCCGAACAGCAGGCGCATTTCCTCGCATGGCTGGCGCGCCGGGCAGCGGGCGAACCGGTTGCCCATCTGACCGGGTGGCGGGAATTCTGGTCACTGGAGCTTGCCGTGACAGCCGACACCTTGATACCACGCCCGGAAACGGAAACCCTGGTGGCACTGGCGCTTGCAAAGATTCCGAATGACACGGAGGTGCGCATCGCCGACCTCGGTACCGGCAGCGGCGCAATCGCGCTCGCCATTGCCAGCGAGCGGCCACGTGCGGAAATACTCGCGACGGATATTTCGGGTCGGGCGCTGGCGGTCGCGACACAGAATGCACAGCGCCTCGGTATCCGGAACGTGCAGTTTGTTGAAGGTTCGTGGTGCACACCGCTGCCTGCACAGCCGTTTGATTTCATCCTGAGCAACCCGCCCTACATCTCTGCATCGGATCCGCACCTGGCAGCCGGCGATGTCCGTCATGAACCGCGCAGCGCGCTGGCTGCCGGGCCGCGGGGCCTGGATGAACTGCAACGCATTGTGCATTGTGCCGGGGAACATCTGGACGGGAATGGCTGGCTGCTGGTGGAACACGGCTATGACCAGGGCGGTCCTCTCGGTCAGCTGTTCCGTGAATCGGGATACCGGGACATCAGTGATCACG
>QIFB01000041.1 GCA_003230545.1 Gammaproteobacteria bacterium | reverse complement strand
ATTCACCGTTATAATCCTGCCGGCATATTTTTCGTATTTGCCTGTCATAAAGAAGGACGCGAACAATTCAGGGATATTTATGAACACACGGATAACAAACATTCTATCAGGCATGGCCCTGCTGGCCTGCCTGCTGCCACCTGCCGTGGTTCAGGCGCATCCAGATCCGGTGGAAGTGCTGCAGGGTATGTCGGACAAGGTGATTGCGATCGTTGATGCGGATCCGGGTATCCTGAACGATCAGGCGCGGATGCGTGAAGTGGCTGACGCGATTGTTGTGCAGAATGTCGATTTTATCCTGTTCCTGTTTTCGAAATGGGTATTGGGAAAAAACTGGCGCAAGGCAACCCCGGAGCAGCGCGAGGTTTTTATCGCTGAGTTCACGGAGTTGATGATCAATTCATATCTCTCCACGTTCACCAGTGAGGACTACAAGAACCAGGTTGTTCATTACAAGCCGGTACGCAAGACCAACGATCCGAAGAAAGTGATGGTGGTGACAGAGGTTGAGCAATCAAACGGACCTCTGCTGGATATCCGGTTTCGAATGCACCTTGATGATACCGGCTGGAAGGTCTACGACGTGGTCATCGAGGGAGTAAGCATGGTTGCCACGCAACGATCGAGCATTTCAGACATCATTCGTCGCAAGGGGATCGACGGGCTGATTGCCATGATGGAAGAGCGCAACAGGGAGAAATCCTCCGCATCCTCGACCGCGGAAACCGTTCCCGAAGAGTAGCCGGTTTCCGGCTGTACTATCGTTATTAGCGACCGCGCAGCAGGCGTTCCTTCTGGCGCTTCCAGTCACGGTCTTTCTCGGTGGCACGCTTGTCATGGCTCTGCTTGCCGCGCGCCAGGGCGATTTCCGCTTTTGCCCGGCCTTTTTTCCAGTACAGCGCCATTGGAACCAGGGCATAGCCCTTGCGTTCCACGGCGCCGATCAACTTGTCGAGTTCCCGGCGGTGCAGCAGCAGCTTGCGGCTGCGTGTCGGGTCAGTCTTGACATGTGTTGAGGCGCTGGTCAGGGGCGTGATATGGACACCGAACAACCAGGCCTCGTCATCTTTCAGCAACACATAGCTCTCGTTGATTTGCACCCGTCCTTCCCGCAGGCTTTTGACTTCCCAGCCCTGCAGGGAAAGGCCAGCCTCGAAGCGATCTTCGATAAAGTAGTCATGACGGGCTTTTTTGTTCAGGGCAATGGTGCTGGACGGACCTTTTTTGCCGGTTTTCTTCCTGCTCATGGGCGCAGTATAACAATACGTCTTGCCAGCAGTGTGACCCGGGAATGCCGCGGTTGAGGTGAATTGCCATATCGCGGACAATGCCGGACTATAATTATCCGGCGATAGCTATGACGACCGAACGCGTATCAATTCACGGACAGTGGTCCTCCCGACTGGCCTTCATTCTGGCCGCGACCGGCTCGGCTGTCGGGCTGGGGAATATATGGAAGTTTCCCTATATAGCCGGTGAGAACGGCGGCGGTGCCTTTGTGCTGGTATATCTTGCCTGTATCGCCGTCATCGGTATCCCGATCATGATGGCGGAGGTTATGCTCGGTCGCCGCGGGCGCCAGAGCCCGATCAACACGATGCGAACGCTGGCAGCGGAGGAGAGTGCCAGTCCTCACTGGCAGTGGCTGGGCTGGGCCGGTGTGCTGGCCGGCTTCCTGATTCTTTCCTATTACAGCGTCATTGCCGGCTGGGCCCTGGCCTACGTGTTCCGTGCCGGCAGCGGCCTGTTTACCGGGCTGACTGCAGACGGGATACAGAGCATCTTTACGAGTCTCACCAATGACCCGGAACGCCTGCTTGCCTGGCACACCATTTTCATGATCATGACCATGACCGTGGTAGCACGCGGAGTACGCAGAGGCCTGGAAAGTGCCGTGCGCCTGCTGATGCCGGCCCTGTTCATACTGCTGCTGGTGCTCGTGGGTTATGCCTGGAACAGCGGCGCGTTCCAGCAGGGGATCGATTTTCTCTTCACCCCGGATTTCAGCAAGATAACGGCAGATGGTGTATTGATTGCCATGGGCCATGCCTTTTTCACCCTCAGTCTTGGCATGGGCGCGATCATGGTGTATGGCTCCTATCTGCCGGACAATGCCTCTATTGCCAGGACCTCGATTGCCGTGTCCCTGATGGATACGCTGGTGGCCCTGCTGGCCGGCATGGCGATATTCCCGATTGTCTTTGCCAATGGTCTTGAGCCGGACTCAGGGGCCGGTCTGATTTTCACGACGTTGCCGATTGCGTTCGGGCATATGGACGGCGGCGCGTTTTTTGGCATGCTGTTCTTCATCCTGCTGGTGTTTGCTGCCTGGACTTCGGCCATCTCGCTGATTGAACCTGCTGTCGCATGGATGGTGGAGAACATGGGATTGAGCCGTATCTATGCCTCTGTCCTTGCCGGCCTGGCGACCTGGCTGGTTGGACTGCTCACGGTGTTTTCATTCAATATCTGGTCCGACGTAAAGCCGTTATCGGCAATCGAAATATTCCATGACAAGACCCTGTTTGACCTGCTTGATTATCTGACGGCCAATATTATGCTGCCGCTGGGCGGGCTGTTAATTGCGGTGTTTGCAGTCTGGCAGATGCGCAAGTCATCCAGCGTCGATGAACTGGCCATGGGCGATGGATTTTTCTATAAGCTGTGGTGGTTCCTGGTACGTTATATAACACCAGCTGCAGTATTTATTGTGTTTCTCAATGTCATCGGTGTGCTTGACTGGTTTGAGAGGGTCTACGCAGGCTTTCTGGCATATCTGGGACTGGGCTGAATCCGGGCTACTGGCAGGCAATTACCTTGGAATCCGTAAAGCGTTCGGCTCTGGTGCCCTATACAGCGGAGGAGATGTTCACGCTGGTCAGTGACATCGAGTCTTATCCCCGGTTTCTGCCCTGGTGCAGGAGCAGCCGGGTGCTGTCGCAGGACAATGATGAAGTGTGCGCCAGTATTGAATTCTCGGTGAGTGGCCTGACCCGGTCGTTTACCACGCGTAACCGCCACCAGGTCAACAAGATCATAGAAATACAACTGGTGGATGGCCCGTTCAGCCGCCTTGACGGATGCTGGCAGTTTGACCGGCTGGGCGAGACGGGCAGCAAGATTTCCCTGTTTATGAAATACGATTTCGAAAACCGGGTACTGGGCATGGTGGTCGGGCCGGTCTTTAACCAGATTGCCAGTACCCTGGTGGACTCTTTTCAGAAGCGTGCGGTAGAGGTTTATGGAGCACGCTGAAGAAATGACGGTCGAGGTGGCCTATGCCTTGCCCGAACGACAGGTCATTATCGAGCTGGTGGTTGACCGGGGGACCACGCTGGAACAGGCGATCAAACTGTCCGGAATCTTCGAGCAGTTTACTGAAATCGACCTGGATAAAAACCGGGTTGGAGTCTTCGGAAAAAGTGTGAAACTGTCAGACGAGCTGCAACCTGGCGACCGGGTCGAGATTTACCGGCCGTTGATTGCCGATCCAAAAGAAGTCAGGAAGCAGCGTGCCGCAGAAGGGAAGGCCACCAAAAAGGGAGGCGGAAAACTCTAGGGAAGCTCTGATGTGTCGTCACGCCGGCGAAGGCCGGGATTTCGATACAGGAATTAATCAGATGGTTCCCTAGAATTCATCATCACCCGGGCTGCGGAAGGTAATCCAGTACCAGAGCTGGTTGAATAACCCTGGCGCCACACGCTCCTGGGGGGGTACCACGAGTGTTTGCCGGGTGGTTGCACCCCCGGCGACAGGTGTCTCTGATGGCTGCATGGATCCATCAATCCTCACCAGCGAGTCATTCTCGAAGAACAGGGTGACACGTTCCTCGCTCAGGTCACCATAACCCGGCTTGAGGTAATAGATGTAATCCCACCGGTCCTCGTGAAAAACATCGATAATCATGGGCGAACCCATGATGAACTGGGCCTGGTTGCGGTTCATGCCGGGTTCCAGCTTGTTCACCTTTTCCTGGGTAACCACATTACCTTGCTGGATATCGATCCGGTGCGGTATGTGAAAGCGGGAGCAGGCTGCCGTAACCAGGGTTGCAATGCAGGTGATAATAATGAGAAGCTTTTTCATCCGCAGACCAGTCGTGCTTGCTATATGACCGGTCGCATAATACCCCAATACAGCAGGCAATGGCATTACAACAGGAGAGCAAACCTTGGAATCCAGTGAGTTACGCAAGGCCGGTCTGAAGGTTACCCTGCCGAGGGTGAAGATCCTCGATATTCTCGAGCAGAGCAGCAACCGGCATCACAGCGCGGAAGATGTCTACAAGGCACTGCTAGAGACAGGAGAGGAAATCGGGCTCGCTACCGTCTACCGGGTGCTGACCCAGTTCGAGGCGGCCGGCCTCGTCAAGCGCCATCACTTCGAGGGAGGTCACTCGGTCTTCGAACTTAACCAGGGCACCCACCATGATCACATCCTGTGTGTGAAATGCGGCCGGGTTGACGAGTTTGTCGATGAGACCATTGAAGCGCGGCAACAGGACATTGCTGCAGAACTTGGCTACGAGATGACTGACCACTGCCTGTACATGTACGGAATCTGCGCGGACTGCAAGGGCAAGTAAGTCACCGGGAAGGGCAGGGGAGAATACAAAATACCCCTTGCTCTTCCCCTGATCGAGTGGACTGCACAGTCTGAGCAAAGTCACTCGAGGCCCAGGGGGACTGCTCAAGACACGCTGCAAGTACATCCCTGTAAGCTCGATGGCCGCATCCCTGCGGCCAACGGTCTTGAGCAGTCCCCCTGGACCCCGAGTAACCGCACAGATTGTTGCGTCATGTAATCCGCCGTCCCCGGTATGAGCCCCTGTCAGGGACATCGGCTTCAGGGATGAAGCCGTTGAGCGTCCAGGGATGGACTTGCAGCGTTCCCTGACAGGGGCTCATACCGGGGACGGCGGATTCACGCTCAAAAGGTGCAACTTGCTCGATCAGGGAAGAGCCTGCTTATTAATCCTGTGCTGTATGTGTATTGACAATAGTACTAACAAGAACTATATTAGTTCGCGTTAGTACTATTGCGAGGCTGCGATGGGCGCCAGACTTACCAGCAAGAACGCTGCCCGGCAGGACTTTATGCCGCTGATGCGAGCGCTGGTGCGTGCCTACCAGGGTTTCGCGGCATATGCTGCGGACGGGCATCGCATCGCCGGCCTGACGGCACCGCAGGCGGATGTCATCTTTGTCCTTGGTAATACTGGCGGCATGACGTTCAGGGAGATTGGTGAGCATACCCTGATCAGCAAGGGAACGCTCACGGGTATCGTCGACCGGCTGGAAGGCAAGCGTCTGGTCCGGCGCGTGACCAGCCCGACAGATCAGCGCTGTACGCAGGTGCAGCTGAGCGACAGTGGCGGGCGCCTGTTCGAACAGCACTTCCCGCGCCAGGTCGATTACCTGAAGCAGCGCTTTGACCGGCTTAGCAAGACAGAAAGGGCCGAGGCTGCGCGCCTGCTGGAGAAGCTGGCGGCGGCATTCTGGTAAGCGGCTATTTAGTTCGTATTAGTACTGCTTGTCTGACTGAGTAGGGCCGAATTCATTCGGCCAATCATGACGGGTCGAATGAATTCGACCCTACAGCTACCCTGGTCGCCTGCCGGCCCTGTGCCAGCATCTCGCGGGCATGGTTGCGTGTCTGCCGGGTAATCCTGACGCCACCGAGCATGCGCGCCAGTTCATCGATGCGTTCTGCTTCATCAAGCGGGCGCACGCGGGTCCGGGTGGTGTCATCGCCGGTCAGTTTGCTGACCTGGAGTTGCCGGTTGGCCAGTGCAGCGACCTGGGGCAGGTGGGTCACGCAAAATACCTGGCGATCCTCACCCAGTGCACGCAGCTTCTGCCCAACGATCTCGGCAACACCGCCACCGATACCGGTGTCAACCTCGTCAAAGATCAGGGTCGGGATATGTTCGCCTTTCAGGCAGATTACCTGGATCGCCAGGCTGATGCGTGACAGTTCACCACCGGATGCGACTTTCGCCAACGGGCCGGGGGGCTGTCCCGGGTTGGCGCTGGTCATGAATTCGATGCGGTCCATGCCATGCGGCGAGAACGACCGGTCCGTGTCATGGTTTACCCTGATCTCGAACACCCCGCCGGGCATCCCGAGTTGCTGCATGTCCGCACTCACCTGTTTCCCGAATTTGCGCGCTGCCTTCACCCGGCCGGCTGACAACTGCTGCGCGGTTTGCTGATAGTCGCCAGCCTGGTGTTCGAGCCGTGACTGCAGTTCCGCGAGGTCGCGGTCGGCATTTTCCAGGGAGTCCAGTTCTTCCTGCAGCCGCTCATGGATTTCCGGGAGTGCTTCCGGCCTGCAGTGATGCTTGCGCGCCTGATCGTGCAATACACCCATGCGTTCTTCGAGTTGCCGTAACCGGCCGGGGTCAATTTCCAGTCCTTCCGTATAACCACGTAATCCGTCCGCGCATTCCTGTACCAGCACCATGATTTCGTTCAGCAGGCCGGTCGTGGTTTCAAGGCGCTGGTCCAGGCGTGACAGTTCTTCCAGTTCGCCGAGGGTCGTGCTGACCAGCTGGAAGGCCGAGGTACCGGTCTCCGTATTCAGTCGCTCCACTCCCTGCTGACATGCCGCCAGCAACTGCTCGGCGTTGGCCAGCCGGTCGTGGTCGTGACCGAGGTGATCGATTTCTTCCTGCTCCAGTCCGAGTGCGTCCAGTTCCTGCACCTGGTAGCGCAGCAGGTCGATATGGGCGTCGCGGTCCTCTCCGGCTTGCTGTGCCTGTTCCAGTGCATCCCGGGTTGCTGCCCACGCCCGGTACCGGCCGGCGCTGTCGGCCACCAGGGCTGCGTGCCCGGCAAAGGTATCCAGCAGCTGGCGCTGGACCGCCGCGTGCAGCAGGGACTGGTGCTCGTGTTGTCCGTGGATGTCCACCAGCCGTTCACCGAGTTCACGCAGTGACTGCAGTGGAACCGGCTGGTTGTTGATAAAACCCCGGGAGCGGCCTGCACGGTTGATGATGCGGCGCAGCTGGCAGGCGTCGTCGGCGTCCAGCTCGTGGTCCTGCAGCCAGTCTGTGGCAGCCGCGTGGTGACGGATATCGAAGTCGACAGAAATTTCAGCGCGCTCGCTGCCATGGCGTATGACACTGTTGTCGGCCCGGTCACCCAGTACCAGGCCGAGGGCATCGATCAGGATGGACTTGCCGGCACCGGTCTCGCCGGTGAGCACGCTCATCCCGGGGCCGAATTCGACCTCCACCGCGTCGGCAATGGCAAAGTTGCGGATGTTGATATGGGTCAGCATACGGCGGGGCTGATTTTACAAAAGCCTTTGCGCGAGATAATTGCTGGTAGTTGCCCGGTTTGTACCAGGCCGAATAAATTCGGCCCTGCAAGATACGGTGTTGCAGGGCGGAATTTATTCCGCCAGGCATTCATGATGCCGACTTGAGCCACTATCTGATTATTCATCACGGCTGTTCACTCCAGCGCAGTTTCTTGCGCAGGATTTCGAAATAATCGTGTCCCGGCGGATGAATGAGCCGCAGGCTGTGGTCGTGCTTGCGCACCGTTATCCGGTCGCCGGGATCCAGTGTCAGGGAAATCTGGCCATCGCAGGTAATCTGTGCCTGCACGGTGCCCTCGTGAATGACCACCTCGATGATGGCATTGTCGTGGATCACGATCGGGCGGTTACTCAGGGTGTGCGGGCAGATCGGCACCAGGGTAATGGCGTCCAGGCCCGGGTGCAGGATCGGACCGCCGCCGGACAGGGCATAGGCGGTAGATCCCGTAGGGGTTGCGATGATCAGGCCATCGGAGCGATTGGAGTTGAGGAAATGTCCGTCGATCCAGGTATCCAGCTCGATCATGCGGGCAATATCTTTCTTGTGGATGGTGACATCGTTGAGCGCGGAGCTGTCATCGATGGCCTCGCCATCCCGGGTCACGCTCGCATGCAGCAGCGTGCGTTCCTCTTCCAGGTAATCACCGCTGAATATCTGCTCGAGTTGCCGGGTCATCTCCTCCGGCGAGACATCCACCAGGAACCCGAGCCGGCCGAGGTTGACCCCGAGCACGGCGACACCGGGCTCGGCGAGACTGCGGGCCGCATTCAGCAGGGTGCCGTCGCCACCGACGACAATGGCCAGGTCGCACTTCATGGCCAGCAGGTCGCGGTCAACGATGCTGCCCTTGCTGTCGGGCGCCATGTCGGCGATGCCCTCATCCAGCAGGATCTTCGCCTTGTGACGTTCCAGGAAGTCAACCAGTGCGCGCACCGTCACGGCCACGTTATGGTCGCCGGTCTTGCCGATCAACCCGACCCGTTTAAAGGCGGATTTCATGGATGGCCTATGCAGTTCATTTGCATGGGAAACTACCATGACTGCCACGGGCAGACCAACTGCGGATTTACCGGGATCGTTTCCGGCCGGCCGAGCAGCACCCCGGTCAAATCAGGGCCGGGGCAGTTGCGTGCTGCCCATTGGCACTCTATATTCGAGAGTGCTAAATGATAGCGTCAACATGACCGCTGCAAGCTCCCGACTGTGACCGACTCAACAGCTGATATCCCGGACCGCACCCAGCATATGCTGAAGGTGCTGATTGATCGCTACATCCGCGATGGTCAGCCCGTGGGCTCACGTACCCTGTCGCGCGATGCGGGACTCGACCTCAGTCCGGCGACGATTCGCAATGTCATGTCTGACCTCGAGGAACTGGGTTTTATCACCTCGCCGCATACCTCGGCCGGACGGGTTCCCACAGTGGCGGGCTACCGGTTTTTTGTGGATACGCTGCTCAATGTGAAACCCCTGGACGCGAAATCCGTAGAGCAATTGCGTTCCGAACTGGGTATCGAACTGGCGACCAGTGAACTGCTCGAATCGGCGACCGGCCTGTTGTCCGGTGTAACTGCGCTGGCGGGGGTCGTGACCCTGCCGAGGCACGAGCATGCGCTGTTCAGCCGGGTCGAATTTTTGCCCCTGTCCGACAACCGGGTGCTGGGGATCCTGGTGACCAGCGAGGGCGAGGTCCAGAACCGGATGATTATGACGGAGCGTGCATGCAGCCCCGCGGAGTTGCAGCAGGCCTCGAACTACCTCAACGAGCTGTTTGCCGGCAAGGACCTGTCCGCCGTCCGCGGGACCCTGTTGAACGAGATGCAGGAAGCCCGTTCCACCATGAACCGGATGATGATGACGGCCATGCAGATGGCGGACCAGATCCTGGAAAAAAACCAGAGTGAAGACTACATCATGGCCGGGCAGACCAACCTGATGGAGTTTCATGAACTCTGTGACATCGACAAGCTGCGCAACCTGTTCGATGCCTTCAACAAAAAGCGGGAAATTCTGAGCCTGCTCGACCAATGCGTACACGGTGACGGCATCCAGATCTTCATCGGCGAGGAATCCGGCTACCAGACCCTCGACGAGTGCAGCATGGTCACGGCGCCCTACCAGGTGGACGGGCAAATCGTCGGGGTGCTGGGGGTCATCGGTCCAACGCGCATGGCCTATGACCGGGTGATCCCGATCGTGGATGCCACGGCCCGCTTGCTCGGGGCGGCCTTGAACCAGAAGGAATAGTCCCCATATTTCAGTAACGATGCCCATACGGGCGGCGCTTGGGCGCGCCATGAAGTGATAACCGGTTTCAGGTATATGGAGTAACTCTATGTCGAAAAAGGAAAATGAACCTGCTGATGAAGGTACGGAAGCCACGGCCCCGGAAGTAGAGGCGCCGGCAGAGGACGAGACGGAGGTCGAGGTTTCCCCGGAGCATACCGAGCTCAGCGGGATGCTGGATGATGCCCGCAACAAGGCCGATGAGCACTGGAACCAGTGTCTGCGCCTGCAGGCCGATCTGGATAATCTGCAAAAACGCTCGGAGCGCGAGCTGGCGAACGCGCACAAGTTCGCACTGGACCGGTTTTCCCAGGAGTTGCTGCCGGTACGCGACAGCCTGGAAATGGGGCTGTCGGCGTTTACGGAACACAATACGGATGCGGACAAGCTGCGCGAAGGCGTCGAGCTGACCTTGCAGATGCTGACCGGGGCCATGGAGAAATTCGGTATCACCGAAATCAATCCACTGGATGAGCCGTTCAATCCGGAATTTCACCAGGCCATGTCCATGCAGGAGCGTGAGGACGTGGCGCCGAATACCGTCGTGACCGTGGTACAAAAGGGCTACCTGCTGCACGGCCGCCTGATCCGGCCGGCCATGGTGATGGTCTCCAGGGCCGTGCAGGCACAGGGAGAGACTTGATATTTCAACCGCTTGCCCCCATCTACAGGGGTATGGCGGACTGATTTCAAATTTATACTATTCATTAAGTTACATGGAGATTAGAGAAAATGGGTAAGATTATCGGAATTGACCTGGGCACCACGAACTCCTGTGTGGCTGTGATGGACGGGGGTAAGCCCAAGGTGATCGAGAACAGTGAAGGCGACCGGACCACCCCGTCCATCGTCGCCTTTGTCGATGAGAACGAGGTGCTGGTGGGCCAGTCGGCCAAGCGCCAGGCGGTGACCAATCCGACCAACACAGTGTTTGCCGTCAAGCGTCTCATCGGCCGGCGCTTCGAGGAAGATGTGGTGCAGCGTGATATCGATCTCGTTCCCTACACTATCGTCAAGGCAGACAACGGCGATGCCTGGGTCGAGGCGCACGGCAACAAGATGGCGCCGCCCGAGGTGTCGGCACGTATCCTGCAAAAGATGAAATCCACCGCGGAAGATTATCTTGGCGAAGCAGTGACCGAGGCGGTCATTACCGTGCCGGCCTACTTCAATGATTCGCAGCGCCAGGCCACCAAGGATGCCGGGCGCATCGCCGGGCTGGATGTGAAACGCATTATCAACGAGCCGACGGCGGCGGCGCTGGCCTATGGCATGGACAAGAAGCGCGGCGATTCGAAGATCGCGGTCTACGACCTCGGTGGCGGCACCTTCGATATTTCCATTATTGAAATTGCCGATGTCGATGGCGAACACCAGTTCGAGGTGCTGTCCACCAATGGTGACACCTTCCTCGGTGGTGAGGACTTCGACAAGCGCCTGATCGATTACCTGGCCGATGAATTCAAGAAGGACCAGGGCATGGACCTGCGCGGCGACCCGCTGGCCATGCAGCGCCTCAAGGAAGGCGCGGAGAAGGCCAAGATCGAGCTGTCCTCCAGCCAGCAGACCGACGTGAACCTGCCGTACATCACAGCGGACGCCAGTGGTCCGAAACACCTCAACATGAAGCTGACCCGCGCCAAACTGGAGGCACTGGTCGAGGAACTGGTCGATCGCACCATCGAGCCGTGCAAAATCGCACTTAAGGATGCCGGCCTGTCGACCAGTGAAATCGATGACATCATCATCGTCGGTGGTCAGACCCGGATGCCCAAGGTGCAGGAAGTGGTGACCAACTTCTTCGGCAAGGAGCCGCGCAAGGACGTCAACCCGGACGAGGCGGTGGCCATCGGCGCCGCGATCCAGGGCGGGGTGCTGGGCGGCGAGGTGAAGGATGTGCTGCTGCTCGACGTGACCCCGCTGTCGCTGGGTATCGAAACGCTGGGTGGTGTGATGACCAAGCTGATCGAGAAGAACACCACCATCCCGACCAAGGCAAACCAGGTGTTCTCGACCGCAGACGATAACCAGTCGGCGGTGACCGTGCATGTGCTGCAGGGCGAGCGCGATGTGGCCACTGGAAACAAGTCGCTCGGGCGCTTTGACCTGAGTGACATCCCGCCGGCCCCGCGGGGTGTCCCGCAGATTGAAGTGACCTTCGATATCGATGCGAACGGTATCCTGCACGTGTCGGCGAAAGACAAGGCCACAGTGGCCTGTCGGATGAAGAGATCGACCAGATGGTGACGGATGCCGAGGCGCATGCGGATGAGGACCGCAAGTTCCACGAGCTGATCGATGTGCGCAACCAGGCGGATGGCCTGATCCATGCGACCAACAAGTCGCTTGAGGATCTCGGTGACAAGGTCGAAGAGGCCGAGAAGACCGATATCAAGGCCGCGATCGAGGCCCTGCAGGAAGCCATCAAGGGGGATGACAAGGAGGCCATCGAGGCGAAGACCAAAGAGCTGGGTGAAAAATCCGGCAAGCTGGCCGAACGCGTCTACCAGGAGCAGGCGGCCCAGCAGGGCGATGCGGCACCGGAGGCTGGTGCAGAAGCCGAAGCCTCTGCGGAGGACGTGGTTGATGCCGAGTTTGAAGAGGTCAAGGACGCCGACAGCAAGTAA